>OMID01000032.1 GCA_900299005.1 Oxalobacteraceae bacterium
CAACATAGCCTTGTCATCGGCGAAGTTGCTGCTACACTCAGGTGATGCTGATGGCGCATGCAATCGCGCCTACTACACCATGTTTGACGCGGCGCGTGCAGCGTTGATGGCTTTTCAAAATCTTGATTGATCCAACTTCCAAAACATCATTAATGGATGTAGCGGAAATTCAGGTCGAGCTCGAAGCGATTCTGGGTGTGAAAGTAGATGTTTTGACCCCTAACGGACTACCAGACAGTTTTCGACATATTGTCATGGCGGAAGCGGTTCCTGTATGAGCAAGGCCCTGCGAGTGCCTGACTACCTGGATCATATACTTTCCGCCATTAAGCGTATTGAACGTCATGTAACTGACGTTGATGAGCTCGGTTTTTTACAAAGCCTGTCGAGCGTGACAGCATTTGGTATGTCTGATTTCGTGCCAATAGCCACTCTCTGAGCACCAATGAATGGCTCAGTCGTCCCTAAGTCTGGCTCAGCTTATGCGAAGCTGCTAGACGAACAGTTTGCCGATCTGCCCCATAGGAAGGAACAGACGCAAGGGAGTTTGCTGGAACTGCTGAAAATCAAAATGCCGATAAAAGCTTTCGGCACGCTCGTCCTTCGCATCCACGACCACTGCCATAGCTGCGATCTGCTGCGCTGACTCTAGGCTACGGCGTAGAGCATCTACGAGCAGAAACTCCCCGACACCCTGACCTCCGACCGAGCGATCCACTGCTAACCTACCGAGCAGCGTTACAGGCAATTGCCCATAACGTGGCAGCTTCTTCATCAGTTCTTGTGGCAGTTCATCAACCGGTATGATGGAGGCTGAGAGAGTATAAAAACCGAGCACCACGGAACTGTCTGGCTGTGTGAGCACGAACGGTGCGGCGACGCGCTTTTCGGCATCTTGCCTCGCCTGTTCGCGCAAATAGCGATTAAGGTCTTCATTGCCGCAATCGAAAGATTTGCGGTCATGTGCCTTTTCAAGGGGACTGACGTTTTCCGGAACAAGTATGAGCGCCAATCACAGCCCCGCCTTCTGACGATATTTCTGTACTGCACTCTTGATGCGTGCGCCTGGTTCGGCTGGGTTAAGCAAAGCGTTGACGAAAGCGACCTGTTCCTGACGGGACAAGCGGATGACTTCGTGCTCTTGCACTATCTTTGCCGCAGCTTCCTGGGTGCTGTCGATGACGAGTTCACTTAAGGTTCGCCCCGTTAGGGTGGCGGCTCGCTGAAAAAAATCCTTTTGGTCACTAGATACGCGTGCCTCTAGGCGCGCATTGCGCGTCTTGTCTTGGGTTTCAGTCGAATTAAGCATTTGCAACCTCACTGGGATAGACTTATGACTTAGAGGAATGTACGACATTTGTCCGTACATGTCAATACATAGTTCAAATCACACCTCCCGCCAATCAGCCGCGGGCGACGGAAAACCCGCATGAATACAGGCGATAAAGCCCTGCAGAGGAACGGGAACGGTTTGGATGGGAATGGGTTGCATGTCTCGACATATACTGTGTTTTTGTACAGTATCTCACAAGGCCATGCTCGGCGACAATCGAACGATCTTCCCAAAACTGGTGCCAATGCCAGTGAACAATATCCTCCATTTACAAACACGAGGTCAGCATGAAAGAATGGTCTGAAATTTATAAAGGATACCGACTTATTTGCACTCCATTACCTCTTGCCGATGGAAGATTCTCAGCACGGCTCATCGTCCAGAGAGATTCAGATGCTGAGGCAGAAGAAACCAAGATCAATGTAAACCCTAGCACCTTCAATACTGAAGAAGATGCCGCAAACGCCGGCTGATGCTTATGAGATGCGTAATGCCCTAGCCCATGGTTACTTCAAAGTTGATCTGGAAATTCTCTGGAAAACCATTAACAAACACCTTCCAGACCTTCAGGAACAGCTACAAAGCCTTCGCAAATAAAACGTAACGCTGAATTACACGTTCTATTGCACGCCCAAAAAGATCTGCGTTATTTCATTGAAATGTAAGGGAAATTTTCTAGCCATCGACGCTGTTAATCCGCAGACCCCTGGTTCGAGTCCAGGTCGGGGAGCCAAAATTCAAAAGCCCGCATACGAAAGTTTTCGGGCTTTTTCGTTTTCGAGCGTTTTCGTCAACTCATGCTAAAGCAGTGGGTGCAATCGATGGCTTCTCTTTGAACTTCATCTCAGCCTGCCTAATATCCAACGCCTCTTGCATTCGCAGCCAGCTTTCAGGCGAGCCGCCCACTACCTTTGACACCCTGACGGCCATTTCCGCTGCAGCGATCGCGCTGCTCATTTTGAAAGAGCCTAAATACTAATGAGCCCCTGAACGACCGCCCGCCGTGCCTGAAACGCTGCGGCGTCACCTGACCAAACCAGGCGACCCTTTTGCAACACCACATGCTGATCAGCGAGAGATGCGAGTGCCTCCAGGTTTTTATCGACGATTAAAATCGCCATCCCGCGTGATTTAAGCTCGGCAAGCGCGGACCATATTTGCTGTCGAATCAACGGGGCCAGCCCCTCGGTAGCTTCGTCCAGAATTAGTAGCTGGGGATTGGTCATCAGCGCTCGCGCGATGGCGAGCATTTGCTGCTCGCCGCCTGACAATTGCGTGCCGCCGTGCTGTCGACGCTCCTGTAGTCTTGGAAATAATTGGTACACCCGATCCAATGTCCAATCCTGTGGGCTTTGACCATGCCGAGCGGCGACCAGCAAATTCTCTTCAACACTCAATCGAGGAAAGATTTGCCGTCCCTCAGGCACCAAGCCCATCCCTCGCTGCGCCACTGCGTGTGCTGGCAGTCCTTTGATCGGTCTACCAGCGAAGAACACTTCACCACGAGTCGGTGAGAGCAGCCCCAGCAGGCAGCGAATGGTGGTGGTTTTACCCATACCATTACGACCGAGCAGAGTAGTGACCTGCCCTGCCTTGATTGAGAATGAGAGATCAAACAGCACTTGGCTAGCAGTATCGTAGCCAGCGCATAATCCACGTACTTCAAGCAGTGGCACTGCGTTATCAAAACTTTGCGCAACGCTGAGTGTTTTTTCTGTAGCGCTGACAGTCATAAATCACCCCCCAGATAGGCTCGCTGTACGGCGGGATCATTGCGAACTATTTCTGGCAACCCGGTAGCAAGCACACCACCAGCATTCAAAACGGTGATCTGATCAGCTAATGCAAATACGGCAGGCATATCGTGCTCTACTAAAATGAGGGTGTACTGGGGTTTCAGACTTTGCAGCAGCGCCACCATAGCGCGAGTTTCCTCTTCACCCATGCCGGCCATCGGCTCATCCAGCAAGAGGATACTGGGTTGCAGTGCGAGCGCCATCGCGATTTCGAGTTGGCGCTTTTCTCCGTGCGAGAGTGTTTCGACAAGATCAGCAGCACGATGAGAGAGTCCCACTTGAGCGAGCGACTCAGCGGCAGGCTCAAGCAGGTCGTGGTTTTCATCCGCGGGCGTGAAAAAACTGAATGATTTTCTGAGTCGTCCTTGAACCGCGAGACAGACATTCTGTAACGCTGTAAAACCGGTAATCAGCTCGGTGATCTGGAAAGATCGCGCCAGACCCTTCAGGCAACGGCTGGGGACGTCAAGCGAGGTAATGTCTTCTCGAGCGAGCAGGATGCGACCGGCATCTGGTTTGAGATCGCCAGTGATCAAATTGATCAGCGTGGATTTACCCGCGCCATTCGGACCAATAATCGCATGGGTCTGGTTCTTTAAAAATGTCAGTGAAACTGCATCGGTTGCAAGCAGCGCACCGAATTGCTTAGTCAAACCTTCAAGCTGAATCAGCGGTGTCATATTCATCACACCCGACCTGC
Organism: Oxalobacteraceae bacterium; assembly: GCA_900299005.1. Taxonomy (GTDB): domain Bacteria; phylum Pseudomonadota; class Gammaproteobacteria; order Burkholderiales; family Burkholderiaceae_D; genus Pernthalerella. The sequence goes on from OMID01000032.1 coordinate 3,830, forward strand.
CAAGCGAACAAACAGACCTTTTTTGATGAACAGCACGGTCAGTACCAAAATAGCACCAAGCAGTAGCATCCAGTGTTCTGTCATACCTGCCAACCAGGTCTCGAGGATCACCAAGACGATCGCACCAGCGATGGCGCCTAAGTGGCTTCCAAGGCCACCCAAAATCACCATCATGATGAACTCACCGGAGCGAACCCAGCTCAGCATATCGGGTGAAGCGATGCGCATTTGGTTTACCCAGAGAGCGCCACCCAGCCCGGCCAGCACACCAGCGATTACAAAAGCCGTGAGTTGTACTTGTTTAACCGGAATGCCAAGCGACAAGGTACGACGTGGATTGATTTTGCTGGCCTGTAGAGCACGCCCAAACGATGAGGCTGTCAGTTTCGATAACACTGCGAAGGCAGCCAGCAATATGACAAAGCACACATAGTAGAGGGTGGCGGGATCATTCAGCGGTCTACCCGCGAACAGATTTCGCTGGTTCATGATGAGCCCGTCATCACCGCCGTAGTATTTCAGCGAGATCACGATAAAAAATAGCATCTGACAAAACGCCAGCGTGATCATGATGAAATACACACCTTGGGTACGCAGGCACAGTATGCCCAGCAGGAAAGCTAGCAAGCCGGTAAACAACATCGCGATTGGCCACACGACCAATGCCTCATTGCTGCCGGTCCAGCCGAGGATTGGTATCGCCTGCGCCGTGTGAAAGGCAATCAAGGCCACACAGTACCCACCAACACCAAAATAAGCTGCATGGCCCAGACTTACCATGCCGCCATAGCCCATGATCAGATTCAGACTCATGGCAACCAGCCCTAAAATCAGGGCGCGAGTCAGAATGTTGATCCAGTAAGCTTGGCCCATTGCATCTGCCACCCATGGAACTACTGCGAGCGCTAGCCAAATACTGAATACGATATAACGCGCACGATTTGGAGCTTGAACAGACATGGCTAGCTGCGCATTCCGGTGGCGGGAAATAATCCGCTGGGCCGTATCAGTAGCACCAGTATCATGGCCAGATACACCATAATCGAAGACAGCGCAGCTGCAAACGCCGCACCACTGCTTCCGGCAAAGGATGAAGTGATCATCGGGCCTAGCACGGCGCGACTCAACGTATCTATCAATCCCACCAGCATTGCACCAACGAAGGCTCCTCTGAGTGAACCAATTCCACCAATTACGATTACCACAAACGTAAGGATCAGAACGTCTTCACCCATGCCGATTTGTACGCTGCGCAGCGGACTGATCAATGCGCCTGCCACACCGCACAGCGAAGCACCCACGCCAAACACGATGGTGTAAAGCTTACCAATATTCACGCCGAGTGCGCCCACGATTTCTCGATGGGTGGCGCCTGCCCGTACCTGCATGCCGACTCTGGAAAGAGCGATCAGTTGCCATAGCAGGATACTGATCAGGACAGCCGCTGCCATAATCAACACACGGTACTGCGGATAAGGCAGACCGGGCAGGATCTCGATGTGTCCGGCCGCCCAACTGGGTACCTGCATGAACACGGGGCTGCGTCCAAATAAAATTGCTACCGCTTCATTGGTAAACAACAGGACACCAAACGTGGCCAATACTTGATCTAGGTGTTCGCGATGATACAGACGACGAATGATCACGCGTTCGAGCAGTAAACCAAACAGGCTCGCCACCAAAGCGCCACCCAACACGGCCACAAAAAATGATTGTGTCAATTCAGCGATGCTGGCAGCAGCATACGCGCCGACCATGTACATCGAGCCATGAGCCAGGTTCAAAATGCCCATCACGCCAAAAATCAGCGTTAGCCCGGCTGCCAGAAGATAGAGCGTGAGTCCCAGCTGCAGGCCGTTGATGCCTTGCTCAATCAGCAATTCGAGCGACATATCCTAGAGCTTGCACTCTTGCGCGTAGGGATCGCCCTCATCACTGAGAATTTTGGGTCCGGTCTTCAGGAATAATTTTCCGTCCGACCCTTTGACGGCAGAGATCTGATACCAGTCATGAATAGGATGCTGATTTTGGCCAAATTTAAAATTGCCGCGACTGAGTTTGGTGTCTGCCTTTAGCATGGCGCTACGAAATTTTTCAGTGTCATCGATCTTGCCACCGGTTGCCTTGAGTGCCGCAGCGATCAGTTTGGCCGTATCGTAGCCTTGCGCCGCATAAGGCGTTGGCTCGCGATTGTACTTACTGCGAAACGCATCAACGAAGCCCTTGTTGACCGGATTGTCGAAATCGCTGTTCCAGTGCGAGGTGGCGACCAGGCCAGTCGCATCCTCTCCCACTGCCGCCAAAATACGCGCCTCCAATCCGGGCATTGGGACAACCATCGGAATGGTGTTTTTCAAACCAGCCTGCGCATATTGCTTGATGAAGGCAATCCCCGAGCCGCCAGGATGAAACTGATACACCGCATCCGGTTTCAGAAAGCGAATACGGGCCATTTCTGCCGCAAAGTCAGTTGCGTTCAGGTTGGTATAGATTTCCTCCAGCACCGCACCCTGATATTTGGTTTTAAAACCATGGATTGCATCTTTACCGGCTTGATAGTTGGGTGCCAGCAGCACCATGCGTTTGTAGCCCTTGGCTTGTGCCAGTGCTCCAGAGGCTGCGTGCAATGCATCGTTTTGCCAGCTCGCGACGTAATAGTTTTTGTGGCAGCCCTTTCCGGCAAAGCTCGACGGCGCCGCGTTTGGGCTAACGAATATTGCATTCGCGGCAAGCAAATCGGGTACCACGGCAGTGGCGACATTCGAGAAGATCAGCCCCGAGAAAAGACGTACTTTTTCACCTTGCAGCAGCTTCTCGGCAATCTGCTTGCCGGCCGCAGGTTGCAGCTTGTCGTCCTCTACCACCACCTGCACCGCAATGCCGCCGAGCCGGCCTTTTTCTTCGTCCACCGCGAGCAGGAAACCATCACGCGCATCCTGGCCAAGATAGCCCGCCGGCGTCGATAGGGTGGTGATGAAGCCAATTTTGACGTCAGCCGCTGCGGGTAATGCCGCGAGCATGGCGCCACATAAAAGCGCGCGGGCGGACCTGATGAGTCGGGATCGTTGAGCAGTTGTTTTCATAAGGCACATGATAAGCGCGATGAGGGAATGGGTCAGCTTATCCGCAACATGTTTTCATAATAAGAACGAATTAACGCCGGCCAGTTGAGCAAAGGGTAGCGCTCAAGGAAATAAGCAAAGCTGGTACCGATGCTGCCATAGCGTGGGCCTACGCATCTTACGTAATTTAGCGGCGCTATCAAAATGAGCGCCGCGAAACAGCGCGGTCGCTGCCAAGGCGGCCCCAACGCGGCCAGCGGCATTGTGATATGGCCTCTATGGCACCATTCGCAATGCAAACTCCTGGAAAGAAGAGGCAGCTATATCGACCTTGAGCGTTGGTGTCGCCTCACCGGTATTGAGTCCGTACTCATCTGGTTGTGCCACGAAGCCTGTACGTAAGCCCACCTTGGCCGCCGCCTCAAGGTCATTGCTGTGGGCTGCCACCATCATGCACTCATGGGGTTCAATGCCAAGCGCCTCTGCAGCAGCGAGATAGACACGGGGCTTGGGCTTGTAATCTCCCGCGATCTCGGCTCCAAGGATTGCGTCCCATGGAAACTCATTGCGCCGGGCAAGATCTACCATCAGCGAGATGTTGCCGTTAGAGCATGGTCCAAGCATGAACTTTCGACGTAGCCGATGCAGGCCTGCGGTAACTCCCGGCCAGGCATCGAGCCGGTGCCAGACCAAATTTAAATTGCGTAGCGTGGGCTCATCAAGCGACTCCAGTCCAAAGCGGGGGCGCACACGATCGAGCATACCGCGATGCACTATATCCAGTCGCGAGAATGGCTTGCGACCGGAGCGTATCTCTTCCATACCAGGCTGATACTCTGCGCGCCACGCATCGGCAAATGTGATCCAGTCTAGCTTGTAACCCAAGGGCTCAAGGATTGCGCGGGATTCGCGCGCCACACAAGTGCGCCAGTCGACAAGCGTGCCGAAGACGTCGAAAACCATCGCTTTGACGCTGTCTACGGGCTTGCCTGTTTCGTGTTTTGACTTGGAGGTATTTGCGTGTGCCAGTCCCATTCCGCACGACACACCCAGGGCGCCCAGCCCGCCGGCATAGCGAAGGAAGTCACGGCGCGTTATAGCATTCATCGACATTCTCCGATGTTGGTTTTATTATTGGATTAATTATATTGGTCATCTCAACCTAACTCAACCTGCGGCCTACGGCGATTCACACAATTCGCTCTTCATTCCCGAAATAGCTGCAAGCCTTTTTGGCAGGCTCCGGCGTCGCGCAGCGATGCTGGCTCGCCCTCCATGGGGTTTTTGAGCGCCTCCCCTAGTAGCCGGTGAAGTAGCAATCTCCGAGCGTCTCAGCGGGTGTTATAGCGAGCGATGATTTCCCGATTGATCTCAATCCCCAGACCTGGTTTATCTTGTATTGGTATCCAGCCATTGCTGAGTGTCAGTGGTTCCGCCACAAGGTCCTTGCGAAATGGATGAGATGACCGATCATATTCAAGCACCGGATCGGATGCGAAGATCGAATGATGCGCGACGGGGACAGCGGCAATCACGTGCAGCGAGGCTGCCTGTGCGACTGCAGAACCCCACACGTGGGGATTGACGCGCACGCCCATCGACTGGGCAAGCGCAATAATATGACGTGCGGCTGAAATACCTCCACAAGAACCTATGTCGGGCTGCGCAATATCGACAGCGCCGGCTGAGAGTAAATCGCGAAAACCGTAGATTGTGTGTTCGTTCTCTCCGCCCGCAATCGGCATGCTCAGTTTTTCACGCATCTCGACATAACCACCGATATCCTCGGGCACAACGGGTTCTTCATACCAGAGCAAGTCGTGCTCCTCCAGGGCACGGCCAAGTCGTAGAGCATCAGCACGACCATAGGCATGATTGGTGTCTATCATGAGGCGTATGGATTTCCCCTGAATCGCCTTGCCTATCGCTGTCATACAGTGAATATCATCGTCAACGCCGAAGCCCAACTTTATTTTCATCATTGAGAACCCCGCTTCATAGTGCTGCAGCGCTTCCTCGGCAAGCCGACCTGCCTCACCTTTTCCATGAATGCGATAAAAACCAGTGGCGTAAGGCTGCACTTGGTCCCGAAATCGCCCTCCTAGTAGACGCCAAATAGGGACATTAAACGTTTTACCCACGATATCCCAAAGGGCAATATCGACCGCACTGATTCCTGCAATCACGCTGCCTTTGCGGCCATAGTCCCGAGTCTGGTGATACATGCTGTGCCAGAGCACCTCGACATCCAGCGGATTGGCGCCGATCACGATCGGACGAAGCGCATGGTCGATGACTGCGGCACTGATTTCCGGGGGCTCAAGACCCTGTGCGAATGACTCTCCCCAGCCCGTGATACCCTCGTCCGTGATTATTTCAACCAGCGTCGCGCTGCGCTGGTGAACCCAGCCTTGCGAAAAAGCAAAAGGCTCAGCTAAAGCGCTCTTCAGCACATAAATTTTGAGATCCTTGATCTTCATTTGCAGCCTCGCCCTTTTTGGTTTTGATATGAATTATTGATATACAAAGCTTTTTAATACCTCTATTTTTATTCTCTGTATTTTCAGATGAAACCGATTGCCATATTACGTTTTGCAGCTGCCGATGGTCCAGCCTACTTCGCAGAGTTTATCTCACTGGCTGGCAAATCATTTACCGAGATTCGCGTCGACCGCGGCGCACACATACCTAGCGACTCACGACAGTTCGGTGGAATTGCCCTCATGGGAGGGCCCATGAGCGTCAACGACCCACTCCCCTGGATTCCCTCGGTGCTGGCATTGATTCAAGATGCCACATCAAATAACGTACCTCTGATTGGACATTGCCTTGGTGGCCAATTGATTAGCAAGGCGCTTGGCGGTAGCGTAGGACGTAGCCCGAAAGGCAAGGAAATCGGCTGGCATGCAATACAAATTCAAGACACATCACTTGCAAATGAATGGTTCGGGCGCCGTGAGGGATTTGACGTTTTCCAATGGCATGGAGAAGCATTCACACTTCCCGCAGGATCGACACGGATAGCCAGCAGCGATTACTGCGAAAACCAGGCATTCATTCTGGGCCCGCATATTGGGATGCAGTTTCATATCGAAATTGACGAAACAACGATAGAAAACTGGTGTGACGGAGGAAGCAAGGAGATTAATGCCGCACTTAAAAATGACCCCCCGCACGAGGCCGTGATGACGTCCGAGAATATAAAAAAGAGAACCCCCCATGCTCTTCCGCGGATGCGCTTGGTCGCCGATCATCTCTACCATCGCTGGCTACTCTCCGCCACATGATGTCCGGTACAGCGCACTCGTTACTTTATGCATCATTTTCGGAACGGCGACTGCGTTAATCACCGGCTCACGTTCATCTGGAGAATTTTTCTAGTGTCACACTTGACTACCCTCGAAAATTTGAACGAGAAAGACTTCAACAGCCGAAAGAGCAGCCGTAGTGGTATGCCCTGCTCAAAAGGAAATTTTTCTTCCATGAGAAGAAAAGGCCAATCATCATCATTCTCGACAGCACGTACTTGGGTCAACGGATAACGCTCTTGAGATATCCGTGCAATTTCCTCTATGTCTTCCAGTGAAGAATTCTCTATGGATATCGCTTTTCCTATCAAAACGATCGATTTATCCTTTGACCGAATTTTTATACCTACAGGCGAATCCAGTCCTGATGTGATGACTATCTCATTCTTGCTCAGAACCTCAGCCTGAAATTTGAAACGTCTAAAAACTTGAACCAGACTTTCTGCGGATACGTCTGCTCCCTGCAAGACCATCATCACGGTGTCACTGAATTGCGCCCGTGATTCTTCAACTATCTCGAGGATCTCAAAAGAAAGTCTGGGCAAATCGTCCTCGAGAACCCCATGCGACCTCATCACCTCGACGAGCACTTTATGCACCTCTTCGAACACGAAAGAACTGACTCGAATTTCCGGCATCGAGGTTTTTTGGGCATTCAAGGGTTCACGATAGACGCTATCTGGCTGTAAAGTAACAAACACACTAAATTGCAGAACGTCTTTTAATAATGAATCAAGCGACACGTTAACAAAATAATGCGCAATGGTTTTGTTGGACTTTACCTGATCAAATAAGGTCTGAATGATCTGATTCAGCAGTAGTGCTGGATTTTTATATTTTTCGAGCTGCTCAAACATAGCTGCACTCCCCTGGCCAATCAGGGAACCGCGTGTCATTGCTTGTTTTTATCACACGCATGATGTTCAAATTTTGGCAGGCAAAGGCTGATTCGATGAAGACTACAACCACATTTTACTGATCGAAAATACAGGCGACAGCATAGGCATCGAGCACCAGGTCCCTACTTGGAGCCAACCAATGACTACGCTCCCTGAAAGATATCGGTGCAGAGCTTGCTTCTGCAAAGCTGGCCGCATCAAGCACCCCTACGGATGCCTTTGTGCTGACACCACTGAGCTTCATGGTCTGCTCGGCGGCGGTCAGATTCGCCACCAGCAACCATCGACCCTCTACGTTTTCCCATGCGAGGGCGGCCGCCTTGTCGGCTGAAGCTATGCTTAAAGGACGTAATTTTGAGCCCGAGGCGCAGTTGAGTGTGCTGAGGACATGGAAAGCGGGATATACCGCCGTTGTTCGGATGGCTTCAGGTAAATCATCGTAGTACGGCTGATGGTAGTCGGTGCCCCGGTAAATGACACCAAGCGGGCCAGTGGGCGCTGCCATGCTGATGCGATCGACACCCCCCGCCACCAGTTCAGCAACGTAGGCCAAGGTCCAAGCGGCCGAGAACAGGCCACGCTGACGAGGATCCATTTTGGCCAGACAAATACGTTCGTTCTCGGGGTTCTGGGAATAGGTGCTCCCATGCGGGTTGTCACGCGCTCCAATGCCACTGGGGCCGACGCGGTGTGGCGTACCGTTTGAAAAACGTCGGGCAGTCTTGATCTGCCAAGGCAAAGCCTCCAGCGTCTCCATGACCGAGCGATCATCTGCGGCGTGAACAATCGGACTGGTCGTATTGGTGATGTAATCGAGCAGCTGCGATGGAGGCCGCTTGCGATTGAGCTCAGTGAAAAAAGAAAACATACCGCCGCCCAGACGAATCTCAGGGAAGGCAGCGCGCGCTGCGCGGTACAAGTCATCGAGCTCCGGAGCGGGAGGATAAATCCCTCCTGGTAGAACGGCCTTGAGGTGACCCACCGGACACACGGCCACGGACTCGAGCTTCAAACCCGCCTGACGAACTTGTGCGGCGACGCCCATCAATTCGTTTTCGTATTCATTGACACTCTGCACCACGACTTCGAGCATTACTTCAGCATTGATGTGCGATGCAATGTCTCGATATTTTCGAAGTAATTCAACACCATGATGCAATCGAGGATCATAAGCGCAGGCAAGGAATTTAGGGGCCAGTAGTTTCATCAGATCAGTCTTCGCCAGTGCCGCATCGACCTCCTCTGGTGGAACGCCCAGGCCAATGGGCGGAATGCGCTCTGTGCCGGCCGATCCTACTTTGATAAGGTTGCTTTGCGTGCCTCCCAGATCGCCCGCTTTTGGCAGTGGACCCTTGAACGAAAACGTCACGGATTGCTCGATAAGCTCACCTTGAGCAAGGGTGTAGGGCCACGGTTTGGACAATGGACGTATGTAGGTCTTGAATGAGGCATCGGTCCAGTTGCGATGATCCTCCATTTCATAGGCATCACCTTCCATCGTCACCTGCACCCACAACCCGGGCTGGACTTCGTGCGAGAGCGTGCGAATATTACGAAATGGGCAGTCAGGGTTGACTTGCTCGGGAAATTCGCTCTGGGTAATGCTGCCATCGACATGCTCAACCTTGAGCTGATGACCTACCACCCCGTCAAGCGGGTGCAACACGACAAAACCCGTACGCGCCGTGAGAAAATCGGTCTGCGGCATGCCCAAGGCATGAAAATCAAGTGACCCGTCAGCCCTGCCCTCGATACGCGCGGCATAACTGATGCTTTGACCTGCCCGGCTACAGATCGCCTCATAAGCGACAGAGAAGCCATCATCACGCTGGCTTACGGTCATATCGCTGATCGCGGGCACGTAGGTACCCCAGTTTTCATCACGCACCAGAAATGCGATGGCGCGCAATACCTCGATACCATTCAAGCGCAGATAACGCAGATTGCCGCCATCGAGTTCAACCGAAAGTGGGCCGGCATGCAGGATACGACCGACCTCATCGGTTTGTTCGGTACCGGTCAGGATGATGGAACGTGAAGTAGTTTTTTTCGCCATACGGCCTCCCTCATGATAGCTGTCGTTCTACGGCCCGCTTGTCACGCCCCAGCTCCGGATTTTGTGGTAGCGGTAAGTTTTTTATTTGGCGCCTGAGGACAGTACGTGCTCGGTTTCCGGATCTACGATGATGGCACGTTGCATGTCCAGCGCCAGACTGATCCGCTCGCCGGCACGGTGCACATCATGGGCACCCACCTCTGCCACGGCGGGCACCCCCCCCAGCAAAAATTCGATATATGTACGAGAGCCCGTTGGCTGCACCAGCTCAACCTGCGCTGATAGGGTCACCGCACCGGCGCTGCCTGGGCGTTGCATGTGCTCGGGGCGCAAACCCAGCAATACTGATCTGCCGACCCACCCGGTGAGAGCGCCGGCATGGTCAATGGGTAGCGGCAGAGTGACTCCACCTTGGAGAGCAAGACTCATCGTGTCACCCTGCCGATCCAACTGCGCAGGAATGAAGTTCATGGTGGGTGAACCAAGAAAGCCAGCGACGTATCGCGTGGCAGGATGCTCGAACAGTGCCAGCGGAGCGCCCTGCTGCTCGATTCGACCACCGCGCATGAGCACGATACGGTCTGCCAAGGTCATTGCCTCAATCTGGTCGTGCGTAACGTAGATGATGGTCTTGCCCAATTCCTGATGCAGGCGCTTGATTTCACCCCGCATCTCATCCCTCAACTGCGCATCGAGATTGGATAGCGGTTCGTCAAAGAGATATAAACGCGCATTACGCACGACAGCACGTCCGATGGCAACGCGCTGCAACTGGCCGCCACTCATCTGGCGAGGATACCGATTCAGCAGGTGATCAATCGCCAGCATTTCTGCCGCACGTTGCACCTTTTGTCGTATTTCAGCTTCTGGAAATTTGCGTACGCGCAGCCCAAAGGCGATATTGTCATACACCGTCATGTACGGATACAGCGCATAGTTCTGAAACACCATCGCAATATCCCGATCCTTTGGCGCCATGTCATTGACGACCTGTCCGGCAATTTCGATTGTTCCTTGATCGACGTGCTCCAGACCAGCAATCGTGCGCAACAACGTACTCTTGCCACAACCCGATTGCCCCACTAGGACAATGAACTCACCCTCGGGAATTTCCAGATCAATGCCCTTGACGACATGGTTCTCGCCGTAATACTTGTGCAAGCCCTGAATATTCAAGTCAGCCATCTTATTTTTTTCCTCTGGGGAAGCGCTGATTCGTTAGACACCGCAAGATCTCTCCTTTTGGGAAATAGCTGCAAGCCTTTGATGGAGCAGGCTCATGCACCGCACAGCGATACTGGCTCGCCATAACTTGGGGCTTTCTTCCACATCTCCCTAGCCCTTCACGGCACCCAGCGAGATACCACGTACCAGATAACGCTGCATGAAAATCACGGCAATAAACACAGGCAATGTGCCCAGTACCGACATGGCAGCAATTTTTGTCCAAAAGTTTGATTGCCCGCCAAAATAATGTGTGACCTGAACGGTATATGTAACCACCTCGGTGCGGGTCAGCACCAGCGCAAAAAGGAATTCATTCCAGGCAAATACAAATGTGAATATCGCTGTCGCAAACAACCCAGCACGACACATCGGCAACACGACTTTCCAGATCACTTGCCAACGGGTGCAACCATCGATAAGGGCCGCTTCCTCCAATGACAGCGGAATATCCTGAATATAGCCGCGCATCATCCAGATAACGTAGGGCAAATTGAACGCGGTATACAGGAGGATCATTCCTACGTAGGTATCGACCCAGCCAAGGAAGGCGTACAGCAGAAATACCGGAAAAACCACCGCAATAGGCGGCACCATGCGCTGAGAAATGATCCAGTTCGACAGATCGTCTCCACCCGTGCGGAAACGCGCGAGGCTGTAAGCGCTCATCGTGCCCAGCAGCATGGCCAGCAATGTCGATACTGAGGCGATGACCAGACTGTTCCATACCGCAGAGGCGTCGCCATCCTTGAACAGCACCAGATAATTACCAAACTGAAGACTCGCGGGCCACCATACGGGTGGGAAGGCATAGATCTCGTCGGCTGTCTTGAACGAGATCATGAACAACCAATAAACAGGAAACAGAAAGAACGCAGTGACCAAGGTGGCAGCGGTCAGCCGCAGCAGCGTGCGCTTGCGCATGGCTCTCATCGCGACAGCTTCACTCGTTGCAGCGTCCACAGCAGCGCTGCCGTGAGCAAGATAATAATCACCAGGGCAACCGCTGCGGTGTAACTGGTTTCAAACTGCTTGAACCCCTGATTGTAGGTAAAGATGGACAAGGTCTCGGTCATCGTGCCTGGCCCGCCTTTGGTCAGCGCCCACACGATGTCGAACAGACGGAACAGATCGAGCGCGCGAATCATGAGCGCGATTATCATCACCGGCCAGATGGCTGGCAGGATAATGCTGAAAAAAATGCGCCAGTAGCCCGCGCCATCAATCGCCGCTGCCTCTTGCTGAGACTTGTCCACATTCGCCAGCGCAGCAAGCAACAGCAAGAACATGAATGGCGTCCACTGCCAGATCTCGGCCATTAGAATCGCCGGGTACACCAGTTCGGGCTTGATAGTCCAGAGCAGATGGACCTCCTGGCCACTGATCCAGCCAAGAATCTGATTGATCGGCCCGAAACGGTCGTCGAACATCAACGACCATGTGGCGCCCGCGACAATAGGCGAAATCACCACAGGCAGCACCAGCAGGGCGATGAACACCTGCCTACCGGGCAGTTGGTCGAGAAATAATTGGGCCATGAAAAGACCGAGAATCAACTCCAGCGGCAAGGCGATGATCAGAAAGATCAGCGTATGCAGTACAGCCTCCCACATGCGTCGATCTTCAAGCAGATGCAGGTAATTGGCAAAGCCGATAAAACTGGTATCGTTATCGGTCATCGTGATGCCTTGAAAGCTCACGAGGATCAGGTAAATCAGCGGGAAAATGGCAATCAGCAGCAGCACCAATATTGATGGCGCCACCAGCAGATGGGGGAAATAGTGACCCGAACGTCCGGAGTGATCATGCGGCACGGAGAGAGTCTCCAAGATACAAACGCAGTCGAGAATAACCGGCTGCATCGTGATGATGCAGCCGGAAGATACTCAGCAAGTCTGGGGCTATGCGCTTTGCTTATTTAGGATAAGCACCGCTCTTCGCCGCCCAGGCGTTGTATACCGCTTTTTGTTTATCGATACCGACCTTGGCTGTGATGTCATCCCACTGCTTGGCCACATCATCGAGTATTTTCTTCGGATCTTCGCCGGCCCACAGGCGGCTGATACCCTGACGAAGCGCCTCTTCGTATTTGTCGGTTTGGATCAGCGAGAGATCAAGCAGACCCGTCTTCGAGCCTGCCTGCAACGCAGCGAGATAGTCTTTCGCATCGGGCCACTTCGCCATGTATTCCTTGCTGGTGAAATGCGAATCACGGAAGGGGTCACGCAGCGCAAACGGGAGCTGTACGCGCTTCATCGAGATCTCTTCGGAGTTCAACCACTGAATGAACAGATAGGCGAGCTCCTTGTTCTTGGAAGTCGATGCCACACCCAGCGTGAAGCCGGCTGCCAACTCCGGATGACCGCCCGGTGGCAGCGAATACCCCACCTTGCCGGACACCTTGGACTCAGGCACCCATTTCATCGCCTCATCCTTGATGTAGCCAGCGGCAAACCGACCGTACGGCGGCCAGGAGATCGTCATAGCACTCTCGCCTTTGAGAAAGGTCGCGAGATTTTCCACAAAACCGAATTTTTCCACACCAGGTGGCATGAATTTGTTTTCATTCTTCCAGTCGGTGAACACCTTCACGCCGGCCGCATTGTTAATTTGTGCCTTCATATTGGCATCAAAGAATTTGCCGCCTTCGTTACGGAAGCGCTCCTGGAACATGAAGTTGCCATAGCCTGGCTCGCGGAATTGCGACGCACCGTAAACCCCCTTGGCTTTGAGCTTTTCTGTCAGGAACTGACCTATCTCGCCAAATTCTTTCCAAGTCTTGGGTGGCGCCAGATCATATTTGAATTTGGCCTTGAATTCTTTCTGCAATCCCGGGTCAGCGAACAAGTCTTTGCGGTAATACATGACAAAGACATCGCCATCATCCGGAAACGCGTAGATTTTGCCGTTCACCATCATCTGATTGTCACGATAGGTCGGAGCAATCTTTTGCAGCTCGGCCCGATAGCCGTATTTGTCGACCATGGCATCCAGCTGTTCGATTGCACCCGCCTGCGCAAGGTCAGGCAGCCACGCGGGGATGATGTTCAGCGCATCATAGGCACCGGTGCCGGCACGAAATTCCTGCATGATCTTGGTGAACATTTCGGCAGTGGGCACCTCGACGACATTAATCTTGCAGCCGGTGAGTTTTTCCCACATGGGACCCGAGAAGTTCTTGGGGTCCAGCGATTGGAGGCCAGCCTCCCAAACCACTGTGATCGTTTTGCCATTGCAGAGCTTCTTGGCCGCATCTACTGCTTTTTGCGCCGCGCTTTGTGCTGAAGCTGCGCCTGTCGACAGCGCGAGAGTTAGTGTGAGTGCTGCATGAGGCAGGTATTTTTTTCCTGTTGATGCATACGTCATGGTGCGTCTCCTCAACCTTGTTTTTTTATTATCAAAAGTGTCCGGTTACCGCTGACTTACCGCGTCCATATTGTCTTAATGACTTCTGTTCGTCAATGAGAATCCTCGCCGACATGCGCCGGGAGGCAGGCCAGTGTGGTTGAGCTTCGATACGATGGGTGCCAAGTCCGCTAAAAAACATTGTTCATACCGTGGCCTGACACACTGACCGGCCTTCAGCGCGGGCACTTTAGGTGTTGTGCTGCAATTCGTCGACCATCCAATCGACCAGCCTCTGGACATCGGCGCGACTGCGAACGTGCGGATTGATCCACAATACCAGCCGATAGTGACCACGAAGAAAACCAAAGGGTGCCACCAACCGACCCGATTCCAAAGCGTCAAGCACCAGCATGCGCGGTACAGTGGCGATACCCAGGCCACAAGCTGCAGCCTGAATCAACAAGTAGAAGTGCTCAAACTCCTCCTGCACTGATAAATTGAGGTCGCTAGCACCCGCCGCCGTTGCCCATTGCTGCCATGCGAGCGGACGACTGCGAGTCGCCAGCAGTCGCGCACGCGCGAGGTCGACTGGTTCTCGAAACGCGTTTTGCTTCAGATACTCCGGCGTGCAAACGGGGCCTATCCATTCATCAGCCAGCTCCCGCACAATCATGTCGTCAGGCGGGGTGATCATGGTGTTTCGAATGGCAACGCTGATGTTGTCGCGCATCGGATCAATACCACGGTAATTCATGTTGAACTGCAGTGGCATTGCCGGATGCTGATGCTGAAAGCGCGCGATGCGCGGCAGCAGCCAGAACATCATGATCGACTCGGAGCACGAAATCGTCACGGGCCCCGGACGCACCTGTTCCACGCTCGCCTGAATGAGGCCGAAGGCGGCGGTCAATCCCTCCGACAACCGCTGGCCCTCTGGGGTCGGCTCGCCGCTCTTTGCGCCGCGCTTTAGCAGCAGAACACCGAGAGAGTCTTCAAGCGCCCGCACATGCCGGCTGACCGCCCCATGCGTGACCGAGAGCTCATCTGCAGCTGCACTCATGCTGCCAAGCCTGATCACGGCTTCAAACGCTCGAAGCGCATGCAGCGATGGGATGGTGGTCATGCTTTTTTTATATCGACGCTGTGAGCCAGACTCAACGGGTGGTGAGTATAAATCGATTGTCCTGCCCTCCGGCTTTTCTTAGCATACCGACATCCAGACCAATCACGGCGAGTGTTCTGATCGGATGCTCGCCACAAGACAACATCGCAACCCCGGCACATGGGTTGCGCTGGGGGAGACGAAGTTGATGTTACATAACGGTAGCGGCCACCGCGAAGAATTCCGCGCGCGTTATTTCGTGGAGAGTGCAGTGCCTCTGCAGCAGGCCGCCGAGGTTATCGCCGGCGAACAATCCAGCGGCACCTTCCTTTCCCTGCCCGGCGAGACGCAGGAACTCAAAGACCGCTTCCGTGCGCGTGTCACCCGCGTGGATACCCATCCTCCATCGATGCTACCTTCCTTGCACAGCGCATGGGCTGCGCGACATGCAACGGGCACGATATTCCATCGCGGCGAGATCGAGATCGCCTTTCCGATCGAAAACGTGGGATCAAACCTCACGACGCTGATGGCCACCGTCGCCGGCAATTTGTTTGAGCTCGGTGAACTTACCGCCGTGCGCCTGCTTGATATCGATATGCCCGACAGCTATGCGGCACAGTTCCACGGCCCGCAATTCGGCGTCGCCGGAACGCGCAAAAAAGCCGGCGTGGAAGGTCGTCCCATCATTGGCACCATTATCAAGCCCAGCGTCGGTCTCTCGCCCGATCAGACCGCAGAGCTTGTCGATTCGCTGTGCGCGGCGGGGATCGACTTCATCAAGGATGATGAATTGATGGCCGATCCGCCCTATGCGCCATTCAACGCGCGGCTGGCTGCCGTGATGCCGGTACTGCACAAACATGCAGATCGCACAGGGCATATGCCGATGTATGCAATCAATATCTCAGGAACGATCGAGGAGATGCGCAATCGACATGATGCTGTCCTCGCCCAGGGCGGCACGTGCGTGATGGCCAGCGCTAACTGGATCGGCCTGTCGGGGCTGCAGTACCTCCGAACGCATTCGCAACTACCCATCCATGCTCATAGAAACGGCTGGGGCGCAATGACACGCCATCCAGGTCTCGGTTATGAATTTCGGGTCTACCAGAAGCTGTTACGACTGGCAGGTGCAGACCAGTTGCATGTCAATGGCGTACAGGGAAAATTCTGGGAGCCCGATGATTCGGTGATTGCATCGGCCGCAAGTTGTCTTGCACCCTTCGCTGGCGTCTCCCCACTCATGCCGGTGTTCTCATCGGGGCAGTGGGCAGGATTGGCACCGATGATTCACGCCAAACTAAGAAGCAATGATCTCATGCATCTGGCCGGTGGGGGCATCATCGGACATCCGGATGGGATCGCCGCTGGCGTGGCCAGCATGCGCGAGGGCTGGGAAGCAGCTTGCGAAGGTATCGCCATTGAACAGTACGCAAAAAACCGCCCTGCATTACGCGCTGCACTTGTCAAATTTGGCGGACCAATCTCATGAGCGCCGCTTCTCATTCACTCAAGCTCGCTTTCTATGGCGATGATTTTACTGGTTCGACGGATGCACTTGAGGTCCTGGCGTTCGCCGGTTTGCAAACCGCACTGCTGCTGAAACCACCCACACCCGAAGTGCTTGCGCATTTTCCGCCACTCGATGCGGTAGGGGTTGCAGGGGACAGCCGTGTAATGACACCGGAAGAAATGGATGAACAGCTGCCATCGATCTTTCAGGCGCTCGCACACTGCGGCGCACCCGTGGTTCACTACAAAGTGTGCTCAACCTTCGATAGTGCGCCAGGTATCGGCAGCATCGGACGTGCCATGGAAATAGCGCAGAAGATTTTCAACAATGATGTTATTCCCATTGTCGGCAGCACACCGGCGTTGCAGCGCTACTGTTTATTTGGTCATCTGTTTGCACGCGCAGGCACCGATGGCAAGATGTACCGCATCGATCGACATCCGATCATGAGCGTGCATCCGGTAACGCCGATTGATGACAGTGATCTGGTCGTTCATTTGAAACGACAAGCCGCGCTGTCGATTGCTCGTATCGATTTCCCGCAGATCGAGCCTGGTCTCGATGCTGCGAAGATGGCGCTGAAGGACTGTATCGACGAAAAGCCGCAAGCGGTATTGATCGATAGCGCATCGGATAGACAGCTCACCACAGTGGGTGGACTACTCGAGTGGCTATCACAGAACAACGCGCCACTGTTTACTGTCGGGCCTTCTGGTGTCGAATACGCCCTCACGCAGTGGTGGCAACAGCGTGGTGAAGTAGGTCTCAGTGATCAGAGCTATGCATCATTTGATGGCGTCGATCAAGTACTGGCACTTTCAGGGAGTGCGTCGATGTTATCGATGCAGCAGATCGATACGGCACTCGCGGCAGGGTTTTATGGCATCGCCGTGGACACCGTGGCCTTACTCGATGATAGCCGCTGGCCAGCAGCGTCACACGAGGTGATCAATCAGGTGCTCAGTGCAATATCCAACGGCCACAGCGTCATGCTGCATACCGCGCGTGGTCGCATGGATGAACGCATCAGTCAGACACTAGACGCCTTGCATGCTCGCGGTTGGAGCAACGAGCGCGCACGACAAGAGGGAGGTCGTCTGCTGGGGCAACGCCTTGGCGAGATTACCCGCTCTATCTTGCAGCAACGTCCCCTGCGCCGACTACTGCTATCTGGCGGCGACACCTCAAGTCAAGTCACGCAGGTACTGGCCCCCGCTGGCTTAGTGGTGGCGGCGCGACTCACCCGAGGGGCGCCCCTATGCCGCTTCGTCGCGCCGGACCAGCCTTGGCTCGACGGGGTTGAAGTGGCGCTGAAGGGGGGACAGATGGGTGATGCCAATTTCTTTGAAACCGCGCGCAAGGGTAACCACGTCATCGGTTAATTCCGACCTACCCTTGTATTTTTATCGCTTCGACAAGAAGCATTCAAGTCGACCACAAGTCGACAGAACGACAGAGGAGCAAGCAATGACAAAGATCGTAATTTTGGGCGCAGGCGGAAAGATGGGCTATCGTTGCTCGTCGAATCTGGTCGGCTCACCTTGGCAGGTAGCCCATGTAGAAGTCAGCGCCGCTGGACAGGAACGCCTGAAACCGCTCGGCATCGTCTGCCAACCGGCCGACGAGGTCTTGCCCGAGGCCGATGTGGTGATTCTTGCGATTCCCGACAACGTGATTGGCCGTGCCACGAACCAGCTTGCCCATCTCTTCAAACCGGGGGCAATCTTGGTTGCGCTGGATGCCGCAGCGCCGTTTGCCGGCGAATTGCCTGACCGTGCTGACCTCTCGATCTTCGTTGCCCATCCTTGCCATCCGTCGATCTTCAATGACGAGAATGATCCGCAAGCCCGCCGCGATTATTTCGGCGGCGTAGCGGCTAAACAGAGTATCGTCTGCGCGCTCATGCGCGGACCCGAATCCCATTACGAGCTAGCCGTCGCCATCGCTCAACGGATGTATGCCCCTGTCATCGAAGCGCATCGAGCGACCGTCGATCAAATGGCCATTCTCGAGCCTGTGCTGTCGGAAACAATCTGCGCTACCTGTCTGACTGTCATACGCGAGGCGACCGACGAGGCAGTGCGCAGAGGCGTGCCGAAACAGGTCGCCCATGACTTCATCCTTGGACACTTGAACGTTGAGCTCGCCATCTTGTTTGATCAAATGCCGGGCGTGCGCATGTCAGATGCGGCTAATCGAGCCGTCGAGCGAGCGAAGAAGGAAATCTTCGTACCCGACTGGAAAAAAGTATTCGAGCCAGCCGCTATTGAGGAAAGCATTCGCATGATTACGCAGGTAGAAGCCTGATCAAGCACCCGATTGACTGAAATAGAGAGGACATACGATGTTAAAGAAACAGGCCGTCCAAGGTGAGCTCGGCAGAGTGATACTCATGGACTCAATCACCAAAGTATCGAAAGAGGATGAAGGGCAAGTCGTGGTATCAGCATCCCATGGCGGGAGCAGCTCCGGCGAATTTGCGCTCGAGGTGCCATTGAAAGCTGTATTTTTCAATGATGCCGGCGTTGGCAAGGAGGACGCAGGCATCGCTGCACTACAGATGCTACAGGCGCGCTCGGTCGCTGGCGGAACGGTATCCCACTTGAGCGCTCGCATTGGGGATTCGCAGGATATGTGGGATCACGGGGTGATATCTCATCTCAATGAGGCTGCCCGTGCTCTGGGCCTACAAGAGAATCAGCGACTTGATCAGGCGCTCACCTTCCTGGTGAAAGCGTGATGTCAGCACGCTGCGCCAGCTGGTCGGATGCTCCGTCGCTTGAAACGTCGCTGCTCTCAATAGCGATGTGAACTGGCACGGGGCGTGGTGCCGGGAATGGGGAGGAGCATACGGCTCCGGGTGGAATGATCCGGGGTGCTTCGCGCTACTTTACAGCGCTTTTTTAATCAGGATCGCTGCGGACCTGCGAGTGGGTGCGTGACTCGCGAACTCGGTGCATCAACCTCAAGTTTTGGCGCTTATATTCTCAGACCGTCTGCCGTAGTGGGCGGCCTGTCTCGGCCCTCGCTCTGGTGATCATCCGCCTCTTGAGGTGACCCAGTACGCAGCCAATAGGGACACACTTGACAGACTTTGGCGACGATTTCCATGTTGCGAGTGTCTGGCAAAGCATCGCCCAGCAGCCACTTGTGCACGGTCGATAAAGAAATCTTTATCGATTCATTGACGCTGTTGCATGCCCTTAATAACTGAGTAGGACTACTCGGATTCAAACCGACTTTGCGCAGGCTCGCCTTGAGCCTACGCGTAAAGTCTTCTCGTTCCTTGAAACTCAGATGAGCTGCCATGACTCACTCCATAAGTACTTATAAAGTCCTGATCATTGAATTTCTTACCTACTTCACAAATGTCACACGAAGCTCTTCAAGCTGAAGTCCAGTGGCTACGCAGACCCACTCATCACTGGCTGTGACAGCGAAAGACCTGCCTGGTATTGGCAGCGCAAGGTAGTCGCCTTCGCGTAGCGGCGAGCTCCCGAATTCATTCAGATAGGTCACTGACTGACTGTAAATCTGGTCGATCAATACGCTATACAGGCGTGAGCCTTGACAAAAACTCCTGAGTTGCGAGCCTGAAGCATTGACGTTGCTGATGCTGATCACGGAGTGCGCCAGGACCTCGGAAAAATTGTGTCGGCTATGGCGCGACAGACCCTTCATCTCACCAACGATGGACTCCAGTACAAAGCCGTTCCCGCAAATCGCATCCTCAATGGCATACCCATCACCCCGGAACGGCTTGCTAGTGACCTCAAACCCCAAGGCCAAGCCGTCGAACATGTGCGCGAACTGGTTTTGCGAGGTCGAACCTGAGATCCGGCCCGAACAGCGCAACATTAATTGGGGAGCCAGCGCACCCCGTTTTCCGGGCGGTGTTTTCGCGATCACTGGGCCGCCCTGAGCGCAATACGTGCTGTGCGCATACAAGTACCCGAATGCGGCCGCTTCGGGTGTCGTTGACGCGGTGCTCTCCGGGCGCATGATCACCGAGCGTCCCGCACGGGTGTACCCCGAAGCGATGTGGGCCTCATGCGAGGCTTCGAGAGCAGTGACCGCGAGACGCGGGGCAAGCCCCAAGCGCTGCGCTTGGGGCGAAGCCGTCTTTCCGGCAGCGACGGCTGCCTGCACGCTGTGTGCGTAAGCGCTAGTTCTCGAGGCATGAAGCATGACGCTCTCCTTCCCCAACCACCGTCAGCAAACCCCTACCTCATGCACCAGCGGCCAGGTAACAGTCTTGGCTGTCACGACGACCCGCAGGCGCGAGGCGATCTCATCAGTTCAGGGTTGCGGCTGTCGCAGCGGCCATGCGGCTACCACAGACGTTGTCCACGATGTTTTTGTCGTGCTGAATAACCGGCTGGTAAAAAGACACCGCACCGATGGCGGGCTCAGTCGCTTTGCCAATATCAGGCGTCATGGCTGTTAGCACTTTGAAGGACGCTAGCGCAAGCTTACCGTTGGTGCAGTTGACCACGTAGTCCAGCTGCTGCACACCCGCCACTCCCATGTCATGAAACTCACGCACTTTGGACATGCCCTTCTGCGCAGCAGCAACGTAGGACCAGGTGCTCTGATCCATTGCCAACGTGATGATTGGCTCATTGTCTTTAATCACTGCGCTGTCAGCGGCGCCGGCAGCAAAAGCAGAGGCGGTGGTGGCAAGAATGGTGGTGGCGATAATCGCTTTGAACATGATGGGCTCCTAGTGAGTTGATGAAACTGAACAAAATGACTTGATGGACGAAGTTTACCTTGTGCACATGTTATGTCAATAATTTTTTTGGTCAAAATAAATTTTTTCTGCAATTTTCGGCAAATTTTAATAAATTTATTCACAACAAAGTAGAAAAAAGCTATCATTTCAGCATGTATTATTTTCTTTATTGAAATTTATTTGCAGTCTTCCAATAACCGACTGGATCGACTACACTAATAAAAATCAACAAAACATAAACAATTGTGTTTGAAATCCCCGTATGGATGCCTCTGAGAAACACCAGTACAACATCGGCGCGGTCGCCCGCCTGACCCAAATCCACCCCGAAACCCTCCGCGTGTGGGAGCGCCGCTATGAGCTGGTCGTTCCCAAAAGAACGGATACCGGTCGGCGTATGTATGACGACAAGGACATTGAAAAACTGCTCTTGGTTAAACAATTGACAGAGCTGGGACACGCGGTCAGCGGTTTGTCGAACTTGACCAATGAGGAATTGCGAGCGAGGTTAACGGCCAGCCACACCAGAGAAGTCAACACCCCGCCGACAGCGCTTGCCCCTCGCAGGGTGTTCTTCGCGGATGAAGCACTGAAAATTCGCCTGGCTCGCGATCTGGGGATGTACTCTGACCTGGAGGTACTTGAAACACGCCCATCCGGTGAGGTCAACGGTCCTGATGTGCTGATTGTGGGGATGGCCACGCTTGCCAAAGAAAGCCTGGCTGTATTGCAAAGCGAAGCGCAAAAAGCGGGTTGCCATTGCCTGATCGTGGTGTACAGCTTTGGTCAGCCCGCGGTGGTCAAACAACTGACTCAAGCGGGGATAACTTGTCTGAAAAATCCGGTCGCAGCGGCCGAACTCCGAGGCGCCTGTAAATCAGTCACCAAACCCAAGGCGTTGGGGCAAGGCACCCTAATGGACAGGGTCGCGCCCAGGCGATTTTCAGAGGAACAGTTGGCCAAAGTGGTGACGTTGAAAGGCTCGATAGCCTGCGAGTGCCCCAACCATCTCGCAGAACTCATTATCAACCTGTGTGCATTCGAGCAGTACAGTCGGGATTGCGAAAATTCGAACCCACGGGATGCCATCATTCACGCCCAGCTGCACCTCGCCACGAGTCAGGCAAGGACGATACTTGAAGACAGCCTGCTCCGCCTAATGGAAATCGAAGGCATCAAAGTGTAGAAAACTACCCATACGAGGACAGTATCTTTGTTTGCAAGGCGAGCGCACCTCGATGGAGATATTGGGAGGCTTCACACCCAATGCTCCCCGACGGTTTAGGTGGCACTGTAGTGTGTGCCTGTACTTTGAGCGCCGCCCCTCCTCGCCACGCAGGGGCATACCGATCACACGCTGGATTCACCTGTCCTTTATATTGCTGAGCCTTGAGATGATCGCCTCTGCCTCGGTCATGATGCGATCAATGAGCTCTTTTACTGTTGGTATGTCGTGAATCAGGCCTGCGACCATGCCGCAGCTCCAGGCACCGGCGTCCATGGCGCCCTCGAGCATGATCTTTGGATAAACGCCAGCCACCTCCTCGATGATGTCCTCGAACCGAAGGTTCTTGCCCAACGCCGCTTCCTTCTCCAGCAGACGATCGACAGCCGGATTGCGCAGCACGCGCTCGGTGTTCCGCAACGGGCGCATAACCAAACGCGTATCGAGTTCGCTCGCAGCGACAATCGCATCTTTGACGTTCTGGTGCACGGGCGCTTCTTTGGTCGCAATGAATCGCGTTCCCATGTTCATGCCCTCCGCGCCCAGCGCCAAAGCGGCGACAAGACTGCGACCATCGGCCATCCCACCACTCGCCACGAATGGAATATTTAATTCATCTGCGGCGCGCGGTAACAGGATGAAGTTGGGGATATCGTCCTCTCCCGGGTGCCCGCCACATTCGAAGCCATCGACGCTCACAGCATCGCAGCCGATCGTCTGCGCTTTGAGCGCGTGGCGCACACTGGTGCACTTGTGAATCACCTTCACACCAGCCTCCTGGAGCATGGGCAACCACTTCTGCGGGTTATTACCCGCCGTCTCGACCGCCTTGACGCCACCATCGATAATCGCTTTGATGTAGCCTGGATAGTCGGGCCTGCTCACAGTCGGTAGAAAGGTAAGATTCACGCCGAAGGGTTTGTCGGTCATGGTGCGACACCGGGCAATTTCCTCGGCCAGCAGATCGGGGGTTTTTTGAGTTAGTCCGGTGATGATGCCCAAACCACCAGCATTGCTGACCGCCGCAGCGAGTTCGGCAAAGCCGACGTAGTGCATGCCCCCCTGAATGATCGGGTGCTCGATACCAAACATTTCTGTAATGCGAGTCTTCATGATGTGCTTATTCCATCAGTCGTTGAGTCAGCTTTCAGCCTTGCGATTCAGCCCGCAGGGCAGCCAAGCGCAAGAGGTTTATTGCCCCCTTGTGCTCTGCGCAGAGGGGCTGGTGAGGATATGGCAGCAAGCCGCCGGCTGGTGTGTTGGATGAAGCCCTCGGTGAGCATCACCGAGGTACCTTTGAATTAATAGTTTCTGACGCACTCGGACTCCACCGAGAGCCAGTTGTCCGGCAAATACCGGGTTTGGTACTCACCCCCGCCGCTGATGCCCTTGTATTTGCCCGTGCCACCGGTATAGCGAGTTTTTCCTTTACCTCCATTACCCGCATTGATATCGCCTTGTTTGCGCTCCGAGATCGAGAACATCGCATCCCCATCTTTATCCGTGACGGTACAGTTGGCTTGAATATCTGTTGTGTCATTGACCCGGACTGATTTCAATACGCAATTCTGAATACTTTGCCCATTGGGCACTTTGGCATCATTACTGCCATAGATTTCTAGTACACCTTTCAAGGTTCCGACGGTAGCCTTGCCACCATTCCACTCAATTGACTGAAAATCGGTCTTTCCCACAAATGTCGATTTGTACTTGATTTCTGCATGAGCGCTTTGATGCAACCCTGCGATCATCGTCATTATGAAAACACCTTTAATGATATGTTTGACTCTCATGATCAACTCCTTAAAATTGATTACCGAATTTATTTACTGACCCGATTTCATCGACAAAGCACAATCCTGCTTATTGATTCACTCATCCCCTGACGCAGATTGTCAAAGTTCAGTCTTTCACACGGCAGCCTTTCTATCAACCCTTTTCCATTCCAAGCCACTCACCAGCCATGGCCCGACCTGCTCCACGTCAAAAACGGGGTACATCAATACGATCTGGCCCACGGAAACGCTAAACCAGACCCATTTTATGGCGAGCCGGCAGCGCTGTGTGACGCGGGACGTTGCCCCAGCAAAGGCTTGCCGCTATTTCTCACAGGAGAAATTTTTCGTGACTAATAAAAACGCTCTATCAAAACAAGCGCCGCGAAGCAGCGCGGTCGCTGGCAAGGCGGCCCCATTGCAGCCAACGGCATTTTGATAGGGCCTCTGATCAGCGCTGCCCAAGGTTGAGCCTGGCCTACCTGCTCTCTCAGGCGGGGGAAAGCTTATCATCAGCGCTGCTCGCTCATGATTACGGTGTAGGATACCGCTGAGTAGGGCCGTTAAATATCAATCATTTAACTTTTTTAAGATTTTCTTTTCAATCGCGCTTATGAAAACTTCGCCAATTGTCCTTATCCTGGCTACTGCCACCCTGGTCACGAGTATCACCGGCTGTGGCGGTGCTTATCAAATATCGCGCACGGATGGACGCGCGAGCGCTCGCAGCGATTTTGAAATCTCGGAGCGCGAATGCAATTCGAAGAATTTTTTTGTTACCGCGTCGCCGGACGATACCAAACAGACTATCTATATCACCGAAACATTCCGTGAATGCATGGCGTCCAAAGGCTGGAATTACTCAAGAACTGAACGTAAGTTCTGGCCCGCCAAATCAGTCAGCATGTAATTCAGGGAACTCAACGCCCCCCCTTGCCGACCGCATGGTCGGCACGCACGCTTATGTCCGCTACCGCAAAAGAACGAGAAAGCAGCGAGTTCAGGGTCAGCGCTCACGGGATCGATTTCGTCTGTCTGTCGCGAGGCAGCGGACCCGTGGTGCTGTTGGTCCATGGTTTCCCCGATATCCCGCAGACGTGGCAATCGCAATTGGATGCCTTGTCTCAAGCGGGCTATCAGGTGATCGCGCCCTACTTGCCCGGCTATACGTCTTCTGCCGAAAGCGTGCCAACTTATTTCGACAAAGCGAGTCTGGTTCATTATTTTTCGGAACTGATCAAGGTATTGTCACCAGACAAAAAGGTCACCTACATCGGGCAGGACTGGGGAGCCATCATCGGTTACGGACTGTGCGCTGCCCGACCAGATCTGATTGATCGAGCAGTCCTGATGGCCGTACCCCATCCAGAAATCGTATCCAAGCATCTGCTGGTGCCCAAGCATATCCATCGATCTTTTCACTGGTGGTTTTTTCAGCATGAAAGCTTTCCCGAAGATGCTCTGATGGCCGAGGATATGGGCTTCATTGATTATCTGTGGGACTACTGGACCATTGAGGGATATCGTGACGATGACCATGTTCGCAACATCAAACGCTGCCTACAGCGTCCCGGTGTGATGACCAATGCGCTGGCGTATTACCGAGCCATGTTTGACCCTCAACGCGCTGATCCCTCACTTCATCAACTGCGATCTCAACTGTCAAACCAAATCATGGTACCGACGCTTGCACTCTGTGGAGCCGAGGACATGAGAGCTGAATTAATGCGAGAACAGTCATCGTGTTTTGGTGCTGCCTACGACTACCACGAGATCCCCCAGGCCGGACACTTTCTGCATCGAGAGCAAAGTCAGCAGGTTAATGCCGTTATGCTGGATTGGTTATCCAGAAGCGCTTGAACACGTTTGCAACGCTCAACCACCGCGCATGGTGACAACCGGTATTTGCCATGCACTGTAGAGCTTGGCCAACCAAAAATTATAAAATTTAACACTGCCCAAAAGGGCGTTCGGGTCGGGAGCTCGATCCAGCTGCGTTTCGGTCAATTTGTCGGCATGACCCATTTCTGCTAGCGTTAACCTAATGGCGCCATGCAGCGATGTTAATAAAAAATAACTATTTACACCACACTCGACAAAAAGGGGAGGCGAGAAAATGACCGCAACCGAAAGGAAGATGGCAGCTATTCTCGCGATGGATGTCGCATCGTATTCGGAAAAGATGGGGCGCGATGAGGAGGGGACACTACAGCATCTACGAGCCTGTAGAGAAATCATTGAGGGTGTCGTGTCCGAAAACCGTGGACGTATTTTCAACACGGCCGGTGATGCTTTCATGATCGAATTTTCAAGTGCCGTCTCTGCGGTTTCTGCTGCTGTGGACATCCAGAAATTGATCAACTCACGAAACTCATCATTAGCGCCCTCCGAGCAAATGCAATTTCGCATAGGTGTAAATGTTGGTGACATTATCATCGAGGGTAACAATCTGTATGGAGAAGGCGTTAATGTCGCCGCAAGGCTGGAGAGTATTACTACACCAGGCTGTATTTCAATTTCAGACAAAGTTCATGCAGAGGTACGTCGA
This sequence comes from Oxalobacteraceae bacterium, assembly GCA_900299005.1. GTDB lineage: Bacteria > Pseudomonadota > Gammaproteobacteria > Burkholderiales > Burkholderiaceae_D > Pernthalerella. The sequence continues at coordinate 30,628 of OMID01000032.1, forward strand.
AAATTTAACTTTGCATTCGAGGACAGAGGTCACCAAGAATTAAAAAATATCGAAGATCCGGTACGTGTTTATCAGCTCAACATCGACTCCTCTACCGGCGCACAACCGCCCTCCGAAGTAAAAAAAGGCAGACCATCAACCTCGCAAGCAAATCGGCTGAAATACCTTGGCATCGCTGCTGCAATGATCGTGATACTCGCGATCGGATGGAAAATCAGAGCTCCCAAAGAGGGAGACACTACAAGTACTCAACCGATGGCTTCTAACACCATGGTGGTGCTGCCCATCGAAACGAGCAGTCAGGATCCGGCAAGCAGAAATTTTGCGGCAGGTCTTACGCAGGATATTGCGAATGGGTTGAGTGGCGTCTCGAAAATGTTGAATGTCGTGAGATTATCCAAGCGGCCAGATGATCTCTCTACCGCAGGACCACAAGCGGGTGCCCAGTACCTCATAGATGGCAATATCCGTCAGGCAGGAGACAAGTTCAGATTATCAATCAGTCTGATAAATACCTCCAACATGTCCACGGTCTGGAGTAAAGCCTATGACAAGCAGCTAGCCGGAAGCGATATCTTTGCAACGCAGGACGAAATTGTGAATGCCATTGTCGATGAGCTTGCTGGACTAAATAACTCTGCGATATCGAAAGACATTGTTCAAAGAGCAAAGACGAGGGGCACTGAAAATCTGAGTGCCTATGAATGTGTCAGTTTTGTGCGCGGCACATTTTATGTCACGTACCAGGCTGATGATTTTTTTAAAGGCACAAAATGCCTCCAGCAAGCTATTGCTGCAGATCCTAATTACGTTGATGCGCGCCTGCAGCTTGCGTCAATGCAGCGATTCGGCTATTCGTTTGGATTTATGCGAGACCCTCAGGTGATCACTGAGGCCCTCACCCATTTGGATCATGCAATCAAACTGGAGCCGAGCCGTGCCGAATTGTTCTCCATGCGTGGAGGTCTTTTTTTCATGCAGAAGAATTGGCCTGCGATGTTCCAGGCACTCGACAAGGCGTATGAGCTAGCTCCGAACAATGTCCCCGTGGTCAATGACATCGGCTACAACTTATTGTGGGGTGGCGATTGTAGTGAGAAGCAATTTCTTGATTGGAAAGCAGCCAGGGGTACTTATGTATCCGGCAATTGCCAGTGGCAGAAAGGCTTCGACATGCTCAAGCGTGCTGATGAGCTCGACAAAGCAAACGCCACACCGGGAAAACATTACGGTTTCACCTCTGCCTACGTCGCCTGGGGGCAGTACGACTTGGCTCTCAAACATATACAGCGAGTCCCTTCACCCGGATTTTTCTGGTACGAGGTTTACTCCGGATTTATCGCTGACAAGACGGGAGACAAAGCCACTGCCTCCAAACATTTTGACACCATAAAAAAAGTCATCGGATCATCAAAACTGGAAGATGTCGAAAAGCAGTTTGAATTCTGGAATGGTAAAAAATGGTGGAACATCTATCGACCGGTTTTTTCAAGCCACGGATTTACTTGAGTAATGGAGGCATCTACTGCCCTGTCAAAACAGGGTCTGGACGGCTCAGGCATCATCACAGTGTGAACGCGATCACGGTCAGATCATCCCGACGTTTTTGCTCGCCTCGCCAGAGATCGAATTCTTCTTTCATTCGGTCGGTAATTTTTTCAGCCGAACAATTGGCCAGCCCGGACAGTAGCTGTTCGATG
>OMID01000033.1 GCA_900299005.1 Oxalobacteraceae bacterium
ATAATTTCTGACCATATTCATCGCTATGCCATAAAGCCAGGTTGAGAGCTTGGAGTCTCCGCGAAAACTGCTGATGGTACGAGCGGCTTCCACGAATGCTTGTTGCGTGATGTCGGCGGCGTCATCGGGGTGATCGATGTAGCGGATGACAAAGCGGTAGAGCCGTTTTTGGTGATCTCTCACTAGATCGCGAAACAATATCTCGTGATCATCGAATGCATGTGGACCGCTGGCAGCCCGGGTGATTGGTAAAGCAGGGGCGCTTACCAGATCTTCGTCGATGTCATTTTCCTCTGTCTCCTCCTCAAATGTCTCGTTAGGAAAAAATGCCTGAGAAACAGCTTGCTCATCGTAATCACTTTCCTGATCTTCGTCGAAATCGCTGGCTACATCCCGAGTGTCAAAGAAAGCTTCCATGTTGAGTTCGGTGCTCGCGCTCATCTGAGGTCTCCTTAGGGAAGTGAAGCGTTGCGTCAAATGTCACGCACGAGTGGGAGCTTGATTTTTAAATGATTTACGATGCGCAACAATATGGCTGGCATGCAGATCAAAAAATCTAAAAACTACCTAATTCGTGGGATTGACAAGCGGAGAATAGTTGGATCAAACAGCTCAACAAATGACAATGAGAAAACAGACTTTTGGGATGCACAAAAATCATCGGTCTGCTGCGCGTTGGGGCAGTTGGTGGATGCCCTTCGGTGAAATGCATTCCTCAAGGAAACGCCTTGGCGCCTTATAATGGCGGCTGAACGCTTACCCGCACAGCAAACCATGCACTATCTTTCTACCCGTGGACATTCCGCGAAGCCTCAGTTTTCTGAAATTCTCCTCGGGGGGCTCGCCCCTGATGGTGGGCTGTATTTGCCCTCTGCTTACCCTAAAATCAGTGCTGCCGAACTGGATGCCTGGCGTGGCCTTAGCTATGCCTCGCTTGCGTTTCAAGTGCTGCGCAGGTTCGCTACGGACATTCCGGAGGCTGAGCTAGATCGTCTGTCGAGCAAGACGTATACCGGTGACGTTTACTGCAATGCCCGCCCGGGGGAGGATGCGGCGCTGATCACGCCATTGCGAACACTGGAACATGCTGGAGCACAATCGCTCTTGCTCCAAGCCTTGTCCAACGGCCCGACGCTGGCCTTCAAAGACATGGCGATGCAATTACTAGGTAATCTCTTTGAGTTTGCGCTTGCCAGAGAAGGTGCCGAGCTGAACATCTTTGGTGCGACCTCGGGGGACACTGGCAGCGCGGCCGAGTATGCCATGCGTGGCAAGCGCGGCATTCGCGTGTTTATGCTCTCGCCTTACCAAAAGATGAGCGCGTTTCAGACGGCTCAGATGTTCAGTCTCCAAGACCCGAATATTTTCAACATTGCCGTCAAAGGTGTATTCGACGACTGTCAGGACATGGTCAAGGCAGTCTCTAACGATCTTGAATTCAAGGTCCGCCAGAAGATAGGGACGGTCAATTCCATCAACTGGGCTCGGGTCGTGGCACAGGTCACTTATTATTTCAAAGGCTATCTGGCAGCGACCACCGCGTCCGATCAGCTGGTTTCCTTTACGGTGCCATCCGGGAATTTTGGCAATGTGTGCGCTGGTCATATCGCCCGGATGATGGGTCTGCCTATCCACAAGTTGGTGGTGGCCACGAATGAGAATGACGTGCTACATGAATTTTTCCAAACCGGCGTTTATCGTGTTCGGAAGTCCGCTGAAACCTTCCACACCAGCAGCCCGAGCATGGATATCAGCAAAGCATCCAACTTTGAGCGCTTCATCTATGACCTGCTGGAGGGTGATGCCGAGCGCGTTCGTGATCTGTTCCTGAAGGTCGATCGACAGGGAGGATTTGACCTGAGTGGCAAGCCGGGCAGTGATGGCGATGAATTTTCCAGAGTGTCCCGATTTGGTTTCGTGTCGGGTAAATCGATGCATGAGGATAGGATTCGCACCATCCGGGAAGTCGATGCCAGTCACGGGTTGGTCGTCGACCCCCATACCGCCGATGGTATCAAGGTGGCGCGCGAGCATATCGAGTCCGGTATTCCCATGATCGTGCTCGAGACCGCGCTACCTGCAAAATTCAACGAGACAATTCGCGAAGCGCTGGGTCGGGATGCAGAGCGCCCAAGGGGGTTCGAAAACATCGAAGCACTGCCGCAGCGATTTGATGTCATGGCGCCGGAGGTTGCCGCCATCAAGCGCTATATCGCAGAACGCACTGGTCTATGACCAGCGCTACAATCCCGCGCTAGAACCTATACTGACCCGACCAATGCATAACCCCAGACCCCCGTTGCTTGGCGTTGCCGAGGCCCTGAAGCACCTGCTCGATGCCTGCCGTCCGCTAACCGATCTGGAAACCGTGCCCACCCTGCAGGCTTGCGGTCGGGTGCTGGCCGTCGATCAGCGCTCGCAGCTGGATGTGCCACCCATGGACAACACGCAGATGGATGGCTACGCCGTCAGGGCTGCAGAGTGCGGCAGTGGTAACGCTGTGCTCAAGGTCTCGCAACGGATACCCGCCGGCCATGTCGGCGAGCCCCTTGAGCCAGGCACTGCAGCGCGCATCTTTACGGGAGCATTGATTCCACCAGGTGCGGATGCTGTGGTCATGCAGGAGCAGTGCAACTTTGATCCCGTGTCCCAACAGGTGACGGTAAATCACTCACCCGCATCGGGGGAATGGATACGCCGCGCCGGCGAAGACATTCGCTCGGGCAGTGTCATTCTGGCCGCTGGTACGCGCCTGCGCGCGCAGGAGCTGGGGTTGGCGGCCTCCGTCGGGCTCAACACACTGCCGGTGCTGCGACGCGCACGCGTTGCCGTTTTTTTTACTGGAGATGAACTGACCATGCCCGGTGAGCCTTTGCGACCCGGTGCGATCTACAACTCCAACCGCTTTATGCTGCGGGGGTTGCTGGAGCAGCTGGGCTGCGAAGTGACCGATCTGGGCAATGTGCCTGACTCGCTCGAGGCGACCCGGCAAGCGCTGCGCACAGCGTGTGCCGGTCATGACCTGATCATCACCTCCGGTGGCGTCTCGGTTGGTGAAGAGGACCATGTCAAATCCGCGGTTGAGGCCGAAGGGCGTCTCAATCTCTGGCAAATCGCCATCAAGCCGGGCAAGCCTTTGGCATTTGGCGAGCTCGCTCAGCCAGGTAAGCGACCAACGGGCTTTATCGGCTTGCCCGGTAATCCGGTGTCCAGTTTCGTTACCTTCCTTTTGTTCGTGCGGCCGTTCATTCTTGCGCTGCAGGGAGCGCACCCCGCAGCCCCGCGTGCTTATCCCATGCGCGCCGACTTCAATTGGGGCAAGCCGGACCGCCGAAATGAATTCCTGCGCGTGCGCATCAACGAGCGTGGCGGGCTGGACCTCTTCCCCAACCAGGGTTCAGGAGTTTTGACGTCGACGGTTTGGGGTGATGGGCTGGTGGACAATCCCCCTGGTCACGTCATCAAGGCGGGAGATACCGTAAACTTCCTGCCGTTTTCTGATTTGCTCCACTGACCATGCTAGTACACCTGAAATTTTTTGCCAGCCTGCGAGAGGCTTTGGGTACTGCGCAGGAATCGCTCGAATTGCCTGGTGATGTGCAGACTGCGGGGCAGGTTCGTGACTATCTGCGCGCGCGTGGTGGCCCATGGGCTGAGGCGCTGGCCGAGGGACGCGCTCTTCGCATTGCCTGCAACCAGGAGATGGCTGAGCCCGCCACTCGTCTTAGCGAGGGTTGCGAGTTGGCTTTTTTCCCCCCAGTGACCGGGGGTTGAGAGGGTTTTCATGACGGTGCGAGTGCAAACCGGAGATTTTGATCTGAGCAGCGAGATTGCCCGATTGCGCGCGCATGCGCCCAAGGTCGGCGCGATTGTGACTTTCATCGGCACCGTGCGCGATTTGAACGAAGGCGAGCAGGTTGCCGAGATGGAGCTCGAGCACTATCCCGGCATGACAGAAAAATCGCTAGAGGATATCGTCGCCCAAGCAAAATCCCGCTGGGACATCTTCGATGCGCTGGTCATTCATCGCGTCGGTCCTCTAAAACCGCTCGAACAAATTGTGCTAGTAGCCGTCACGTCGGCGCACCGGGGCGAGGCCTTCGATGCCTGCGAATTCATCATCGATTATCTGAAGACCCAGGCGCCATTCTGGAAGAAAGAACAGACGCCTGGGGGTGCCCGCTGGGTCGATGCCCGGGTGTCGGACGACGAGGCGGTGGCGAAATGGGCGCAGGCCTGAGCCTTAGCGCCGTTGCCATAGGCGCGGTGCTGGGCGCCTGGTTACGCTGGGGGCTGGCGTTATGGCTAAACGCCCGGCCTGGCAGCCTACCCATGGGAACGTTGCTCGCCAACATCGCCGGGGGGTTCCTCATCGGGATCGCTGTGGGCGTGTTTGAGAATTTCCCCGAATTGCCGCCTGAGTGGCGCCTGCTGGTGATCACCGGCTTCCTCGGGGGGTTGACCACATTTTCCACCTTCTCCGCAGAATCCGTGCTGCTATTGCAGCGCGGCGCCTACGGCTGGGCTTGTGTTCATTCTTGCCTGCATTTAATCGGCTCCATCCTTGCCTGCATCGCCGGATTGGCCCTCTGGCGGCAAGTTCATCCCTGAGCGCTGGGGCAGCGCTCACGAATTAAACACCGCAAGAGTTCTCCTCTGGGGAAATCGCTGCAAGCCTTTGATGTGGCAGGCTCCCGCGCCGCGCAGCGATGTGGGAGCGCCATAAAATTGGGGTTTTTTAAACCGTCTCTTTAGCCCGCTGCGTGCAGGTGTTTTTTGCCTCTGGCGCCTTCTTGGGCCAAGCTGATTCTGAATGCCCCCCAGTTGTCCCAACAGCCTTGAATTCTTGGCGTCGGACCCAATAATGAACACAGACCCTGTTTTTCTGGAGCCATTTTCATGCGTCTCGACAAACTCACCACAAAGCTTCAGCAAGCACTGGCCGATGCGCAGAGCCTTGCGGTAGGCAACGACAACCCGTACATCGATCCCGTCCATCTGCTCACGGCGCTGCTCAATCAGGATGATGGCGCACCCCGCTCACTGTTGCAGCGCGCTGGCGTGAACGTCGCCGGGTTGGGCACGTCGCTCAAGAGCGCGGCGGAGCGACTGCCCAAAGTTAGCGGCACTGGCGGCGAGGTGCAAGTCGGACGCGAACTGGCCGCGTTGTTAAATCTGGCCGATAAAGAAGCACAGAAACACGGTGACCAGTTCATCGCCAGCGAAATGACACTGCTCGCACTGAGCGACGATAAATCCGAAGCGGGACGGCTGGCGCGAGATCATGGACTCACCCGAAAATCGCTGGAAGCGGCGATACACGCACTGCGTGGCGGTGCAAATGTCGATTCGCAAGAAGCAGAGGGGCAGAGAGAGGCGCTCAAGAAATACACACTGGATCTCACCGAACGCGCAAGACAAGGCAAACTTGATCCCGTAATCGGACGTGATGACGAGATTCGCCGCGCCATTCAGGTGCTTCAGCGACGCAGCAAGAACAATCCGGTGCTGATCGGCGAACCGGGCGTGGGCAAGACGGCAATCGTCGAAGGTCTGGCGCAGCGCATCGTCAATGGCGAGGTCCCCGAGAGTCTCAAGAACAAACGTGTGCTGTCACTTGATATGGCCGCCTTGCTGGCGGGCGCGAAATACCGTGGCGAGTTCGAGGAGCGCCTCAAGACCGTACTCAAAGAGCTGGCCCAGGACGAGGGGCAGACTATCCTGTTCATTGACGAAATTCACACCATGGTGGGCGCCGGCAAGGCTGAGGGTGCCATGGATGCCGGCAATATGCTCAAACCGGCCCTCGCGCGCGGTGAATTGCATTGCGTTGGCGCGACCACGTTAGATGAATACCGCAAGTACATCGAGAAAGATGCGGCGCTCGAGCGTCGCTTCCAGAAGATCCTGGTGGACGAGCCGAGCGTCGAGGCAACGATTGCCATCCTGCGAGGACTTCAGGAAAAGTACGAAGTCCACCATGGGGTCGATATTACCGATCCGGCGATCGTGGCGGCAGCCGAACTCTCACATCGTTATATTACGGATCGCTTTTTGCCCGACAAGGCCATTGACCTGATCGATGAGGCAGCCTCCAAAATCAAGATCGAGATCGATTCGAAGCCAGAGGTGATGGATAAGCTCGACCGACGGCTAATACAGCTGAAGATCGAGCGCGAAGCGGTCAAGAAGGAAAAAGACGAAGCCTCACAAAAACGGCTGGGATTGCTTGAGGAGGAGATCCTCAAACTTGAGCGTGAATACGCCGATCTTGAAGAGGTCTGGAAAGCTGAAAAATCGGCGGTGCACGGTAGTCAGTCGATCAAGGAAGAGATTGAACGTGTGCGGCTGCAGATGGAAGAGGCGCGCCGTAAGGGTGATTGGCAGAAAATGTCCGAATTGCAGTATGGACGCATGCCTCAGCTGGAAGCGCAGCTCAAGCAGGCTGACAAGGGTGACGGTGCTGCTGACAAGCCCAGGCTGCTTCGCACGCAGGTCGGTGCCGAGGAAATCGCGGAAGTGGTCTCTCGCGCAACGGGTATTCCGGTATCAAAGATGATGCAAGGGGAGCGCGACAAACTGCTGCATATGGAGGATGTGCTTCACAAACGCGTGGTTGGACAGGACGAGGCAATCAATGCCGTATCCGATGCCATTCGCCGTTCACGCGCCGGGCTGTCGGATCCGAACCGGCCTTATGGTTCCTTCATGTTCCTTGGTCCCACCGGGGTGGGCAAGACGGAGCTGACCAAGGCGCTCGCTGCCTTTCTATTCGACACGGAGGAGGCTCTCATTCGCATCGACATGAGTGAATTCATGGAGAAGCACTCCGTGGCTCGACTGATCGGCGCGCCGCCCGGCTACGTGGGCTACGAAGAGGGTGGATATCTGACAGAGGCGGTAAGACGTAAACCCTACAGTGTGATTTTGCTCGACGAGATCGAGAAGGCCCATCCTGATGTATTCAACGTGCTGCTGCAGGTGCTAGACGACGGCCGCATGACCGACGGGCAGGGACGCACTGTGGATTTCAAAAATACCGTCGTTGTCATGACTTCGAATCTTGGCTCGCACAAGATTCAGTCCATGGAAGAGAGCGACCCCGCACTCGTCAAGCTTGCAGTGCTGGCGGAGGTACGTGGGCATTTCCGACCCGAATTTATCAATCGCATTGATGAACTGGTGGTGTTTCATGCGCTCGATGAGAAACACATCAGCAATATCGCGCGCATACAGCTCGATACGCTGGAGAAGCGATTGGCAGCCATGGATATCGGTCTTCGCGTGTCAGAGCCTGCGCTGCGCAAATTGGCTGAGGCGGGCTTTGATCCGGTTTATGGAGCGCGTCCTCTTAAGCGGGCGATTCAGCAGTCGCTGGAAAATCCTTTGTCCAAGGCTATCCTAAAAGGCAGTTTCGGCCCTAAAGATACGATTGATGTTGATGTGAATGGTTCGGAGCTCGGGTTCAGGAAGGCCGCCTGACGTGATTCTTGGCCCGGAGGGGAAAGACGCTTTTCATCGTCATAACTATCCCTTGCTCCAGCTGTGCAGCAGGCCGGTATCGCTATAATCGGGTGGTCAGGGGGCGGGGAGCGCTCTGGAAGCACGCTGGCAGTGCTCTCGCGCTCCCCCGCTCTGCCCTTAGTCCGGCTGCGCATCACTGGCACTCACCATCCACCATCCACCATCCACCCACCTGCGGAGTAAATACGCATGACTTGGTCAACCTGCGACCTGTGCGATGCCCACGAAGACCAGCTTGCCCAGGGTAGCTTGCAGGTGCTTCCTCCCGTTTACCGACACTTTGGCCAACACCGGCGCTTCGCCGGGGCGGCCCGCACGCTTAAAGTCTTCGAGGATAACGCGCTGGTGCGCTCAGCCCTCGAGACACCGGGCGAGGGCGGGGTGCTGGTGGTCGATGGCGGCGGGAGTCTTCGTGCCGCGCTCGTTGGGGGCAATCTGGCCAAGCTGGCAGAGAACAATGGCTGGTCGGGCATCATCGTGCACGGCTGTGTGCGCGACACACTGGAAATGAATGTCTGCGAGGTTGGCGTGCTGGCGCTTGGTACCATCCCCCGCCGCAGCGCACGCCGCGGCGTCGGAGAAAAAGATCTCGTCGTTAATATCAGTGGTGTGGTTGTTCATCCGGGCGACTTCATCTACGCCGATGAAGATGGCGTCCTGGTATCCAAAGAGCGCCTTGGGTGAGAGAGCGTCACTTCTGAGCGCTGACCGCTTTTAACGTCTTGTGGCGGCCTGCGTATCGCAGGACTCAGGACTCTGGGCTCAGGACCTTAAGGCGGCTTCATCGCCGTGTCGACACAAGTCTCTGCGAAGGGGCTTTCAAGGAGTGAAGAGAGCTTTTCGTATTATGAAATTGTGGCGATGCAAAGCAGCAGGGAGTGCTTTCATTCAGAGAAATACCTTACCACATCGCAAAATAAAAAATATAAGGTACTGATTATAAACAATAATATTTATCTTATATGTCTTATATAAGACCTTGTTGCCTCGCAAAAAACAGCCTACCATTTCTCTAACGGTTTTTGTTTAACCCCTTGGTGGGGAATCCTTCAGGAGAAAATCATCATGGCAACTCGCGAGCAGCAAATTCAGGCACTGGCTAAAGACTGGGCAGAAAATCCACGCTGGAAGGGCGTGAACCGCAATTTCAGCGCTGAGGATGTGGTCAACTTGCGCGGCTCGGTGCCTATCGAGCACTCGCTTGCCAAGCGCGGATCCGAGAAGCTGTGGCATTTGCTCAATACTGAGCCATTCGTCAATGCACTCGGTGCGCTGACCGGCAATCAGGCAATGCAGCAGGTCAAGGCGGGGCTCAAGGCTATCTACCTCTCTGGCTGGCAGGTGGCTGGCGACGCCAATTTGGCGGGAGAGATGTACCCCGATCAGTCGCTGTATCCGGCCAACTCGGTGCCGATGGTCGTCAAGCGCATCAACAACACGTTTCAGCGTGCTGACCAGATCCAGTGGTCCGAGGGCAAAAACGATATCGATTTCTTTGCTCCCATCGTGGCCGACGCCGAGGCGGGCTTTGGCGGTGTGCTCAATGCTTTCGAACTCATGAAGGCCATGATCGAGGCGGGTGCCTCTGGTGTTCACTTCGAGGACCAGCTGGCCTCCGTGAAGAAGTGCGGCCATATGGGTGGCAAAGTGCTGGTGCCGACCCGTGAGGCGGTAGAGAAGCTCAACGCGGCCCGACTCGCGGCTGACGTCATGGGTACCCCCACCATTCTGGTTGCCCGCACCGATGCCGAAGCCGCTGATTTGTTGACTTCGGACGTGGATGATCTGGATAAGCCCTTCTGCACCGGCGAGCGCACAGTCGAGGGCTTCTTCAAGACGCGGCCGGGTGCCGATCAGGCGATCGCCCGCGGACTGGCCTATGCGCCATACGCTGATCTCGTCTGGTGTGAAACAGGCAAGCCTGACCTGGCTTTCGCCAAGAAATTCGCCGAGGCCATCCATGCGAAATTTCCCGGCAAGATGCTCTCCTACAACTGCTCGCCATCCTTCAACTGGAAGAAAAACCTTGATGACGCCACCATCGCCAAATTCCAGAAAGAGTTGGGTGCGATGGGTTACAAATTCCAATTCATCACGCTGGCGGGTTTCCATGCGCTGAACTACTCGATGTTCAACCTCGCACATGGCTACGCACGTAACCAGATGACGGCCTTCGTCGAGTTGCAAGAAGCCGAATTTGCGGCCGCGGAGAAGGGCTTCACTGCGGTCAAGCACCAGCGCGAAGTCGGTACAGGTTACTTTGATGCTGTCACTCAGGCCATCCAGCAAGGCCAGTCATCGACGACAGCGCTGCATGGCTCAACCGAAGATGAACAGTTCTTCGACAAGAAAGTCGCCTGAGCTGCTAGTCGGAATGTCGTGTCAGGGCAGAGGAGACGCTGTCCATTGACCGAGAAGCCGCGCCCCACGAAGGCGCGGCTTTTTTGTTGCCGCCTCGTTAGCGCACAGCGTGCATCCACAGGGGGTCTGCAGGCCTTGATAGAATCACGGTCTGTCCAGCCCGCACTCCTTCCCTCCCATGTTCAGCTATCGTCACGCCTTCCACGCGGGTAATCATGCCGACGTGCTCAAGCACATGGTGTTGGTGCAATTGCTTGCCTATCTCAACCTGAAGGATGTGGCCTACACGGTGATTGACACCCACGCGGGTGCCGGAACCTACCTTCTCGATGGCGAGTACGCGAGCAAAAGTGGTGAATCCATCAATGGCATCGCCCGGCTCTGGGATCGCGACGATGCGCCAGACCTTATTGCAGATTATCTGGGGGTGATCCGTGCGATGAACCCCTCCGGGCGCCTGCGGCATTACCCGGGCTCTCCTTTCATTGCCGAGCGGGTGATGCGTGAGCAAGACCGCCTTCGCCTGTTCGAGCTTCATCCCACGGATCTTCGTCTGCTCGAAGAGCACTTCCGCAAGCTCGAGGCGCATCAGGCAGCGAATGGCATTCGTCACACCGCAAGGGGCAAGCGGGTGATCATTCAGCGTGCGGATGGCTTTGCCGGTCTGAAGTCTTTGCTGCCGCCACCATCACGCAGGGGATTGGTGCTGATCGATCCGCCCTATGAAGACAAGGACGACTATCGCAAGGTGAAGGTGGCGATCGAAGATGCGCAGCGTCGTTTTGCGACCGGCACCTACGCGATCTGGTATCCAGTGCTCGGCCGACTGGCATCTCAGCAGTTGCCGGAGCGCTTAAAGCGCATCGCTGCCGCTGACTGGCTGCATGTCACGCTCTCGATTAGCGCACCCGCAGACGGGCGAGGTCTGCACAGCAGCGGTATGTTCATCATCAACCCGCCCTGGACTCTGGAGGCAAGTTTGCAGCAAACCATGCCCTGGCTGGCCGAGGCGCTCGGGCAGGAGGGCGGGGCTCGGTTCCAGATTCAGAGGGGCACGGCAGCAGCGCCCGAAAAGGAGCGCCGCGCATGAACAAGGCATTCGTCAAAGAGCCCAGCGCTGACGAGGATGACGATGAGCTGGGTGCTGGCTTGCCGCCAATCCCCGCTGGCGCCAAGAATTACATCACGCCATATGGCTATGCGCGCATACGCGAAGAGCTGCTCTCACTGATCGATGTCGAGCGGCCTGAGGTCGTCAAGGTGGTGCACTGGGCAGCGTCGAATGGCGATCGCTCCGAGAACGGTGATTACATCTATGGCAAGCGTCGCCTCAGAGAGATTGACCGGCGTATTCGCTTCCTGACCAAGCGCCTTGATCTGGCCGAGGTCGTCGATCCTGCGGTTCATCACGGCAGCGATCAGGTGTTTTTCGGTGCCACAGTCACCTATCTCAATGGTGCTGGCCAGGAGCACACAGTGACCATCGTGGGCATTGACGAGCTCGACCCCCTGGACGGCAAAATCAGTTGGGTATCACCCGTGGCACGCGCACTGACCAAGGCGCGTGAAGGTGATGTTGTCACGCTCATTACGCCCTCGGGCGCGGATGAACTCGAAATACTTGAGGTCAGGTACCCTGCGCCTGCTTGACGTAGAATGAGGCGCTTGACGGATTGACCTTCCCGCGAACGCATGTCGATTATTTTCCCTGCGCTGAACCACCCGTTGCGCGTGCCGCTCTCGGCCGAGATTCACTCGCGTCCGCCCATACGACTCGAAGCCCCGGAGCGCATCACGCATTTGGCGATTCATGGCCGTAACGAACTTGCTGCGGGCGCCTCGGCAGGGGCGCAGAGCCAATTGCTGGCCTATCTGTGCGTCCACTTTGGTGTGACTGCGCCGGCAGGAGAGGCGAAATACTTCTTTCATGACTTCGGGCGCTTCCGACTCAAATGGGAGTGTCACACCGAATTTGCCAGCTACACGTTTGTCGCCAGCGCGCGGAGCGTGCCGTCGAGGGATGATCTGTTTGCGCAGATGCCCTCGGGCGACCTGCCCCAGCAGTGGGTTATGCGTCTCGAGGGCAAGCTGATGGTGGCCTCCCACATCGTGCTCGAGGCGGCGAACTCTTCGGCCGACGAGACCGTGCCGCATATGCGTCGCCTGTTCGAGGGCAACGCCATTGTTGGATGCGAGGCATCGCAAGCAGCCCAAGTCTGGACGGATTTTCAGGTGCACCCGGATGGTTTTGTGCGTTTCGTGCTGCGTGATGCCGGACTCAAAGGTCAGCAGGCGGGTCGTCTGGTGCAGCGCTTGCTGGAGATTGAAACCTACCGAATGATGGCGCTGCTGGGTTTGCCAAATGCACAGCAATCGATACCGGTGCTCAATGCCATCGAATCCGAATTGGCTGCGCTGACGGCAACTATGGTCGCTAATGGCGAAACGAGCACAGACGAAGAGGAGGGCATCGCCAAAGAGAAGGCATTGCTCGAGCAGATTACCGCTCTGGCGGCACGGCTGGAGCAGCTGGCGGTCGATAACAGTTACCGTTTCTCAGCGTCACAAGCGTATTTCAAACTCGTGCACTCTCGCATTGATGAGTTGCGCGAGCGGCGCATTAAGGGCGTGCCAACGATCGCCGAGTTCATGCAGCGTCGCCTGACGCCGGCGATGAACACCTGTGCCTCGACGGCGCGTCGGCAGGAAGTGCTGGGCGAGCGTCTTGCCAACACCAATTCGCTGCTTCGCACGCGGGTCGGTATCCGGCAGGAGCAGCAGAACAATAAAATCCTTCAATCAATGAACACTCGGGCGGCCCAGCAGCTGAGACTGCAGCAGGCCGTAGAGGGGTTATCGGTCGTTGCGATCTCTTACTACCTAGCAGGGCTTGTGAGCTATGCGGGCAAGGCGCTAAAAGCGGGTGGACTGAACATTAATACCGATCTTGCGACCGGCATTGCGGTTCCGGTGCTTGCACTGATTGTGTGGCTGGGAGTGAATCGGCTTCGCAAGCGCTTCAAATAAGCCGTGGCTGGGCAGGGTTCGGGTGGACTGGGGCAGCGATTTCAACCGCGGTCGCGAATAATGCGCTCCACACCCTTGATGCGCTTGACATTACGGATCAGGCGCGCGAGATGGACTCTATCCTCCACCTGAATCGTGAATTTCAGCTCGGTCAGTGCCGCACTGCGGCTCTCGTCCATGCCGACATGGACAATGTTCGAGCCGGATTCATTGATCTCAGCGGCCAGCCGCGCCAGCGCTCCTTTTTCATCGTGAAGCAGCACGCGGATGCGGCAATCGAAACGCCGCGCATGATCCTGCGACCAGCTCACGCCTATCCAGCGTGCTGGTTCCTTGGCGCGTAGTCGCTTGGCCGCACCGCACTCGGCAACGTGGATCTGAAGGGTCTGGTCACGCCTGAGATGGCCAGCCAGCGCATCGCCCGGAATGGGCAGACAACACGGCGCGTAGTGTACCGAGGTTGCGGGCTCGCGACCGGTGATCACCACCGGCTTGATGGCGCGTGCGGCTTCCGGGCTGGTCGAGGACTTGCCACGGGTATTGACAGCGACGAGACCCTGAATGTGTCGCGCCACCAGCATCGCCATCCGTTTGCCAACACCGATTTCGGCATACAAGTCACTGATGGATTTGGCGCTCGTTTCATTGATCAGACGCTCCGCCACGGGCGCTGGCAGCTTGGCTGGCAGCTCCAGCAGGGCGAGTGACTGCTCCAACAGCATGCGCCCCAGATCGATCGCTTCCTCGCGGTCAATGGTGCGAAGGTGATGCCGGATGGCCGAGCGAGCCTTGCCGGTACGCACAAAAGTAAGCCAGTTCGGCGTCGGTCGGGCGTCATCGGACACATCGATGGCGACAATATCGCCATTGCGAAGCTCGGTCTTCAGCGGCGCCGTTTCATGGTTGATGCGCGCAGACACGGCGCGATCGCCGATATCAGTGTGAATCGTGTAGGCAAAGTCGAGCGCCGTGGCGCCGCGCGGCAGTGCAATGATGGTGGACTTCGGCGTGAAGACGTAAACTGAATCGGGAAACAGGTCGACCTTCACATGCTCGAGAAACTCAGCCGAGTCACCCGTCTGGTGCTGTATGTCGAGCAGCGATTGCAGCCACGCATGCGTGCGCTGCTGAAGGTCGGTGAGCTGACTTTCTTCATTCTTGTACAGCCAGTGCGCAGCAACTCCGGCCTCGGCCACCCGGTGCATTTCCTGCGTGCGTATCTGGAATTCTACTGGCGTGCCGTAAGGGCCGATCAGGGTGGTATGCAGGGATTGGTAGCCATTGAGCTTGGGAATGGCGATATAGTCCTTGAACTTACCGGGCATCGGTTTGAACAGCGAGTGCAGGGTGCCCAGCGCAACGTAGCATTGGTCGAAGCTGTCGACCACCACACGAAATCCGTAGACATCCAGCACCTGAGAGAACGTCAGGTGCTTGTTACGCATTTTTCGGTAGATACCGTAGAGCGTTTTTTCTCTTCCGTAGACACCTGCGCTGATGCCAGCATGGGCGAGCGTGTCTTTGACTGATTCCAGGATCTTACCAACCACTTCGCGGCGATTGCCGCGTGCGGCACGGACCGCCTTGGCAATGGTGCGATAGCGCAGCGGATGAAGGTAAGAGAAAGCGAGTTCCTGCAATTCGCGGTAGATGTTGTTGAGTCCCAGTCGGTGTGCGATGGGCACGTAGACTTCCATCGTTTCTCTGGCGATGCGGCGTCGCTTTTCAGCGGACATTGCATCCAGCGTACGCATGTTATGCAGCCGGTCGGCCAGCTTGACCAGGATGACGCGTACATCGCGCGCCATCGCTAGCAGCATCTTGCGGAAATTTTCGGCCTGTTGCTCGACTTGGGTTTGAAATTCGATCTTGTCCAGCTTGGAGAGGCCATCGACCAGCGAGGCCACCGGCGCACCAAAGCGCTCGATCAGCTCGTCTTTTCTTACATCCTGATCTTCCATTACATCGTGCAGCAGCGCAGCCATGATGGCTTGAGCGTCAAGCTTCCACTCGGCGCAGATTTCAGCGACAGCGATAGGGTGAGAGATGTAAGGCTCGCCCGACTTGCGCACCTGCCCGAGGTGCATCTCATCGGAGAAGCGATAGGCTTCTTTCACTTTTTTGAGCTCCGACGGGCTCAGATATTCGGAGAGACGGGTGGTGAGCTGAGTGACCGAGGCAACGCCAACCGAGCCCGGACCAGGCTGCTGGTTGACAGAGGGGGTTTTGGATGGCGCAGCAGGGCTTTTCTTCCGACTTGCGGAAGGGGCGGCAGTGTCAGCGGATGGCAAGTTCATCTGCGAGCCGGCCCAGGATCAGGAACGCCTGCCTCAGCTAGGTACTTTCTTGAGCATCTCGAGGCCGATATAACCGTTGGCTACCTCGCGCAGCGCGGTGACAGTTGCCTTATCGTCGGAATCCACCTTGGGTGTGTGGCCTTGGAGCAGTTGACGCGCTCGGTAGGTGGCGACCAGCGTCAGCTGGAACCGGTTGGGTATCTTCTTCAAGCAATCTTCTACGGTGATGCGTGCCATGTGGTCTCCAGAATCCGGATGGGTTTCAATTTGGTTCAGCGAGAATACCGTAGCCGGCAAACAGAGGGATGTTGCGTTTGGCCTGCTGCGCGAGACGACAGCGTGACGCCACGACAATCGCTGTCAGCTGGGACAGCGCGGTTTCAAATTCATCGTTAATAATAACATACTCGAACTCGGGAGCATGGACGAGCTCGCCGCTTGCAGCCTGCATGCGCCGGGCGATCACCTCAGCGGAATCCTGGGCACGTTGCTTGAGTCGCTGCTCGAGCACCGCAAGCGAGGGCGGCAAAATGAACACGCCCACGGCATCGGGGAAATGCCGGCGTATCTGCTGAGCGCCCTGCCAGTCGATCTCCAGCAGCACATCGACCCCAGCGCGGGTCTGTTGCTCAACCGTCAGCCTTGACGTGCCGTAGTAGTTACCATGCACCTTGGCATGTTCGAGAAATTCGCCACGCTGTTGCCGCTCGATGAATTCCGGCTCGCTTAGGAAAAAATAGTCGCGCCCATGCACTTCGCCCGGACGCGGGCTGCGAGTCGTGCATGAGATGGACAGACTGATCGACGGGTCTCTGGCTAGCAGTGCACTGACCAGCGAAGATTTCCCTGCACCCGAGGGTGCCGCGACAATAAAGAGGCTGCCTGAGCTTGCGTTATCCATGACTGCGCTGCCAAATGGTGCAGAGGTTGACGGGGTCATTCGAGGTTTTGCACTTGCTCGCGCATTTGTTCGATCAAGAGCTTCATTTCCATGGAGGCCTCTGATAATTCTTTCACGGCAGCCTTCGAACCCAGCGTGTTTGCCTCGCGATTGAGCTCCTGCATCATGAAATCGAGTCGCTTGCCGACCGGACCGCCTTTTTTCAAAATCGCGCGGGTCTCTGCCAGATGACCTGCCAATCGCGTGAGCTCTTCGGCAACATCGATACGTATCCCATACAAGGTGACTTCCTGACGTATGCGGTCCTGAATTTCCTCTTTTGGTACGGTAGAGATACCGTTGCCTGCAGCGAGGCTTATTCCCAGTACTTCCTGCATGCGTTCGGTGGCTTTCTGCCGAAAATGGTCAACTGCTTGTGGCACCAGCGGTGTGATGCGGGTGACGATACTTTCTATCTGCTCTATGCGTGAGAGCAGCATTGCCTCTAACGCGGCACCCTCACGCTGGCGCGATTCGATGAAAGCCTGCAGAGAAGCCGTCAGCGCGGCTTGAACATCCGCGGCGAGTGTCTCCTGGCTGAGTTCACTCTCGGCGAGTACGCCCGGCCAGCGCAATAGCTCGTTGACCGAAAGCGGTCTGGCTTGCGGAAACTGCTCCAGCACGGTCAGCTGTGCGCTACTCAGCGCCGCTAACAACACGTTATCGACGGCCAGATTGCTGGCCGACGCCACTCTCCGGCCGAAGGAGAGGCGGCATTCCACCTTGCCGCGTTGCAGGCGAGCCATGAGGCCTTCGCGAAGCATGGGCTCAAGTGTGCGGAGATCATCATTCATTCGGAACTGCAGATCCAGAAAACGCGAATTCACGCTCCTCAGTTCCAGCGTAATGGTGCCGGCCGCGCTCTCGCGCGTACTGACTCCGAAGCCGGTCATGCTGCTGATAGTCAAAATAGGATTCCTGTCAAAGACTCTAGGCTTTAAAGGCGCACAACTTTACAAAACACTAATAAGCCCACACAATCCCGTCCCGGGATTGATTGCGCAAAGAATGAACATGGCTGGCCAACCTAATGCCGCTTTGCCGGATGGACTGGAAATCGGCGGGTATCGCATTGTAAAGAAGATTGCTGCAGGCGGCTTCAGCATTGTGTACCTCGCCAGAGACGCGAAAGGAGAAAGCGTTGCCATCAAAGAGTACTTGCCAGCGTCGCTGGCCAGCCGCAAGCCCGGTCAGTTGCAGCCTATTGTTGCAAGCCAGCACATAGAACTTTACCGCGTCGGGCTGAAATGTTTTTTGGATGAGGGCAGAACCCTCGCCTCGATCAGTCATCCGAATGTCGTGTCGGTTCTGAATTTTTTTCGTGCCAACGATACGGTGTACATGGTGATGGGACATGAGAGCGGCCGGTCATTACAGGACCATATCGCGCGGCGCAAGAAGTCGGGCAGCAAGCCGCTGGTATCAGAACTGGCGATACGTTGGATGTTTGCGCAAGTCATGGATGCCCTGCGCGAGGTGCACACCCACAAGTTACTGCATCTTGACCTGAAACCCGCAAATATCTATCTGCGCGACGATGGCACGCCCATTCTGCTCGATTTCGGTGCTGCCAGACAGACACTGCACGCCGATCTGTCCACCCTGTATCCGATGTACACACCCGGGTTCGCGGCGCCAGAACTCTCTGCCAAAAAAGGACTGGGTCCATGGACAGATATTTACAGCATTGGCGCGACCATTTTCAATTGCATGGTCGGTGTACCACCCCAGTCAGCCCATGAGCGTTGTCGCGATGACCGCATGGAGCATTTTTATGCTGAACTGGAGACCTTGTATACGCCCGAGCTAGTGCAGCTGGTCCGCGCCAGTCTGATGCTGGACCCGTTGAAACGACCGCAGAGTGTGTTCACGCTGCAGAAATCCATGCGGGATGGCATTGCTTCCACAGCGACGCATCCCAGCCTGTTGTCGCGCCTGCTGCGCTTCATGAGCTGATCACCAACAGAGTATGCGTTTCTCTATTTATCAAGACAGTCAGATCGGCGGGCGGGACAGCAACCAGGACCGCATGGGCTATTGCTTCACGCGGGAAGCATTACTCATGATGCTGGCCGACGGTATGGGTGGACATTCCCATGGCGAGGTGGCCGCCGTGCTGGCGCTCCAGACCATGGGAGATCTGTTCAGGAGGGTGGCTCAGCCGTTCATCGCGGATACCGCTGCGTTCCTGGAAGAGCTGATATTTTCTGCGCATCTGGCGCTGCACCGCCATCGTTCCGGACATCGGCTCGCCGACACCCCGCGCACGACGATTGTGGCTTGCCTGATTCAGCAAGGGCAGGCGCAGTGGATACACTGCGGCGATTCGCGGCTCTACTGGCTGCGCGGCGGTCGCATTCTTGCGCGCACGGTAGATCACTCGCATGTCGAGCGCCTGATTTCGGTTGGACGGTTGGCACCCTATGAGAGCGCCAGGCACCCGGATCGAAACAAGCTCTACAACTGCCTCGGCGCGCCTACGCTGCCCAGCATTGACAAGTCAGGCGCGGTGCCACTGAAGGCCGGCGATCAGCTGCTTCTCTGCTCTGACGGCCTCTGGAACAGCATTCCCGAACACCAGCTGGCGTACCGCCTTTCCGTTAGCCCGCTGGAGCAAGCGGTACCTGAGATGGTGTCCAGTGCAGCGATCGTCGGCGGCAAAACCGGCGATAATGTCACCGCGCTTGCGTTCACCTGGCTAGACTCGGGTGATCCCGGCAGAGCCGCCGACGAGAATACACTTCTGACAGACGGCATGCCACATGATCGAGTAATCACCCGCATCCAGGGCTCTCCTGTGGCGGCCGACACCGAAGCCGAGCGCTGCGCGCTGGGTGACATCGAGCGCGCGATAGCACGCATGCGGTTAGCCTGATGTGTGCGGGTTTGATCACCCGATAACAAGATCAACAACGCCTGATGACTCAACTCTCGAGGACAACGTGTCGAATTCTTTTCAAGGGCGCCCCAGTGGACGCGCCACCCATGCGTTGCGCGAAGTGCGCATGACGCGTCATTACACCCGACATGCCGAGGGTTCGGTTCTGGTCGAATTTGGTGACACCCGCGTGCTTTGCACGGCGAGTCTCGAAGATAAAGTACCACCCTTCCTCAGAGGTCAGGGCAAGGGCTGGATGACGGCCGAGTACGGCATGCTGCCGCGCTCAACGCACACACGCATGGACCGCGAAGCCGCAAAAGGCAAACAATCCGGGCGAACGCAGGAAATCCAGCGGCTGATCGGACGCTCGCTGCGCGCCGCGTTTGATCTTGAGGCTTTTGGCGAGCGCACTCTGCAACTCGATTGTGATGTCTTGCAAGCCGATGGCGGCACGCGTACCGCATCGATTACTGGCGCAATGGTGGCCGCCTACGATGCGTTTGGTAAGCTGGTAAGCGAGGGCACCTTGGCCGCTATACCCCTGAAGCACTTCGTAGCGGCGATATCAGTCGGTGTGTATCAGGGCATGCCAGTACTTGATCTTGACTACATTGAAGATGCTGACTGCGACACCGACATGAATATCGTGATGAATGATGCAGGACATTTCATCGAACTCCAGGGTACTGCCGAGGGCGATGCCTTTGATCGAACAACGATGATCCAACTGCTCGATCTGGCCGATGCCGGTATCCGTGAACTGATCAGGCTGCAGAAGCAATCGCTCGGGCTGGTTGGGTGAGCCACCATAAAATCCCATGACCACTTCCGTAGTCATTGCCTCTAACAATCCGGGCAAGCTCGCCGAGTTTTCGCGGCTGCTTGGTCCGTTGGGTTACCAAGTCAAAACGCAGTCTGAACTGGGAATCAGCGAGGCTGAAGAGCCGCATCCCACTTTTTTGGAAAATGCGCTGGCCAAGGCAAGGCATGCATCACGTGCCAGCGGTTTGCCTGCGATTGGCGATGATTCAGGTATTTGTGTCCCGGCGCTGGGTGGTGCGCCCGGCGTGCAGTCAGCGCGCTACGCGGGCGAACCCAAATCCGATTCGGCGAACAATGCGAAACTGGTCGAGGCAATGGCTTCTCATGCTGATAAATCGGCTTACTATTACTGCGTGCTGGTTTGGGTTCGCCATGCCGACGATCCACAGCCAGTGGTTGCCGAGGGGCGCTGGGATGGGCAGCTCATTAACCAGCCACGGGGCGAGGGTGGGTTTGGCTATGACCCATACTTCTTTCTTCCAGCGCTGGGCAAGACCGCAGCGGAACTCCCGCCCGATCAGAAAAATCACCTTTCACATCGGGGACAGGCGATGCGCTCACTGCTCGACAAGCTGTCCTAAGTCGTGCCCATGATTCCGATTCGTCCCGAGCCTTTGCAGCTTCTTCCTGCGCGCGCTGCTGACAGTTATCTGCAGCCCGGTTTGCTGAATCTGTCCGCATTGCCACCACTTTCACTCTACGTGCATTTCCCCTGGTGCGTTAGCAAATGTCCTTATTGCGATTTCAATTCGCATGAGATGGGAGCTGAATTGCCAGAGGCTGAGTATCTCGCCGCATTACGCGCGGATCTTGAACGATCACTGCCCCTCATCTGGGGGCGCAAGATCATCAGCGTTTTTATTGGCGGCGGCACGCCCAGCCTGATATCCGCACCAGGACTGGATACACTACTCTCGGATATTCGAAGCCTGCTGCCGCTGGAAGCAGAGGTCGAGATCACAATGGAAGCCAACCCCGGTACCTTTGAGGCGGCCAAATTTCGTGCGTTTGCCGCCAGCGGCGTGAACCGTTTGTCGGTAGGTGTCCAGAGCTTCAATCCAGCACACCTCAAAGCCCTGGGGCGCATTCATGATGGTGACGAAGCGCGCAGGGCGGTTGATATCGCACGGGAGAATTTCTCCAACCTGAATCTTGATGTGATGTACGCCTTGCCTCATCAGACATTGCAAGAGGCCGAGCAGGATTTACGCATCGCGCTCGACGTCGAGCCCACACACCTGTCGCTTTACCACCTGACAATGGAGCCGAACACGGTATTTGCCAAATACCCACCCAAACTCCCCAGTGATGATGAAAGCGCAGAGATGCAGCAGATGATCACTCAAAGAGCCGCTGAGGCTGGATTCGAGCACTATGAAGTGTCAGCCTATGCGCGGCCGGGTCGCAGGTCGCGGCACAACCTGAATTACTGGCAATTCGGCGATTACCTGGGCATCGGAGCAGGCGCGCACTCGAAGCTCTCCTTCCCCCATCGCATAGTCAGGCAGGCGCGCTATCGGCAGCCAGCCAGTTATCTGCAACAGGCGTTGGCAGGCAATGCGGTGTCGGAAGAAGCCGACATACGTCGAGACGAACTCGCCTTCGAGTTCATGCTCAACGCCCTGCGGCTCACCGGCGGTTTCGAGGTGCGTCTCTACACCGAGCGCACTGGTTTGCTATTGAACAGTCTCGATCCCTCGCTCGATGCGGCAGAATCGAAGGGCCTTCTGCAGCGAGACCACCTTCGTATTGTGCCTACCCCATTGGGGCAGCGCTTCCTCAATGATTTGCAGCAGATGTTCTTGCCCGATTGAGTATAATGACAGCTCGTGCAGGAAGCGTGGCCGAGTGGTTTAAGGCACCGGTCTTGAAAACCGGCGAAGGTTTGCGCCTTCCGTGAGTTCGAATCTCACCGCTTCCGCCACTCGTTCACTTCCGCCCCTTCAATTCCGCACGCCCAACAGCCTCTTCAACAAAGCAGTCGATCAGCTCGTCTCATGCGGGTGATTCCAAGACCGGGCAGCACGAGTGAAGTCAGTCTTTGGGTTTTCTACCCTACAATCTCAAGCTTCCTCGATTTGTCTATCCCGGCCATGCGGCGACGTGTCAGTGGCACCCATAAGAAACCGCTCGCATCCAAGTCGACATTGCCATAGCACTGCCTGAATACGAATCCTGCCATGCCAGACCTCTTCAGTCCATTCACGCTCAAGGGTGTGACTCTGCGTAACCGCATTGCGATGTCGCCCATGACACA
>OMID01000034.1 GCA_900299005.1 Oxalobacteraceae bacterium
GTACTCGCGCGCGATCTCACTCATCAGCTGATAGACCTGCGTGGCCTCTGTACCCTTGAGAGTGGCGGCAATGACTCCGGATTGCTTTCCGACCTCGGCGACGCTGAGCGAGGCCTGCACTGCCTCGATTGCCGCCAGTCGCGAAGTGCGCACCAGCGTAAAGCCCGAGCCCGGCCAGGCGTTCAGTCGGCTCACGCGTAGTGCCATGGGGCCGGCGCGGGTCGCAAGGCTGAGCGTTTCTCCCACCCGGCCCTCGGCCTCGAGTGCAGTGTGGGGCTCGGTCAGCCGGAAACGCCCATCGCCAAGTGCCTGTAGCCGGAACGAATGATTCTCAAGCGCCACCGGCACGCTGAAATCGGCCACCTCGATACCTTCTCTGCCCCAGGCATAACCGAATGCGCCGCGCAGACCGGGGAATCGCTCGGCCAGCCCGCTCTCGGCCAACAAACCGCCGATCACCGGAGCGCGCTCAGCGCGAGCATCGATATAGAGCCTCAGTTTGTCAATTGCACGAGCAAGCACCCGCCGCGATCGCAGCAACTCGACCTCGGCCGCCGCCGGAGTCTTGAAGTCGATCATGGAGCCCGCCTCGCCGAGAATATTCTTCGGCTCACGCTGGCCCTTCTCTTCGACATGGACCAGCAAATTGGCTTCGTATTGGGGCGTTGCGAGATACGCGTACAAGGCGCCAGCCAAGGTCACTAGCAGCGCCACACCAACGATCAGCCAGCGCTGTTCCCGCAGGAGCGCGAGATAATCACTGAGATGCTCATCGCTCTGGTCCGTAAAAATCAGCGGTGGCTCCGGGAGCGGGCTGACATAGGTACTCAGGGGTGTGTTCATGGTGGTGTCACGTTAGGTGGTTGGGGCAGGCGTGATGCCTAGGTTGCGCCATCAGACGTAAGAAAATATAGGCCGCAACGACGACATCAGCGTCCGGGTGTGGTGGCAATCACCGCGGTTGGCAGTGCGCCGGGGATCATGGCGCTGATAGTGCGGTTCCAGTTGGTCAGCGGTGTGGCGGCGACGTACACCACATCCTTGGGATAGAGCTCAAAGCCTTCGGCGACGGCCAGCGCGCCCGGCACATTCGCATCCAGCTGATAGACCAGGGACGCTTTGCTGCTGCGACGGATCACATAGACCTGACGAGCATCGCCGGTGACGGGATTGATACCGCCCGCTTCGCCGAGCGCCTCGTTCAGTGTGAGTCGGCCATTGCGCATTGGCAGCGCGCGCGGCGCGGTGACTTCACCGGAAATGAATATCTTGCTGTCGTCTCGCGACAGCACGCGCACCACATCGCCACTGCTGAGCATGATTGACGATGGGTTCACGCCGCGCTGGACCAGTTGCGGCAAATTGATCGGATAGTTCTTGTCACCGCGATGAATGATGAGACGGCTCTGGTCAGCGGTGGGATTCATGCCGCCAGCGCGGTTGATAGCCTCAGTGAGCGTCATTGGGAGATCATTGATCGGCTGGACACCCGGCTGCTTGACTTCGCCATCCACATATACCCGTTTGCTGCGGTAGGCCAGCACCCGCACACTGAGCTTGGGATTGCGAAGATAACGCGCCAGACGCTCGGTGAGTTGCTGATGCACTTCTGTGGCGCTTAGTCCTGCCACCGGGAGCTTGCCGGCATAGGGAAAATCGAGCATGCCTTGCTGATCGACTTCGAAACCCGACTGCGGCTGCATGGGGCTGGCCGCCACGCCCGCACCCACGGGTGCGCCGAGCACGGGGGCAGGCAGCATGGAGGCTGAGAGTTCGGGATGGTCCCAGACCACAATTTGCAGCACATCGCCAGCTTCGATCCGGTAGACCTGTGAAGGCTGCAGTAAGTCGCTGATATCTTCCGACACCTGCTGATCGCGCAGCTGACGTTCTTGCTGAACGAGCTCTGGCGTGATGATGCGTATTTCGGTGCGCGGATGCTCGTCACTCCCGGAGGACACGGCCGGCGCCCTGGCGAACTGAATGCCCGGTGCCATGGACGTACAGCCGGCAAGCGGCGACAAAATCATGGCGACCATGAGCACCTCGGCGATGCGATTGCGTCGAGATGACGCGCCTTCCCTGTCCCGGCTCTGCATGATGGGCTCTCTCCTTGCAGCAATCAGGCTCTCCTGCCCGAGCAAGGAATGTAGGGCTTCGCCGCGCCCCAGCGATTGAGGTGGCTCATCTCGGCGTCATGACCATCATGAGCGCTGCTGTCACAACTGCGTCAGGCCTCACGCAAGATCTGCATGGGGGCGCGCGAGAGGACGCCCCGCAAGCCGAACCAGCCACCTGCGAAAGCGCAAACAATACCTGCACCGACCCCTACCGCCCAGAGCGTGGGGCTCACGCGCCAGTCGAGATCGAACACCTGGCGCGCCAGTGCCCAACCTACCAGCGAAGCGCCGGTGGCGGCCAGCACTCCTGCACCCGTTCCGACGAGCAGGCACTCGACCCACTGCGCGCGCGTCAGCTGGGCACGCGTGGCACCCAATGCGCGCAACAACCCCCCTTCATGAATGCGCTCTTGCTGCGAGACGAGCATCGCCGCAGCCAGCACCATGATTCCGGCAGTCAGCGTGAAGATAAACAGAAACTCAACTGCCGCGATCACTTGATTGATCACTTGCTGCGCCTGCGCGACCATACTGCCGACATCGACGATAGTCAGATTGGGATAACGACGCACGAGGCGATTGACCAGAGGTTGCGCAGAAGCCGGCAAATGAAAGGCCGTGATCCAGGTACTCGGTAAAGACGAGGCCACATCCGGACTGAGTATCACGAAAAAATTTACCCTTAAGGATCCCCAGTCGAGCTTGCGCAAACTGGTGATGGTGACCTCTACCGGCTGTCCCCCCACGTCGAAGCGCAAACGATCACCCAGCTTCAGTCCGAGTGTTTTTGCAAGACCCTGTTCCACCGAGGCTTCGCCACGCGCACGGTCAGCATCAAACCAGTGTCCTTGGAGGATCGTGTTTTGATCTGGCATGTCTGCCATGGTCGACAGATTGAATTCGCGCTCGACCAGTCGCTGCGCTCGTTCGTCGGTAAAGCTCTCGGGGCGTATTTCCCGGCCATCAACCTGCACCAGTCGCCCCCGTATCATCGGGTAGAGCGGTGCGTCGGCAATGCCGTTCGAGGCCAGCTCGGCTGCAATCAGTGGCCTCTGCTCGGGCTGTATGTTGATCATGAAATGGTTGGGCGCATCAGGCGGTGATGAGTGCCGCCATGCGGCGAGCAAGTCTTCCCGAACCAGCGTCAGCAGCAGCAGTGCCATCAGGCCAAGCGCCAGCGAGACAATCTGCAGTGCACTGGCCGATGGCCTGCGCTTGAGCGAGGCCTGCGCAAAACGCCACGCGGGCCAATGCAGCGGGAAGCGCGGTGTCTGCATGACAGCCAGCAGCAGCCAGGCGACCAGTGTCGAGATCATCAAACCACCGATAAAGCCACCCGAGGTCAGCAGACCCAGGGTCAGATCGCGCGCTTGCCACAGCAGCAGGGCAACAAAAGACGACATCGCCAGTGCATAACCAGCAACCGTAAATGCCTGAGGTGCCTGTTGCTCACGCCGGATCACGCGGTTATGCGACACGCTTTTAAGCTGCAGCACCGGTGGCAGCGCAAAACCCACCAACAGCAACAGTCCGGTTGCGATACCCTGCACGGCGGGCAAAGCGCCGGGGGGCGGGAGCTGGGTGGTCATCAAGGGCCCCAGCCACTGCAGCAGGAGCAGATGGGCACCAAAACCGATCAGCACCCCGGTCACGCTGCCCGCAATACCGATCAGCAGAAATTCGAGCAAGTACAACAGTGTGACCTCATTGTCAGACAGGCCCAGGCAGCGCAGCATCGCGCAAGCGTCCAGATGCCGTTGCATGAAGCCGCGTGCGGCCATGGCCACGGCCAGTGCTGCCAGCATGGCCGTGAGCAGACTGACGAGCGCGAGAAACTGCCGAGCACGCTCTAACGTGGTGCGCATTTCGGGTCGCCCAGACTCCAGCGATTCGAGCTGAATACCTCTCACCTGCCCCTGCTGGATCTGGTTGTTCAGCCAGTGCTGAAAATCGTTCACGCCGCGTGCATCGCCAGCCAGCTGCAAACGGTAGGTGATGCGCGAGCCACGCTGCACCAGGCCGGTGGAAGGAAGATCATCCAGAGACAGCATGACGCGCGGTGCGAAATTCATGAAGCCCGCACCGCGGTCCTGCTCAAGCAGAATTTCCCCAGCGATGGTGAACTCGCGCTCGCCCAGTTGCACGCGATCGCCAACGCGCACATTGCGTGTGGAGAGAAAAGGCGTGTCGACCCAGACGCTACCTCTCGCGGGTCCGCCAGCCTGTGGCTCGGATGACTGCAACGCCCTGACGCTGATCGTGCCGCGCAAAGGATAAGTGGCTGACACGGCTTTCACAGCCACCAGTCGCGTGTCAGCGGCATCGCCAGCCCCGGTGGTCGCCATGCTGGGAAAATTGACCGTGTCGGCCATACTCAAACCACGACGCTTTGCCTCATCGCGCCAATCGGATCGCAACGGGTGGTCGCTGCGCACCAGCAGGTCTGCACCCAGGAGTTGCGCAGCATCGCGAGTGAGTGCCGCGTTCATGCGATCGACGAAGAAGCCCACCGCAGAGAGGGCCCCGACGGCAACGGCCAGCGCAGCAAGCAAAAACCGCAGTTCGCCGGCTCGCCAGTCGCGCTGAGTCATTCGAGATGCCTGCGCCAGCAGGGATACACGGCCATCTGCCATGAGGGTTCTCCGTTTGGCCCGCCACGGCGGGCAAACAGAGATTGTAGGAGGCTTTTACAAGTTTAGCTGCCGCAGGATGGTTGTGCGATGGTGCCGAGCTGATAGCGCGTTACAAGATCGCGCCCTTCATCCCATCCTGGTAATGAGTGCGTTCGAAATTTTGCTGGCAGGGTGCGCACCGTTCGGCCGTCGGGATCGCCTGCAAGCGTTCGAATGGAATGTCGTATCCACAAGAAATGCATTCGCCGTAGATTCTTTTGCCGATTTTTTTGCGGGCCAGCTCGATGGCGCGCAATTCGTTCATGTCGCGCGTGACCGCCGCATTGCCCAGATCAATCGACAGATTAGCAAACGACAAATCCCCGGGGTCAGGTACGTCACTGGCCAGATCAACGTAATCGTCCTGAAGATTCATCTCGCGGCGTATGTCTTCGCGCAGCATGCGCTCACGCTCCGAGAGTGCGGTGAACAATTCCCTCTTTTGCTCTTGGTTCAGGCTATCCATGTTGTCCTCGCAATTGTCGTGATGTTGTAAAAATTCAGGGCAAGCTGCAGTAACCAAACACCCCCTCTCTGAGGTGAAGGAAATGGATTGTGTGAGGCATGAATGAGGCAGCGTTTGATATTTGACAAACAAGCACAGCAAGCGAGAATTATCTGTACTTCAAAGGCGTTTCCAAAAAGACAGGATGCCCAAGGCGCACAGTTTTACGAAATCTCAAACGATATCGCAGCCTTGATTTCTCTCAAGCGAATCCCTCTGGTATTCAACAGAAGAATCGCTAGACTCCCATTTCTGTTGATTAACTTGCGCAATGACACACAGGGAGAGATCCGACAATGACTGCGAACGTATCTGACAAACTGATTGAGGCATTCCTGACGACCACCGCTGAGACGCTGCACGGCCGGCGCGAACAGTATTTGCTGAGAGAGACGATGTACAGCCTCTTACGTTTGGCGCGCTCGGAACAGCTGATGGATATCCGGAACAGTGTGAACCGGCTAATACCTGCGTCGTTACGCACAACGTCTTCGAGAAGATCGCGGGGCAAGCGCTCGTCGTCACCTGCCTGCATCTCTCAACATCCGCTCGCATTCGGCAAACAGGATTAACGCAACTGCTTGCCTTGTTTTGAGTCATGCCCAGTTTATTTATCAAAATCATGTGCTTGGGATCACTGCGGGTTAGTTGTCCACAGGATTGTCCACGTGAATTGTGAGTAAGCATGCGCATCACGGTATCAGGATGGAAAACTCCGGATGCATCACCCTCGCAGGCTGTCATCATGATGATCCATCAGCTGCGATGGTGCAGCAATCTCTGCCACGGCAACACGTGACGCAGCGAGTGATCAAGACAGCCGCCGCATTCGACACTCCAACACCCACTTCCAGCCCTCCAAGCCCACACGCCCTGCCAAATCAGCGGTGAGCGTCGGATCGCAGCGCGCTGCGCCTCGATCTGCCCTCGGGGGCAAGCCTGAGGGTGAACGGGCGGCTTATAATTTCTCAAATGAAATATTTTTGGGCGTGTTGGTGGCCGCGATTATCCGTAGCGCTGGTCACGATCACCATGGCGAACGAAACAGCTTCCGCAGACCTTCACTACAACCTGCGATAAGTCGCCTTTCGGAGGCAAGTCAGAACGACATCAATGACTAACAGAATTTTTCGCCCGATAGTCCCCATTCATGATGAGCGCGAAGCCGCGAGGCATGCTCGCGGATGCATCGCGATCATCGACGATGATGATGCCATCCGCGAGGCAGTCAGGACGCTGCTTGACATGGAAGGGTATGCCACCGAGACCTATGCGTCAGCGCCCGAGTACGTCGAACGCGTCGCGCGCGGCGAGCCGTGCTTTCCTGGACCTCGATGCATCCTGCTCGACGTTAAGATGCCCGAGCAAACGGGCCTTGAACTGCAGCACACACTCAACGCATTAAGCGACACGACGCCACTGGTCTTCATGAGCGGTGGCAGCGGCGCTCAGGAGGCTGTGCAGGCCTTGAAGAATGGCGCGATCGATTTTCTCGTCAAGCCGTTTGAGGAAGAGACTCTGCTGGCTGCCGTCAGCGAGGCGCTGCAGAAGAGCCTCAACCAACAGGCCCACCTCAAGCAAGGCATGGATGCCAGTAGCCGTCTGGCCAGTTTGTCGGAACGCGAATCGCAGATCGCGCGCATGGTATCGGCAGGCATGCTCAATCGGGACATTGCCGAGCGCCTTGGCATTGCTGTGCGCACGGTGAAACTGCATCGCATGCACATGATGCGAAAACTCGGCGCAAACAATGTTATCGAACTGGCACGCATTATCGACAGGGTCGCTGAGTGAACTCGCCTCGCGGCATCAGCAAGGCCCTGAAAACAGCGGTGATGACGTCGATCCCGCATCACCGTGCGACTTGGGAAACTCATCACATCAAGGCTTGAGCGTCCGTGTCACGAGCCGAAAGCTTGGGCTTTTTAGGACACCAGCGTCCACGTAGTCATTCGACATCGGTGCCACTAAGCCCTCCGCGCTAAAAGGCGGGTTGCCCTTCGGGTCTATTTTCCCTCCGGAAATTTTACTTTACCGTTCGCGCAGTGAAATGCCGCTCAGCTTGCCAGCTGATGGCACGGCGGCCGTTACGACGACTGAGCCGGCGTTCAACGCGTGACTCGTGACGCTCCTTCGGCCCGACAAGAGCGGCTACGTCTGCCCCGACCTCGGGCAACTCTACTCATGGAGGCTTCTATGCAGGAAACCGCACCGCTGCCACTCGCTCACTCTGCCCAAGGGATGTCGGGCACCCGAGACGCCGGCGGGTCGCTCGCGGAAATTTCTCGAAAATGGCTGGCCGACATCTCGCCCGACCATTTTGCAGAGTGTCACGAGTATTTGGCAGCAGTCCGGTTGGCCCGTCACATGAGCAAAATCGATGTCTGTCGCGCCAGTCAGCTTGATGGGGACCCGGCCAGCGGCGTATCCCTGCCGACCGTCTCCAAAATAGAGAGTGGGTCCTACGGCGAGCCAGGCTTTCGGACCATGGTCAGACTGGCTCGGGGCTATGGCGTGCCGCTCGCCAGTCTGGAACGTTTCTTCACTTAGACAGCTCGTGCAGCGAAAATTACCTTTTCGTCATCCTGAGATGTTATCTTAGGGGAATATGTTAATTTTTTCGAATTCCAGCTCGCTTACGCCGCCCACGCCATGACGACCGAGATTGATCTCGAGAGCATCTTGATTGATGGCGCTCGCCTGAAAGCCGCGCGAGAAGCGCGTGGCACTTCCGTGGCAGAGATGGCAGCGGCCGTCACGCTGTCCCGTGAGCAGATACAGGCGATTGAGGAAGGTGGCAACCGTCCGTTCTATACGTCTGCGCACAAGCTTCTCGCTGTCCGAAAGTACACAACCGCGCTGGCGATACCGTATGACGAGATCGTCACCGGGCCGGGTGCTGACCAGACAATTCCCGTGCCCGACGATGCGCCGGTGTCCATGATGTCGACTGCACAGATGCCGGAGCCGACTGATCTTAGGCTCGCTGCCGTCGAGCGCAATGCTGAGCTGCGTCGACTGATCACTATGGGTGTTATTGCCTTGTGCATCTTGCTGGCCGTGTACGCAAAGCTGCGTGGCACGCCGGACGAGGCGCCCAAATATGACAGCATCGGTGAAGCACGAGAGGAGGAAGAAAGTCATTCCCCGTCCGCTGTCCTCGCCCGCATCGTCGCTTCACCCAAAGAGGAAGCCGCAGCCCCAAAGAGCGGCACCGCCGACAAGCCGGAGCCATTGACAAAGCCGCCGGAGGCAAAATCAGAATCGGCACCCAAAGCCGAGAAAAATCCTGCCAGGCCAGACACTGCCCCAGCGGCGGATAACGGCACAAAAGTCGCCGCCGAGACGGATAACGAATGCCCGGCGCGCGTCAGCGCAGAGGTAAAAAGCTGGTCTCCCGCCTATCAGCGCAAGAACGATTCCCGGCTATTCGTGGTCAGCCCCAAAGGGGGGGCGCTGTGCGTGATCGATGCCAGCGGCAAGAGCACTTTGCTCAGCTTGAAGCCCATGGTCGGGCAGGCCATCTCGGGCAGGCCGCCCTACACCGTGCGCTCGGCGGACTTGCCCAAGATGGACCTGTACATGCAAGGTCTGAAGGTCAAGGTGCCCGCAGATGCGGATACCCTCAAACTCATTCCAAGTACCCAACCCGCACCAACGGAGCCGCCCCTCACGCCCGATGCCTGAGGCTGGTCGAGCGGGCTCGTCGAGCTACTCCGCCCAAGCAGCGCAGCGCGATTTTGCGGCGCAATATCCCAACATCGGGGCGAACAGTATCAGCGCGGAATCAGCCTGAGTAAAAATGGCCCGGTCTCTCTCGTGAATTTGCGCCGAACTCGCGCCGATGCTCCGTCTTATCAGCCTCTGCGGGTACTTGTGGGTACCATCAACTTCATCTGCCGATAAGCGCAGCTTTGTGTTTGGCGAACCAGAGGCCATGGGACTTTTTTTCTATGGCATCGCAACATCGATATCGGTTGACTGAACAATCTGACAAATTGGATGATCCTGTGTCCGAATGAAATATTGCAGGATGGCAGCACTACTTGTCCCACCAACCGCGCTCAGGATCGCTGACCGACGAGTCCAGGCTGCCAGCTCTGCACGCATCCCCGCATCACGACATCCCACAGGAGGAGACAATGAAGCACACCCCCGCACGTCGGCCGACATGGAAAAAGCTGCCCGCGCTGTCGGCCCCCAGCCTGCTCTCACTTGGCATTGCCGCACAGGCCGCCGCAGAAGACTTCAAGATCGGCATCGTCAGCTTCCTGTCGGGCCAGGCTGCCGATAGCTTCGGCGTGCCAGCGATCAATGGTGCAAAGACGCTCATCGAAGCCTTCAATCAGGGCAAGGCCCCGGCGCCCTATGGCACCAAAGGCTTTGGTGGTATGACGATTGTTCCGGTGTATGTCGACGAAGCAGGGGGCGCCACCAAACAAGTGACCGAGTTACGCAATCTGTACGACCGCGAGGGCGTCGACATGGTGATTGGCTATGTCAGTTCTGGCGATTGCCTTGCTGTGGCACCGGTGGCAGAGGAGATGAAGCGCCTGCTCGTCCTGTTCGATTGCGGTTCGCCGCGCGTCTTCGAAGAGGCCAGCTACAAATATGTGTTCCGCACCGGCTCCCACGGCGCGATGGACAACATTGCTGCCGCGCGCTATCTGAAAGCCAAAGGCTACAAGATCAACGCCATCAATCTGATCAACCAGGACTACGCGTGGGGCCACGATTCGATCAAGGACTTCCTGCTGTCCATGAACCACCTCTACGCTGGTGCCAAGCCGCAGTCTGATCAGCGCCCGAAGTTTGGTGCGGGTCAGTACGGCACCGAAATCTCGCAGCTCATGTCGCAACCCGCCGATGTGCTGCACTCCAGCCTGTGGGGCGGTGACCTGCAAGCCTTCGTGCTGCAGGCCGGTCCGCGCGGACTGTTCAAAAAGACGCAGGTGGTGTTAACAGCAGCCGACCATGTGCTCATACCCCTCGGGGACAAAATGCCTGACGGCACCATCATCGGCGCACGGGGCGCAAACGGTCTGCTCGCTCCCAAGTCACAACTCAATGACTGGTGGCGCAATCTCTACCAGTACCAGTGGGGCGTGTACCCGGTGCAGGCGCCCTACCGGATGGCGCAGGGCTTGCTCGGTGTGAAGCTCGCCGTTGAAAAAGCGATGGCGGCAAACGGCGGCAAGAAGCCCAGCAATGAGCAGATCGCCAACGCCTTGCGTGGACTGGAATGGGAAGCGCCGAATGGCAAAATCAAGATGGCGCTGGCCAACGGGCATCAGGCAATTCAACCCACGGCCATGGGCAAGACCCGCTGGGATGCCTCCAAAAAAATGGTGATGCTTGAGGATATCGTGCGTTTTCCTGCGGAATGCGTGAATCCCCCCCCCAACACCAAAGCAGAGGATTGGATGAAAGCCGGCTTCCCGGGTGCGAAGTGTGATTGAGACTGACCTCATCACCCCAGACGCTGAGAACCCCTGAAGCCTGATCGCGAAGGATGCCGGCGGCGTAGCGCCCACATCCTTCGCTGAGAATCGGTCGCAAGCACGAGGACATCGTGCCGTGAGGAGCGCGAGCGCCAGACGCGAGGCGACACCCCGAGAAGTATGAAAAAAAATCTCCCATGAACCTCATCCTCACCATCCTGATTGATGGCCTGACCTATGCGTCGTGGCTGTTCATCGTCGCGCTAGGCCTCACCTTGGTCTTTGGCGTATTGAAAATCCTCAATGTCGCGCACGGCAGCTTCTATGCGCTTGGTGCTTATGCTGCCGCCACACTGGTCGGCTGGTTCGCCAGCCTGAAGCTGGCGCCCGAGCTATCGCTGGTGGCGATGCTGCTTGCCGCCGTATCGGTCGCCGCGCTGGTGGCGCCCCTTTGCGAACGTGGCCTGCTTCGCGTGTTTTACGGACGAGATGAAGTGCTGCTGGTGCTGGTCACCTTCGCACTCTTTCTGATCATGGAAGATGCGACCAAACTGATCTGGGGCGTCAACCCGCTGTACGTATCCGAGCCTTACATGTTGTTTGGTACAGTTGATTTCGGACCGCAATCGTACGTGGGTTATGACTTCATGCTGGTGGCTGTTGCCGCCACCGTGGGCTATGTCGTCTGGTGGGGTCTGAATCGCACGCGCATGGGCAAAATCGTGCTGGCTGTGATCCACAGCGAGGAAGTCGCATCCAGCATGGGCGTCAATGTCTCGCGCATCTATACGCTGGCCTTTGCCACCGGTAT
The DNA here is from genome assembly GCA_900299005.1 of Oxalobacteraceae bacterium. Classification (GTDB taxonomy): domain Bacteria; phylum Pseudomonadota; class Gammaproteobacteria; order Burkholderiales; family Burkholderiaceae_D; genus Pernthalerella. Next base: position 11,550 of record OMID01000034.1, read on the forward strand.
CTTTCTTGCGTCCCTGGGCGGCGCGCTGACTGCGCCAATGATCTCGGTGCAGCCCGGCGTTTCTGTAGCGGTCGTAATCGTCTCATTCGCGGTCGTGATTATTGGCGGCCTGGGCAGCATACCGGGAGCCGCCATTGGCGCGCTCATCGTCGGTATTGCACGCTCTGCGGCTGTGCATATCTGGCCGGTTGCTGAGCTGTTCTCGATTTACGTGGTGATGGCCATTGTGCTCATGTTCCGGCCTGAGGGACTGTTCCAGCGTATACAGGCAAGGAAGATATGAGATGAGCGCCATGACCACCTCCTCTTCCCTGCAACGCACCGTAGTGGCCGGATTAGGCACCATGGCCTTGCTGCTCGCGGTCGGTGTCGCCATGCCGAAATGGCTGACCTTTCTGATCACCATGTCCGCGGCAAATGGCCTGGTATCGCTGGGCATCGTCTCTCTGATGCGCACCGGGGTGGTCTCGTTTGGGCAGGGCCTGGTATTCGCTATTGGGGGCTATACCGCAGCACTGTCATTCGGGAACCTCGGAATCACGGATGCATTTGTGCTGGCGATTGCCGGTGGCCTGCTGGCGCTTGCCGTCGCGCTGCCATTCGCTTTTCTGATTGCCCGCTACCGCGGTATCTTCTTCGCCATGCTCTCACTGGCCTTGTCCATGGTGCTTTATGGTTTGCTGGTGAAGTCACAGACACTGGGTGGATCGGATGGCTTCAATTTAGGCCGCGCCACCATTTTCGGCATGCGCCCGGCAGACCACTGGAGCAGCTATGCCAGCTATGCAGTGACTGTGGTACTGGCCGGACTGATCGGCATCGCGATGAGACTCTACTTCGACTCCACCCGCGGCATGGTTGCCTTGGCCTCGCGAGACAACGAGATTCGCATCGAATATCTTGGCAGCTCGGTACAGAACCTGATTGCCGTAAATTATCTGATTGCCGCATTCACCGGCGGCACAGGCGGCGCGCTGGCCGTGATGGCGCTGGGTCACGTAGAACCTGAATTCAGCTTCTGGACCACTTCCGGTGATTTCGTCTTCGTCTCCATCCTCGCGGGTCATCACAGCGTGCTGGCGGCATTCATCGCATCCACGGTGCTGGAAATTGTGCGCTCCTTTTCAAGCGCGTATTTTCCCAACAGCTGGCAGTTGTCGCTTGGCCTCTTTCTGCTGGCCGTGATCCGCTTCCTGCCGCGGGGCATCGGATCGCTGTGGGAAGCCAAGCGTCGCAAGGGAGAGCAGGCATGAGCACCGAATTAGCCATCTCGGCGCGTGGCATACAAAAGCGGTTTGGCGCTGTCGTTGCCGCCGCCGATATTAATATCGACGTACCCAATGGGCAAAAAGTCAGCCTGATCGGCAGTAATGGCGCGGGCAAGACGACCTTCGTGAACATGATCACCGGCTACATCAAGCCTGATGAGGGACAGATCCTGCTTAAGGGCGAGAATATCGCCGGCCTGGAGCCGCGCAGCATCGCCCGTCTCGGTGTCGCACGCTCTTTCCAGATACCGCAGTTGTTCAAAGAAATGACGGTGTTCGACAACATGCTGGTGGCGATTGCATCGCAGGCCGGTGGCTTGTCTTTCCTCAAACCGGCACGGAATCCGTCGGCACAGGAACGCGCTGCCGAACTGCTGGCGCGTTTCGAGCTGGTAGCCTACCAGTATCGTACGGTCGGCGAATTACCCGGCGGCGTGCGCAAGCTGCTCGATATTGCCATGGCGCTCACCCGCCAGCCTCAAGTACTGCTTCTCGATGAACCGACTTCGGGTGTCTCAGCAGATGAGAAATTCCCAATGATGGACACCGTCATGCGGGCGCTATCACAGGAAATCGTCACCGTGCTCTTCGTCGAGCACGACATGGACATTGTCGCTCGATATGCCGACCGGGTCATTGCTTTTTATAACGGCCGCGTGATCGCAGACGATACGCCCGATGTCGCGCTGGCCTCGGCCGATGTGCAGCGCTACGTCACTGGCACTCTCGCGGACAGGAAAGAACATGCTTAAGATCCAGAATATCGAGGTCTCTATCCAGTCCGTGCAGGTGCTGCGTGGCCTGTCACTAGAGATCGGTGCCGGTCGCATGGTCGGTCTTATCGGTCGTAACGGTGCTGGCAAGTCCACCACGCTGCGTTCCATCATGGGCCATCTTCCCCTCTCATCCGGCAGCATCACCTTTGAAGGACAAGATCTGGCCGCACTGCCCCGCCATGCGCGCGCTGCGCTTGGTATCGGCTACATGCCGGAAGATCGCGGTCTCGTACCCGACCTGACGGTGGAAGAAAATATCCTGGTACCACTCTGGGCGATGAAAGTCGCCGATACCGCGCCCAGACTGGCGTTTGTCTACCATGTCCTTCCCGAACTCAAAGAGATGCGTGACCGCCGCGCCCTGCTGCTCTCGGGGGGTCAGCAGAAGCTGGTCGCGCTGGCGCGCGCACTGACGATAGGGCAAAAGCTCCTGCTACTCGACGAACCCTTCGAAGGCGTTGCGCCGGCATTATCTGCACGACTCTCCGAGGTCATCTCCGGGCTTCAAGGGGGTGCCATCTCGGTGCTGATCGCACAATCCGACCTGAACCATTCAAAAAGTCAGCTCGATACCGAGGTAGTGATAGAGCGTGGCGCGAACCTTCGATAACCAGCATAACAAGACGCTCTGACTGATCATGATTGAATGGAACGACCACGTGACTCTGCCCGAGATGCGCATCGAAACGCATTTTGACGGCAGGCAGTTCCCCTGTTTTGTCCAACGTCCGCCCTCGTTCTATGCGATGTGGGCCGATGCGGTACAGCAGCGCCCCGATCATGAAGCGATTAGCTTCAACGATCAGCGCTGGAGCTATGCGCAGGCCGATGCAGAGATCGACCGCATCGCCCGTGGTTTTGCGGAGCGCGGCATCCGGCAAGGCGAGCGGGTGGTCATGTTCATCTCCAATCGTCCAGAATTCGTGTTCGTGCTGTTCGCGCTGCAAAAACTGGGCGTCATTTCAGTCCCCGTCGGCACCCGCGAGCAAGGGCCTGGCCTCGCGTATATCGTCAATCAGTGTGGTGCGTCTGGCATTGTGTTTGATGACAACCTCGCCGACCGCATTCCTGATGCGTCAACATCGCCCGGCTTGCGCGTACGGGTCTGCACGGGCGCTGCCACGACGACCGGTGACGCCTTGTCCTCACTGGATGGCGCAGACGTCGACATCGCCCAGTGTAATGAAGAAGACTGTGCCTGCATTTTGTACACCTCGGGCACAACCGGCAATCCCAAAGGCGGAATGCTCACGCACCTCAATATCGCGCACTCGGTGATTCATTACGAAGTGAGCATGAAACTTGGCAAGGATGATCGTGGCGCGCTGGCCGTCCCCGCCAGTCACGTGACCGGTCTGATCGCCCTGATTGCCGAGATGGTATATGTCAAAGGCACTCTGATCATTATTGCCGAATTCAAGGCCGCTGATTTCGTTCCCCTGATCGCGAAAGAGCGCATTAGCTTTTCATTGATGGTACCGGCGATGTACCAACTCTGTTTGCTGCAAGACAGCTTTACCCGACTCGATCTGTCGACCTGGCGTGTCGGCGGTTATGGCGGTGCGCCCATGCCCGTGCCCACGGTGCAGGCCCTGGCCAAGGCGGTGCCGCGCCTGACACTGGTGAATTGTTACGGTTCTACAGAAACGACCTCTCCCGCCACCGTGATGCCACTGGGCTTGTCGGCCATCCATAACGATAGCGTTGGCATCACCCTGCCCTGTGCCAGCATTCGCATTATGAACGAAGAAGGCAAGGAGCTCGCGCCAGGCGAGTCGGGCGAATTGTGGATAGGCGGAGCCATGGTCGTGCCCGGCTACTGGGATAACCCGGAGGCGACCGCCCGAGGCTTTGCCCAGGGCTGCTGGCGTTCCGGCGATCTGGGATCGAAAGACGAACAAGGCCTGGTGCGTATCTTTGATCGCATCAAAGACATGATCAATCGTGGTGGTTTCAAAATCTACTCGGTCGAAGTCGAAAACGCACTGATGGCACTGCCCGGCGTGATAGAAGCTGCGGTGGTGGGTCATCCCTGCCCGGTGCTTGGCGAGCGCGTGCATGCCTACCTGTATGCACCCAATGCGCCCGCGTCCACCTCCGACGTGGATGCCGTGCGCTCTCACTGCGCAGCTCGCCTGGCTGATTACAAAGTGCCGGAGCACGTGTTCTTCACCGACAAACCGCTGCCCCGTAACGCTAACGGTAAGATACTCAAACGCTCGCTGCGACAGCCGGCCTGAGTCGGCCCCGGCGAACCCAGGCACTGGCGCAAGGGATTGGGTCAGCGCTGCCGATTGTCCTATCTACCGCTCGCCACCCATGAAATTTCTGATTGCCCGCTTCAATCACGAAACCAATACCTTCTCACCCATTGAGACGACGTTGGCGGATTTTGAGCCGCGCTATGGCCTGGAGGCGCTGAACGAGCAACGCCATGCCCGCACAGCGATGGGCGCTTTTATCCGTGCAGCCGAATCCCGTCCGGGCGCAACGCTGATCACGCCGGTGTCAGCCACGGCCAACCCGAGCGGCACCGTAGCCGCCGATGCGTACAGCCATCTTGTCGAGACCATCCTTGAGGGTGTGCGCGAAGCGCCGGATGCGATCCTGCTCGACCTTCATGGCGCGCTGGTCGCCGAAAACGCGGCTGATGGCGAAGGCGAGTTGCTCAAGGCGATTCGCGCACTCGCACCAACGTTACCCATTGCGGTCGCCCTGGATTTGCATGGCAACGTGACTTCGGCGATGGTCGATCACGCCGATATCATCGTCAGCTTCAAGACTTACCCGCATATCGACATGGCTGACACCGGTGAGCATGCTGGACGCTTGATGATGGATTGGTTGGATGGCAAGACGCGCCCGATTACACGCTTCGTGCAATTGCCCTTGCTATCGCACACGCTGCGCAGCAACACCAATGAAGGCGCGATGCAACGCGCAATCGAGGCCGCTCGGCGGGCAGAGCAGCGGCCCGGCGTGCTGGCCGTCTCGGTGATGGCTGGTTTCTCGCTGGCTGACTTTCCTGATGCGGGTATGTCGGTCATTGTGGTCACTGACAATGAGCCGCAGCTGGCCCAAGAGATCGCCAATCACATCGCGCGAGCGATCTGGCATGATCGCGACGGCTTTGTGTACCGTAGTGCGCCGCTGGCAGAATCAATGGCCAGAGCAAAAGCCCTGCATGCCGAACTGGGCGCGGGCCCGATTCTGCTGCTGGACCATAGCGACAATGTGATGTCTGGCGGAACCTGCGACACGATGGACGTGCTCCAGGCCGCACTAGCCGCTCACCTGACGCCGATCGTGGCAGGACCAATCTGCGATCCGCAGGCGGTGCAGCGACTGTGGAAAATGCGGCCAACGGATGTCGTCGGTGTCGACCTCGGCAACCACATTGCATTGACTGAGCAAGGCATTACCAAAAAACCGGTTCGCCTGACCGGCGTGCTAAGGGCAAAAAGCGATGGCGAGTTCATCGTCAGCGGGCCCATCTACACGGGCGCGAAAGTCAGCATGGGACGTACCGTACTGTTCGACACTGTCGATGCGCTGATCGTGATCACCGAGCGCCGAATGGAGCCCTACGACATAGGCATCTTCGACTGCGTTGGCCTTGATCTGTCACGCTACGACTATCTGCTGCTGAAATCACGCATGTACGCGCGGCCTGTATTCGGCGCGTTGTCCAAGGCGCTGGTGGAATGTGATGCCGACCAAGGAGGTCCCACCAGTTCTAACTATGCATTGTTCCCATTCAGACAGATACGACGACCCGTGTATCCGCTGGATGAAAATATGCGTTTTACCACGACAGGCTAATGAAACCACATCATGGATGTCTGAAGCCGATAACCTATAGTGGTCAAGTTTCAAGGGCCTGTTTGATCATCGCAAGCGAATTCAAGGTAATTCTGTATTGATCATGTGATGTCATTTTGTGCTGCTCAAAATTTCTTAACAAAGCCTCTTTTTTTTCTTGCATAAGTTTTAAAACCTGAATCTTGTTCTTTTTCCCTGTTACATTTGAAACACTGCCTGGCTCATGCCACTCACGCAGTAAATTGCTTTGACTTTCATAGCGATCATCTTTCTCTTTGATTTTTTTCTCGATGTCATCAAGATCTGAGATGACGACGGATTCATCATCAACCGTTACCTTGTCCAGCGAATCAGGATTGTTGATAAGACTGTCAATGGCACTCATGCAGGTTGCCATTACAAGATCGTCTGCCTGTCCGGCCTTGAAAAATGCATGATCGCCATTCGTAGTCATGACTATTTTGGCGTTGCCACCGCCCCTATTTATTTTCTCCATAGCAGCAAGGCTTTGGCTAGCCGGAACAACCCCATCTTTAGTGGGATGAATAAACAAACAGGGAATTTCTTTCGGCATTTGTTCAAGTCGATAAAATGGAGAGATTTCTTCGTTGAGATTTTTCTTCATCACAGGATTATTAAAAAAGTCTATCTTCCCTGCTGAGGCACTTTTTTCACCCGCATGCCTTCTAGTCATTTCATTGCTCAATTCAACCTCAAAAGTAGGTCCGCCAATCCGATCATGCATTTCAAATATTCGGGTGTGCGCCGAGTCCAGATTCGGACTCATGAAAACGATCTGTTTGATGAAGTTTTTATCTTCTGAGGCCACGCTTTTATCTGTTAGAAAACTCGCCAGCTGGAAACCACCCCAGCTATGAGCAATCACACAAAATGCCTTCTCTTTAAAATCTGACTGCTGACGCAAGTACTGAATCACTGCTTGAAAGTCTCGAACATAATTAGGTGGATTAGTGAAAGAATCCGATGTGGATGTCAGGCCGGGTTTGTCGCTCCCGGCGATTTCAGGCGCCACTAGTGGATAACCGTGCGCCAGAGACCACGAGGTCAATCGATCGAAGTCGCTGTTATACGAAAGATCAGGCCCGCCATGCAAAAAAAGGATGACGTTTTTATTGTCACGGATTTTTTCTGCACTAAATATTTGAAGTGATACATGGTTAGCCAAATCAATGCGAGAAATTTTTATCTCTGATATTGGTATCACGTTAGACACTTCTGATACATCTACTTTCCCTCGAGACGAAGCTACCAACCCACTGCCCGAAGGTATTGGCAAATCGCCCCCCAGAGGAGGCGAGCCAAGTACCTGAGAAAGCTTCTGTTGTTTTAACAGATGCATTTGCTCATTCCGAGCGTACATTTTCGGTGACTTATCATGAACGGCGGCAATTTTATCTTTGCTATCGTTTGGAGCCTCTGGCAAGTCACCCTGCAGAGGTGAAATACTCTCGTTGACGGGTCTCATGATCACACGTGAAAGTAGTTGTTTGTTCGAGGATCGTAACCCGGGCGATGAGCAAGTTCCAAAGCGTGTCGGTGTGAGCAGTTTGCACAGACGCGACGTCATAAAGGGTGTGCTACGAATGTTCAATCCCGACAACGCCGGTGTAGCACACTGGGTAGACTTACACGCGACGACCTATACGGGCAGCGCACTGCGCCCCGTATAGCCGGCTGCACTACCCAGCGCTTCCTCAATCCGCAGCAGCTCATTCCATTTCGCCATGCGCTCACTGCGGGCGAAGGAACCGACTTTCAGCTGCCCGGCATTCCAGCCCACGGACAGATGCGAAATCATCACATCTTCCGACTCGCCCGAGCGCGCAGAGACAATAGTTGAAAAACCGCACTCCTTCGCCGTCTGCAAAGCATCGAAAGTCTCGCTGATCGTACCCGCCTGGTTCGGCTTGATCAGCGCCGCATTACACGCTTTGACGGCCGATGCTTCGCGCACTCGTGCGGCATGGGTGACCAGATAATCATCACCAATGATTTGTACTCTTCTACCCACGGCTTTCGTGAAAGCGATCATGCCCTCCGTGTCGTCCTCTGCCAGTGGATCTTCGATGGAGAGGATGGGATATTTTGCGATCCAGTCCAGCAGCACGGCGATCCATTCTTCCCGCGGGTAAGACCTGCCCTCCAGTCCAGGCCGATAAATGCCGCCGCCGCCGAATTCCGAGGCGGCGATATCCAGCGAGATCATCACCTCACCGTGTCGGTAGCCCGCTTTATCGATCGAGCGGGTGAGCATCTGCAATGCTTCTTCATTGTTTGAAAAATCCGGCCACCAGCCGCCCTCATCGGCCACACCGGCGCGACGCCCGCTATCAGCCATCAGCTCACCCGCTGTTCGATACACATCAGCCACCATCGCCAATGCCTCTTGCATGCTGTGAGCACCAATCGGCATGACCATTAAATCTTGTAGGTCGATGCGGCGTCCGGCATGCGCACCACCGCCGAAAATCTGTATCTCGGGCAGAGGCAGAGTGACGCTTGCTTCTCCCGCGAGATGACGCCACAGCGGCAGGCGGCGTGCATTTGCTGCGGCTTGAAGCACCGCCATTGAGGTCGCAATCAGAGCATTACCACCAAGCCGTGATTTGTTAGCCGTGCCATCCAGCGCGATCAGTAGCTCATCAAGCGCGCGCTGATCCATGGCATCCCTGCCGCTCAGCGCCGGTGCGATCTCATGGTTGACATTCGCGATGGCTCTCGATACACCCCAGCCGCCCTGCTCGCTACCACCGTCACGCAATTCGACCGATTCATGCGTTCCGGTTGACGCCCCTGCTGGGGCGATACCGCGTCCCAAGGTGCCATCGTCCAGAATGACATCGACTTCTACGGTGGGTCGACCCCGCGAATCCCAGATACGGCGCGCATGCAGCTGTCGGATGTGAGTACTCATGATGGAAATGAATGAGGTAGTGTAGATAACCAGTCATTGCGGATCGCCGACAGCCGGGCGACAGGTGATCGCACGCGCGCCAGCGCAAACTGCCTTTGCAGATCCTTGCCATGAGCGTGCAGATATTCAAGCGGCGACTTGCCATCGACACGCGCCAGCATGATCGCAGCGAGCAATCGGGCGATCCGAGCTTCCAGCGCCAGCCTAGACTCCCAGGTCACGCCTGCCAGATAAGCATCGGCAAAGGCATCAAAGCAGCTGAGAAAATCACCCGCAGACGGCGGTCGCCACAAGCACTTGGCCAGCAGATGACACAAGCAGAAAGCGACATCGAAGGCGGGCTCTCCAAACCACGCGCATTCCGCATCAAGGAATACCGGTCCCTCCGGACCCGCCAGCAGATTCTTTGGGCTGATATCGCCATGAACCAAGGTGCGCTGGTTGCTCGCGGTGTCAGCAATGAGTTGCTGAAGCATCGGTGAGCAATCGCTGTGGACTCTTGCTGTGGCACCAAAGTAAGGATCGAGTCTCAGCTGGAAGAAATTAGCATCGTTGGCGAATCTCTGCGCGAGTCTCTGATCATCAGCACTTTTGGCATGAATATCGGCGAGCTGATGAGCGACCCGGGCAGCAAAAGCCGGAACGGCAATGCCATCACGCAGCTGCAACTTCCAGACTGGGTGGCGCGAAGGTTCTAGCCAAGTCATGGCAAACGCATGCGACTCGCGGTCCTCGCCCAGTATCTCGGGCACCGCGCCGGGAAACCATTCGCCGACCTGCCGTATCCAGTCGATTTCGGCATGGCTGCGCTCAAGCGGAGCGCTCCAGTGCATCGCCACCTTCAGCTCGGGTAACGCCTGTTTCACACACAGCGGGCCGCGCCGTGTATCGGCGCGAGCAATCAGCGAAGACACGCCGCCTGCGAGCGGAGTGATGAGCGGAGTTTCATCAGCATCGATCAGGTGCATGCGCAAGAGCGCGTCTCTGACGATGGTCTCGTCGGTCTGCTGGGTCACGCCAGTCTTTCGCGCCAGCCTGGGGTGGACCGGCCTTTTTTGTTCGTGGCGGGTACTATAACCGAGCGCAGACGATCATAGGCCAGTCACGCCCTAGCTGTTCGCCAGTGTCAGCAACATCACCGTCACCAGCGCTGTTGCTATCCATAAAGCGAGGGCGCGTACAGGCATTCGGATGCGACCGGCAGAGGTCATGACGGCCGCAGGCGCGCTGCTTCGGATCTCTGGCCACGGTGTGCGCCGCCGCTCGCGTCCGTTCCACGGCCGCCGGGCCTGCCGGTCGGCGGCAGCCGCCGCCTCCCCTTGTATCTTGCGCTCGGCCCGGGCTATCCATTCGTCATGCTGGCGACGGCGCTGGGGGTCAGAAAGCACCTCATAAGCGGCGGTGATTAACTGAAAGGTCTGAGTGGCGCGCGCATCGCCGCCATGACGATCGGGATGGAATTTCTGGCTCAGCGCCTTAAAAGCCGCCCGAATGATCTCGGGAGGTGCATTGCGGGTCACTTTCAGGTTGTCGTAATGGGTGTGAATGCGCTTCATGCGGGCCTTGGTCAGTGTCTCTAAGGATTCTTTTCTGCATTGCCCACAGGCTAAATTGCTGCCACACGCGAGACTTGAGCATGCTCAAAAAAAATGATTTAAAGCATGATTGCATCCGAACGTAGATGCAGAAGCGGGTGCGGACTCCACCGTGGGGAATAAGAACTGTCTCGTTAGGGTGATGGTAAGGCGACAATGCCACAGACAGTACCGACGTACGGCAAGGTAGTGGCAACACCGCCAGGGGCCTAACGAAATAGGCTCTATATCCGGCGAGCCCACGGAGATGATCAGACCCCCAGGACATGCTGACGTTCTTGACGGTGATATCGGCTCAGACCGCTCCCGCACCCGCCTTGATGCATGTCGGATCATATTGCCAGCCACGAATGAGAAAAATTTCTTCAATGCAGAAACTATTTCCGTGCATCAGGTATCCCAGTCGCAGTTAAGGTGAAGCAAGCACCTGATTCGACAGCTCTGACCATTTTTGTTGCCCATGTCTTCATCCGTCGTCCCGCACTCCTCGTCTGAACTAGCGCTGCATCGCCCCGAGCACCGTCCTTCTTTTTTCTTACCACGCCGCTGGGCACTGCCCGGCTTGTTCGCCTGGTTCGGTGTCGTGATGGGTTCATGGGCGAGCCGCATACCGGCATTGCGCGATGGAGTGCAGGCATCACATCACCTTCTGTCACTGGTGTTGCTGTGCGGTGGGCTGGGAGCGGTGCTGTCATTTCCGGTGTCCTCACGGCTGATGGCCCACTTGGGAGGGCGCCAGACGATGCTGATCTCGGGAATCGCCATGTTGCTGGTGCTGTTGGGCATTGGCTTTGCACCCGGTGCGCCATTGCTGATGTTCGCCGTGCTCATGCTGGGTACCGCCGCGAGCAGCTTTGACGTCGGCATGAACTCGGTCGCTGCTCACCACGAAAAAATCACCGGCAGATCCATGATGTCCATGCTGCACGCGTGCGCCTGTGGCGGCGGTCTCGCGGGTGCTGCGCTGGGTAGCGCGATGGCCAGCCTGAACCTCTCCCCCGCGATGCATTTCCTGCTACTGGCGCTGCCACTGGCGGTGGTGCTTGGGCTAGGACATGCCGGCATTATTTCGGGTTGCGGCGAACAAATTCAAAAAAAATCCTTTGTGCTGCCACGCGGCCCGCTCGCCCTGCTCGGCACGCTGGGTTTTCTCGGATCAGTCGCCGAGGGGAGTATTGCCGACTGGAGCGGGATTTTTCTTCACGATCACTTCGGTGCCTCGGCCGGCGTTGTGCCGCTTTCGCTGACCGTTTTCTCGGCGATGATGCTGGTTGCCCGTCTGTTCGGCGATCGCCTGAAAATGCGACATGGCGCGCGTGCACTGATTTGCAGCGGCGGACTGATTGCCGCCGCTGGACTGTTCTTCGCCGTCTTCGCGCCAGAGGCGCGCTTCGCGCTGCTCGGTTTTGCTCTCGCTGGAGGAGGACTGTCGCTGGTTTTCCCGTTCGTGTTCAGCGCGGCAGGCAAAGAAGGTCCTGCGGCACTGGCGGGCGTCGCCACCATGGCCTACAGCGGCGCACTGATGGGACCGCCCCTGCTGGGCAGCATCGCCCAAGCCGTGGGCATGCAAGGAGCGATGGGCGTGGTGGCGACACTTGGTCTGCTGATTGCGCAGCTCGCCACGCGGACGGCCTTGCTCGACAGTCATTGAACTTTCCGGGCCGATTGCCGTAAAGTTCAATGCCTCACAGACTCAACGATCGGGAAACAGCGCGCTGCCATCGATCTTGGACAGCTCGGGTATGCCCAGCAGTGCCTGCGTGATATCGATCTCTTTCTGCAGCATGGCGATGGCTCGCTCCACACCAGGACGTCCACCACTGGCCAGACCATACAGGCCGGCACGACCCACCAGACAAGCGCTTGCGCCCAAGGCCATCGCTTTGACCATGTCGGCGCCACGCCGTATGCCGCCATCCATCAGTACCGTGGTCTTGCCACCCAAAGCCTCCGCGATGGCCGGCAATGCGGCGACAGCTGAGGGCGAGCCATCAAGCTGACGACCACCGTGGTTGGAGACAATCACCGCATCTGCGCCATGCTGTTGCGCGCGCACAGCGTCATCCGGACGCAGGATGCCTTTGACTGCCAGCGGCCCTTTCCATTCACTGCGTATCCAATCCAGATCTTTCCAGGTGACCGAAGGATCAAATTGCGACGCCACATACTGCGCCAGCGTCGTCATTTTGCGCGGCGCTTTTCCCGGCACGTCGAAATTACCCAAGGTGAAGCGCGGGCCGGTGGCCAGCCGCCACAACCAGCCGAGCTTGCTGGCGTAGTCGAAAGCGTTATCCAGACCTATGCGCGGCGGCACCATGAAACCATTACGTACATCACGTTCGCGCGGACCGGGTATGGGCAAGTCGACCGTCAGTACCAGCACGCGAGCGCCAGCGTCCCAGGCGCGCTGCATCAGCGCATTCGAAAATCCCCGGTCCCGCTGGATGTACAACTGGAACCAGAATGCCTTGTTGGCTTCCGCAACCTGTTCAATACTGGCATTCGAGTTGGTTGACTGGCAAAAACCGACGTCCATTGCCTTGCAGGCGCGCGCAATTTCCAGATCGCCATGCGGCCAGAAAATACCTGCCAGCCCGGTCGGGCCAAGGATCATTGGCGAACTGTAGGTATGACCAAGTACGGTGACCGATTGCGAGCGCTGACCGACATCAACCATGAAGCGCGGCGCAAAGCGTAGGCGGGAAAAATCAGCTTCGTTGTCACGCAGCGTGCGCTCGTCAAAGGCAGCGCCATCAACAAAACCGAATACGGACCTGGGCAGTTTTTTTTGGGCGATCTCGCGCAGGTCCGCGATGGTCACTGCCTCGCTGTAATGCATTCCTCTGTCCCCCTGTTGTTGTTATTGGTTATGGAAACGGCGCCAGACGTGTTGACGCACGTACATGATACCGGAGAAACTCCTGCGCCAGAAAATCAGAAGAAGAAAAAGGTCCGAACGCACGGTGCAGCTCAGGAGTCCAATGCAGGCATTGATCCTCAACAGCCCAAAGGAGACTCCATGCACATGCAATGGGTGGTGGTGGCTGACCAGAGCCGCGCGAGAATTTTTCAGACCAGTGGCCAGCTTGATGAGCTGGTCGAAATTGATGACCTGCTCAATCCCTCAGGCCGGCAGGACGATTCAGATCTGCGCAAGGATGCCAAGGGTCGCTTCTACGGCAAGGGCGAGCGTGATCAGGCACATACCGCCGAGCCCCACGTCACGCAGGAAGAGCATGCTGCCGACCGTTTTTCGCGAGAAGTCATGGCCTATCTGGAGCACGCCAATCATGATCATCGATTCGAATCACTGGTCATGATAGCCCCGCCAGAATTTCTCGGTTTATTGCGTAAACAGCTGAGCAAGAACGTGGAAACCAAAGTCCGGCAGCAACTGGCGACGGACATCTCCGGTTTGCATGAAACCCAGATACGGGACTACCTGAGACGGCATGTGTCACCTTATGCGCACTGATCTCTCATGGAGATCAACGTGATTGCCTTAAGAACCTAGTACGAATCAATCAATTCGATTGAGATTACCCTGAATCCACGGAATTCCTGACGATCCGATCGCGCTCGAACCAAATGCGGCATCGCCACGTGGTGACGATCTTGCTCGGATTGGCCGGGCTGGTGAACGCCCTACAGTTCGATCAGGCCGTGCCGCACTGCGATCAGGGCCAGCTCTGCCTGATTGGCGACACCCAGTTTTTGCTTGACGTTATACAGGTGAGTGCCTACGGTGCGTGGCGAAATGTTCAGCATGTCGGCAATCTGATTCACCGAAGCGCCTTTGGCTAGCTGGATAAAGACGCCGAACTCTCGCTCAGAGAGCACCTCGATCGGGCTTTTCTCGCCATTGAATTCTTCGAGGGCCATGCGCTGCGAGAGTTGACTATCGATATACATTCGACCCTCGGCGACCTGACGAATGGCATGCATGAGCTCATCCGGTGCACTGCGCTTAGACAAATAGCCCAGTGCGCCCGCCTTGAGCATGTACCGCACATAGCTGGGATCTTCGTGAGATGACAGCCCCAGCACACGCGCCATTTTGTCACGCGCCACGATGCGCCTCGTGGCCTCGACACCCATCGTGCCGCCCAACGAGATGTCCATCACGATCACGTCAGGCTTTGCCACGGGTATCTGCTGGTAAGCGGCCTCAGCAGAGTCCGCCTCAGCTACCACGCGAATATCCTCGGTGGCCTCCAGCAGCATGCGAAAACCATAGCGAACTACCGCATGGTCGTCTACCAGCATGACGTTGATCGGTTTTTTCATTGCTGAGTGCTTTCTTCGATGTTGTTATCACGGGACTGCAGCGGCAACACGACGCGGACTTCCAGGCCACCCTCGGAGGACGCATCAAAGCGTATGCTGCCTCCGTGCGATTCGGCGCGTTCCTGCATGCCTCGAATACCGTAATGACCTTCACGCTGGAGTGTTTGTGCCCCACGACCATTGTCCGAGACGTTCAGCTTCAAGGATTGGGCTGCGGCGTCGATCGTGATCTGCGCGCGGCTGGCTTGTGCATGTCGGATTACGTTGGTCACTGCCTCCTGCACAATACGGTAGGCTGTCAGCTCAAGCTCGTCATCCAGCACCGGGATGCTGCCACTGACGTTGAGCTCGAAGCGCAAGCCGGGGTGATGTCGCTGACTGTCAGTGAGCAAGTCGCGCACGGCATCCACCAGCCCCATGCCCTCGAGCTTGATCGGCCGCAGCCGCGGGATCATCCGGTGCATCGCATCGGAGGTCATGCCGGCTGTCTCGAACAACATCTTGGCATGCCGCTCTATCGGACCACCGGCCACCTCGGGATGCTGCATCAGTGATTTCGAGATACTGCGGATCGCGGTGAGCGATTGCCCCAACTCGTCATGCAGTTCTCGCGCCAGCGCCGCGCGTTCTTCCTCAATACGCGCATGTAACAACTTGGTGAAATCGCGCTGCGCGTCGAGCCGGGCCTGCGCTTCTGCACTCGCCTGCCTTACCTGGATATTGTCCTCGACGGCCTGCGCCATGCGATTGAAAGCGCGGCCCATCTCTCCAGCCTCCTTGCCCGGCAGGGGAGGCAACCTCACGTCATGTCCGCCATGCTCGATGTCGCGCAGTCCGCTGCGTATGCGTTCCAGTGGCGCCAACCATTGGCCAACCATCCAGAAGATCAGCAAGTCCGCCAGCAGAAAGAGAATCAATTGGGCAAACAGGATATCTCGCAAGTTGTCCCAACCATCCAGCACCGCTCTCGTGGGATTGGTCTCGACAATCAACCGCGCATGCGGCAATTCGATTACACGCTCGTTATGGGGCGGTGCCACCAGCGATGCGTACCAGTCGGGCGCATTGCGGCCCGCCTTGTACGTGGACGGCGGTGATTGGTAAAGCGCCTCGCCTGCCGCGTTATAAAGCCGGATCTCGTTGGCACGCACTCGGCCGGTTTCGCGAAGGAAGTTCACCAGCTCATGCAGATCATCCCGCGCATACAGATTCGACACCCTGCCCAGCAGCTGGGTTGCGATGCGGCCGGAGGCCTCCATCTCCTCGCGCACGCTGTTGCGCGTGGCAACCACCTCCACGTAAATCAGGACGCAAAAGCCGATGATGGTCAGCGCGGAAAAGATCAGGTTGATCTTGAGCCTCAGACTCATGCCAACCGGCCCCGCTTCCGCGGGGTCGGACACGTCGGTTCTATTGCTTTCGGTGGATGCTTTCGCGGAATAATTCATGGGCATGTGTGCGCCGCAACATGCGCTCAAAAGCGCCTTATCACGCCGATTGTAGGCAGGACGATCATAGCAGCAGCCTGAAATCCCCTGCAGCGAAGCTGCCCTCTGACGGGTCGTTAATGAAAATCATTAGATGCAATTCATCTTTTCACAGATGAATCAACGTTCGACCAGAGGCATTATTCACTTCGTCAGGCCGAACCCGGCCCGGCGACAACCCAAACACATCAACATCAGGAGATGACTATGAACTGGACTACCCCCGCTGCTACCGATCTGCGTTTCGGCTTCGAAATCACCATGTACATCGCTAACCGTTAATTCGGAAAGCCGGCAGCCCGGCCTTGCGCTTGGCTGCTCAGAGAC
>OMID01000035.1 GCA_900299005.1 Oxalobacteraceae bacterium
ACCCAGCTGTTCTTCCAGCTGACGTATTTGCGCACTCACCGCAGATTGCGAGCGAAAGGATTTTTCTGCGGCGATGCGGAAACTCGCGTACTCGCCCACCATCAGGAAGGTTTGCAGCAGCTTGAGATTGACGTGGGATAGCGAACTGGTAACGGACTTCATCAGACAGGACTTCTTAAACTGTTAATGCGAGATTTTGAATGGATTAATGAGAAGAGATACTTCGATAGCGCGAAACCAGACTATGCACTAAATCTGCATAATCAACAACAATAAGTCATTTGTCGAATCAGCCACAGGGGGCCTACAGTCTGGTCCCAACAAGGCGGCAACAAGATCGCCACGTTACATAAATCAAGACGGCAGCAAGACCGTCCCCCGTTTAGAAGGCGGCAGCAAGACCGCCGTTTGAATACTTGACTTTCCTGACCCTGCGTCAGGAAAGTGGCGCAAGGAAGACTGAGGAGACATCGTGGGAACAGCAGCAAACGCGCAAGGCCAGTCAATCGCACAGGCCGGCGCGCTCGAGGGATTGCGCGTGCTGGATATCGCAACCTTCATTGCTGCTCCCTTTTGCGGCACCATACTCGGCGATCTCGGTGCCGAGGTCATCAAGATCGAAATGCCGGGCGCGGGCGATTCGCTGCGCAAGTACGGCACCCCTACCGAATGCGGTGACACGCTGGTCTGGCTTTCGGAAGCGCGCAATAAAAAAACCATCACACTGGACTTCCGCAAACCGGAGGGCGTCGAGCTTTTCAAAAAGCTGGTCGCAGAGAGCGACGTGGTGCTGGAAAATTTCCGCCCCGGCACACTCGAAAAATGGGGTATCGGCTACGAAGCGCTCAAGGCCGTCAATCCCACCCTGATCATGTTACGCATCAGTGCGTACGGTCAGACCGGACCGAAACGTCAGGAACCCGGTTTCGCTCGCATTGCGCATGCCTTTGGCGGACTCTCTTACCTTTCCGGTGAACCCGATGGACAACCCGTGGTGCCCGGATCGACTTCCGTTGCTGACTATGCCTCCGGCATGTGGGGCGCCATCGGCGTGCTCGCTGCACTGCGCGCGCGAGATCGCAAAGGCATTGGTCAGTTCATCGATCTCGGCCTGTATGAATCCGTGTTCCGACTGCTCGATGAGATGGTACCGGCGTATGCAAAATTCGGTTATGTGCGTGAGCGCATGGGTGCGGACACGCATGCTGCGGTACCCCACAGCCACTACCAGACCGGCAGTGGCGAGTGGGTAGCCCTGGCCTGCACCAGCGACAAGATGTGGGAGCGCTTCACCCGGTTGATGGGCAAACCTGAGCTTGCAGAGAAATACCCAACCAGCGCGATCCGTGTCGAGAACCGGCATACGGTCAACGGCATTGTCGCCGACTGGATCGGCAGTCTGCCACTCGACAAAGTGCTCGAAGAAGCCAGCAAGGGCGAAGTGCCCTGCGCACAAATCTATTCAATCAAGGATATTTTCAGCGACGAGCATTACGCGGCTCGCGGCAACATGATGACGGTGCAAGATGAGCGTGCCGGCGAGCTAGTGCTGCCCGCACCGGTGCTCAAACTCTCCGAGACGCCCACCGTCTTCAAGCATGTGGGCAGAGCACTCGGCGCCGACAATGACACCGTCTATCGCGACGTGCTGGGGCTGACCCAGGAACAGTTGCGCTCTTTCGCCGATGCCGGCGTGATCTAACCACTAAAGGTATGGGGGCCGAGATGACAAATCAAGTTAAAACGCTGGTTGCAGCAACCTGCAGCGCTCTTGCGCTGGGCTGGGGCGCCACCGCCGCCGCCCAAGTCTCCGACGATGTGGTCAAGATTGGTTTTATCACGGACATCAGCGGCCCCTACTCCGATACCGACGGTACCGGCGGCGTGGAAGCCGTGAAGATGGCGATCGAAGATTTTGGTGGCAAAGTCAATGGCAAGAAAATCGAATTCATTTATGCCGATCACCTAAACAAAGCCGATATCGCTGCCAGCAAAGCGCGCGAATGGTTCGACGCGCAGGGTGTGGACATGATTCTCGGAGGCGCGAACTCGGGTGCCGCGCTGGCGACAGCAAAAGTCGCTCTCGACAAAAAGAAAACCTACATCAATGTCGGCGCTGGCACGGCGCGACTGACCAATGAAGAGTGCAATCCTTACACGATTCATTATTCCTATGACACCGTCGCACTGGCCAAGGGTACTGGCGGTGCGGTGTTTCGCCAAGGCGGCAAGAGCTGGTATTTCATCACTGCCGACTACGCATTTGGCGCCTCGCTCGAAGGCGATACCACGCGGGTGATCAAAGCCAATGGCGGCAACGTGCTCGGCTCGTCGAAGCATCCGGTCGGTGCTTCGGATTTCTCCTCCTTCATGCTGCAGGCGCAGGCATCGAAGGCGCAGATCCTGGGACTGGCAAATGCCGGCGATGACCTGGTGAATTCCATCAAGACCGCGAACGAGTTCGGTGTCAAGAAATCCATGAAGATCGCTGCCCTGCTGATGTACCTGAGCGATGTGCACGCCCTGGGTCTGCAACTGACCCAGGGCATGCTCCTGACCGATGCCTGGTACTGGGACACGAATGACACGACCCGCGCATGGGGCAAGCGTTACTTTGAGCGCGTGAAAAAAATGCCCAACAGCGGTCATGCCGGCGACTACTCGGCGGTCACCACTTACCTGAAGGCTGTCAAAGCGACAGGCACGGATAATCCGGAGAAGGTCATCGCCTGGATCAAGGCTAACAAGATCAATGACGTGTTCGCCCAGAACGGTTATGTCCGTGCGGACGGGCGCATGGTGCACGACATGCATCTGGTCCAGGTGAAAACCCCCGCTGAATCGAAACAGCCGTGGGATTATTTCAAGTTGATCGAGACAATTCCCGGTGAGCAGGCATTCACGACAAAAGAAGAAAGCAAATGCGTTAACTGGAAGTAGTACCGCATAACAAGATAAGAGAGCGAGTGCGCCAGCAGTAAACAAAAACAAAGAAGCGCAGGGACCAAGGTCCACAAAACTTGCCAATGCAGTGGGAGGAACCGGATCCCCACCGGTTCATTAAAGGCGATCTCTGATCGCCTGTTGTTTTTTTAAAGGGTGAGGCATCCCCGCGTCTGATCTGGGATGGTGCTCCCGGCAATCAAAGAAAAAACTATCAGACCATGCCCAAGCAATACGACCTGATCATCATCGGCGCCGGCTCAGCCGGCTGTGTGCTGGCAAATCGGCTCTCCGCGACATCATCGCGTCGCGTGCTCCTACTGGAAGCCGGACCGGAAGATAGCAATCTCTGGACACGCATCCCCGCTGGAGTGCCTCGGGTAGTCGCAAACAAGAAAATCAGCTGGGGTTATCTAAGCCAAGCTGAACCTGGACTGAATCAACGACAGCTCTTTCTGCCCCGTGGCCGCCTGGTGGGTGGCACCAGCTGCATCAATGGCCACGTGTACATGCGCGGAACGCCGGCTGATTATGATGCGTGGCAGGCTGCCGGCAATCCGGGCTGGGGCTGGAACGATGTGCTGCCCCATTTCAAGCGCACAGAAACGCATCATCTCGGGGAATCCGCACTGCATGGCGGCAGCGGCGAGTTGCATGTCACGCCTGTCATGGAACCCCACCCCGCCTCGCAGGCGTTCATCGAGGCTGCTGTAGCGAACGGCATGTTGCCGAACACTGATTTCAACGGACCCACTCAGGAAGGCGTCGGCTATCTGGAACTGATGATCAACGACGGCGTGCGGTCTTCCACTTCCCAGGCTTTCCTGAAACCGGTCCGACACCGCGCAAACCTGCAGGTGCAGACGAATGCGTTGGTTGAAAAAATTCTGCTGCAAGGCACGCAGGTCAAAGGGGTACGCTTTCGGGTCAATGGAGTCTCGCATGAGGTACTGGCACCTCAGGTGGTGCTGTCGGCAGGTGCGATCAATTCACCCCAGGTGCTGATGCTCTCTGGCATAGGCGATCCACAGGCATTGCAGAGGCATGGGCTGCCGACACTGCATGCCTTGCCCGGCGTCGGGCAGAATCTGCAGGATCATGTCTATGCGCACTGCCTGGTCAGTGTCGATGACAACTTCTCGCTCAACCGCAAAATCTCCAGTAACCTGCGCATGGTGCCGGAAGTACTGCGCTACCTGTTCACACGACGTGGTTTGCTCACTTCAGCAGCGGCACAGGTTGGCTTGTTTACCTCGTCACAGGTACATGGTCCGCGCATCGATCTGCAGATACAGATGCGTCCGTTCAGCATGCTGGGCAAAGGTGGCATGTACCGTGCTGATCCAGCACCTGCCGTCACTGCCTCCTGCGGGCTGCTGCAGCCCTTCTCGACCGGCGTGGTTCAGCTGGCCTCGGCCGACCCGGCCGCGCGTGTGCTGATCTATCCGCGTTTACTCAGTGATGAGCGCGACCTGATGCCCTTGGTGCGAGGCATGCGCATCATGCGGGCCTTGTTTCACAGCGAACCCTTTGCGTCACGCATGAGAGCGGAGCTAATGCCAGGGCCGCAATGCCAGTCGGATGAGGATATGATCGCCTACCTGCGCGAGCAGGCGCAGTCGATGTACCACCCAACGGGCACCTGCCGGATGGGTAACGACGCCATGGCAGTCGTCGACCATCGTTTGCGCGTAAGAGGCCTGCAGGGACTGCGCATTGCCGATGCCGCCGTCATGCCGCGCGTCCCTTCCGGAAACACGAATGCACCCGTTATCATGGTGGCCGACAAGGCGGCCGCCATGATGGCGGAGGACTGGCAAGGCACCTGACTGAATCTGCTGCGACACGACCCCCTGCTGAACCCTCGGAGAGAACAATGAAAACCTACCAGCACTACATCGACGGACAGTATGTCGATCCCATCGGCAAGGAATGGATGGACACCGTCAATCCCTACACCGGCAAAGCCTGGGCGAAGATTCCCAAAGGCTGCGCGAAAGATGTGGATCGCGCGGTGCTGGCGGCTAAGCGCGCCATGACCGAGGGACCCTACGCAAAAATGACGGCGACCGAGCGCGGCAAGATGATGCTGCGTCTGGCTGAACTCGTAGCCCAACATGCGGAGCGTCTTGCCGAGGTCGAGGTGATGGATAACGGCAAGCTGATCGCTGAAATGCGCGGCCAGATGAACTATCACCCCGAATGGTGGCGTTATTTCGGCGGACTGGCGGACAAGCTGGAAGGCTCGGTGATGCCGATCGATAAGCCGGATATCTTCGCCTTCTCGCGTCATGAGCCTGTCGGTGTAGTGGGCGCTCTCACCGCATGGAATTCGCCACTGCTGTTCGTCGCATGGAAATGCGCGCCCGCGATTGCGGCGGGCTGCTCGGTGGTTATCAAGCCCTCGGAATTCACTTCGGCCTCTTCACTGGAATACGCCGCACTGACCAAAGAAGCAGGCTTTCCGGACGGTGTGTTCAACGTGGTGACTGGTCTCGGACCGGATGCCGGCTCGGCGCTGGTTGATCATCCGGATATCGCAAAGATCACCTTCACCGGCTCGGACGCCACCGGTGCGCGCATCTATGCGCAAGCGGCAAAGACCATGAAGCGCGTGACACTCGAACTGGGTGGAAAATCGCCGAACATCGTTTTCGACGACTGCAATCTCGACAAGGCGGCAGCCGGTGTGATCTCGGGCATCTTTGCTGCCACGGGTCAGACCTGCATCGCCGGGTCTCGCCTGCTGGTACAAAACTCGATCAAGGATGCCTTCACGAAAAAAGTCGCCGAGCTGGGCGCGACCGCACGCAAGGGCGATCCCATGGCCGCTGACACCAACATCGGTCCGGTGACCACGCCTGCCCAGTACCAGAAAATTCTCGATTACATTGATATCGCCAAAAAAGAAGGCGCTACCTGCATTCTCGGTGGCGGCCCCGCCCCTGATTTGCCGGGCGGCCAATTTGTCGAGCCAACCATCTTTACCGACGTGAAGCCCGAGATGCGCATCGCCCGCGAGGAAGTCTTCGGCCCGGTGCTGTCCATCATCGGCTTTGACACGGAAGACGATGCGATCCGTCTGGCGAATGATTCCATCTATGGTCTCGCGGCCGGCGTGTGGACCGAGAACATTGGCCGTGCGATACGCATGTCCAAAGCGCTGCGTGCAGGCACGGTCTGGGTGAATACCTATCGCGCTGTCAGCTACATGATGCCGTTTGGCGGCATGAAGCATTCGGGTATCGGTCGCGAAAGCGGCATGGAATCCGTGCTCAGCTATCTTGAAACCAAGAGCACCTGGATCTCGTATGCCGAGGGTGCACCTGCGAATCCTTTCATCATGCGCTAATCACAAGCAACCCTCACTCACCACACCAGGAGACCCCATGAAAGGCCTTGTGTTCGCAGGCGACCGCAAGGTCGAATTGCAAGCGTTTCCCGATCCGTCACCCGGCCCCAATGAGGTCGTGCTGGAAATCAAGGCCTCGGGCATGTGCGGCAGTGATCTGAAGGTATACCGCGCCCCACCGGGTGAAGGCCTGAAAAACCTCGGCTACACCGAGGCAATGCACGTGATTGCCGGGCACGAGCCGTGCGGCGTGGTGGTCGCCGTGGGTTCCAACGTCAATCCCAAGCAAGCCTATGTCGGCCAGCGGGCGATGGTGCATCACTATCGTGGCTGTGGTGCCTGTACGCACTGCGCGACGGGGTGGCAGCAGATGTGCGTGGAAGGGGTTGCCGAGATCTACGGCATCACCGGCCATGGCGCCCATGCACGTTATATGAAATGCCCGGCCAACACCATCGTCGAGCTTCGCGAAGAACTGTCGTTTGAAACCGGCGCTGCGATTGCCTGCGGCACGGGTACTGCCTGGGCCGCACTGCACCGTCTGCAGATGACGGGCGATCAGACGATTGCGATCTTCGGTCAGGGTCCGGTCGGACTGTCGGCAACGCAGCTGGCCATCGCCATGGGCGCGCGCGTGATCGCGCTGGACATCAGCGAAGAAAGGCTCGGCCGGGCAAAGGCGTTTGGCGCGGAGGAAATCATCAATCCCTCCAAGACCGATGCTGTCGCTGCAATTCGCCAGCTCACCCACGGCCTCGGCGCGCATGCTTCAATGGATACGTCCTCCTCCCCCGACGCGCGTCTGCAGTCCGTCCAATGTGTGCGCAGCTGGGGCAAGGCTTGCTTCGTCGGCGAAGGCGGATCCGTCAGCATCGATGTCAGCCGCGACATGCTGCGCCGTCAGGTGACCGTCATGGGTTCCTGGACCTTCTCCACCGTCGGGCAAAAAGCCTGCAATGACTTCATCGCCGATCGCAAGATCAATGTCGACGGACTGTTCACGCACCGCTGGAGGCTTGATCAAGGCGAGGAGGCTTACCAGATCTTCGATCAGCAACACTCGGGCAAAGGTGTGTTTCTGATGTGAGATACCGGGCGCTCGGGCACCGGCTGCCAATTAGCAGGCAATCGCTAGCGCCGATGGCTTCACTCTGCCGACGAGCTTGCCTCGCGATGACGGTAACGGATGGATGACCCTACCGATGCCAGGATGAATGCCACTCCCAGCAGGCCAGTCACCAATTCCGGTACATGGTACTTCACACTGGCAAACATAATCAGCGCCAGTATGCCGATCGCATAATGCGCCCCATGCTCCAAAAAAACGTACTCGTCCAGTGTTCCCTGTCGCACGAGATAGACGGTCAGGGAGCGAACGAACATCGCGCCTATAGCCAATCCCAGCATGATGATCACGACATCGTTGGTAATCGCGAATGCACCGATCACGCCATCGAAAGAGAAAGACGCGTCCAGTATTTCCAGATACAGAAAGCCACCGATACCACCACTTTTGACCACGGAGCCCACGTTGACTTCCGTCGCGCCATCGCGCTCGAGCAGAGCGCTCAGGAAATCAACCGCGACATAGACGATGACGCCCCAGACGCCCGCAATCAGGACAACAAATTCCTGATCCGGCTCGACCAGGGCAAGACTACTGATCACGACCAACAGCGCGACTAACACCGGCACTGAGCCTATCTTGCCCAGAGTCGCCAGCTTGGCCTCGATGTGGCCCAGCCAGTGTAATTCCTTGGCCTCATCCATCAGAAAATTCAACGCAACCAGCAGCAGAAAGATACCGCCGAATACAGCGACTTCATCGTGATGTCGGCTGAGATAGGCTGAGAATTGCTTGGGGTCGCTGAGTGCAAGGTTCCACACCTCGCCAATGCCGAGATCTGCTGCGGTGGCTACGATCACCAGCGGGAAGATCAGTCGCATGCCAAATACGGCGATCAGAATGCCGACCGTCAGAAAAATACGCTGCCAGAACGCATCCCAGTGCTTCAGCACCGAGGCATTGACCACGGCGTTATCGAAAGACAGCGACACCTCCATCACGCCGAGGATGAGCGCAATGCCGAACGCTGTCAGTGCAGCCGTCAGCCCCCCATGGGCATATCCCCACCATGCGGCAAGGGCAAGACAAAGTATCGATACAAGAAATGAAGTACTGAAGTGTTTCACAGCACGCCTCCGAAGCATGGGCATCCGCCCCGACTGGGGGCGGGCGGGAATCTATCAAAGAACGCGCGGTAAAGAGACGATGCCCGTCAATCCGAAGGGTTAATCTTCTGGTGATGATATTTTTTATTAATTTCACAAGGTGGGACCCCAGGGGGCGGCCAGCAAAAGTTTGTTTTCCTGAGAGGCGACCAGCGGTCTGACCTTTTGCGCAAAAGCGAGGAATTGCTCATCAGCGAACAAGCCTGCCCAGAATGCGCGGCGATCAGCATCATCCTCGAACTTCCACAGATGAACCAACTGATGCAGCGCACCGACATCGCCAGTGAAATAAGCGATCAGTTTTTTCGGGTGTCGCTCGATGGCAGGCCAGCCCTCTTTTTTGTACAGCTCGACCACGTCGCCCATCTTGCCGACAATGATCTGGTAAGTCCGCATTTCGTAGATCGCCATGATGTCTCCTCGCTGGGGTGTGTTGCTGCTCTGATGTGTTGATATTCTGGTGAGTCAATGTATTGACACCAGTCGATACCTCTTTGGGATGCCGGGATATTACCTGATGCCATTTTGCTTTCTGCTCAATGACCGCCTCGGATCCCCCGCTGGTCTGCCGCACCGAGCTTGCCGGTGCCTTTGGCCTTACTAACCCGACTGAAAAGGCCAAGATGGGCTGAACGCGGAAGGGTCGTCGGGGCAATACCGTTTATCATGCGGCTAGTGCTTGCTGCTGCCGTTATGGCCCAGCCCCATCAGCCGCCACGCAGGACACACTGAACACAAACCCCGGGTCAAGGCGAGCCCGGATGGCTGTGCGATGCGCTCACTGAATAAAAAAAACGGCGGGGCATCATTGTGCACAAGCGCGAGCTCGCAGCTTTTTAATCAACCCGTACTTCCCTCACTTTGCCTAGAACTGGAGACGACTTTTGGACATTACCACCGGCCGCCCGGCCACGCTCGCCCCGAACGGCATGGTCACCTGCCCACATGCACTGGCTTCCCAAGCCGGTGTCGAGGTATTGCGTGCCGGTGGTTCGGCTGTCGATGCCGCCATTGCCACCAGCGCGGTGCTGTCAGTAATCTATCCGCACATGGTGGGCATCGGGGGGGATGCCTTCTGGCTGATTCATGAAGCCGCAAGTGGTGAGGTGCGTTTCCTTAATGGCGGAGGACGCGCCGCCGCGTCGGCCAGCATCGACTACTTCAGCAGCCGCGGCCTGAAGGAGATTCCATTTCGCGGCATCCTGCCGGCCAGCCTGACCACGCCGGGTTCTGTGGACAGCTGGTGCGAGGCGCATGCAAGCTATGGCAGGCTGCCGCTATCCCGTAATCTGCAATCAGCGATCGCTTATGCTCGCGCGGGTTTCCCCGTGACCGCAAGGCTGGCCGGCTGGATCGCAAGGACAGCAGACGAGCTGAAAGCCGAACCGGATGCCGCCGCCATTTTTTTAAAAAATGGTGTTCCTGTCGCCGGCTCGCTGATCCGCAATCCCGGACTGGCCAACACCCTGGAAACCATTGGTCGGGAGGGCCGGCACGGTTTTTATGAGGGCGATGTCGCCGATGCGCTAGCCAGTTATGTCGCACAGCGCGGTGGCTTTTTCACGGCAGCCGATTTGCAGGCGCAGCGCGCGGAGTGGGGCGTGCCGCTGGTGGGTCAGTATCACGATCTCACTTTGTATCAGACGCCAGCACCCACGCAAGGTTTTGCCGTTATCGAAATGCTGAACCTTGTCGAACCCTACGACCTGCATAAAACGGGCTTCCTCGGCCCCGATCATGTGCACCTGCTGGTGCAGGCCAAACAGATCGCCTACCACGATCGTGATCGTCATATCGCCGACCCCAAATTCTCGGAGGTTCCGATGGACCGGCTGATCTCGAAAGGCTACGCCAATGAGCGCCGCGCGCTGATTGATCCGGCCCGTGCACTTCCCTGGGACAAGGTTCCTTCGTACGGCAGTCTGTCGGGCGACACGGTGTAAATCGCCGTCGTGGACAAGGAGGGCAATGCGGTATCGCTCATTCATAGTCTGTACGGCGGCTTTGGCTCAACCGTCGTTGCGGGAGACACGGGGGTGGTGCTGCAAAATCGCAGCGCCTACTTTTCGCTCGATCCCTCACATCCGAACAAGCTCGAGCCCGGCAAGATTCCTCTGCACACACTGATCGCCTCGATAGGCAAGCGCCACGGCAAGCTCTGGAGCGTGGTGGGCTGCATGGGTGCGGACGGACAGCCCCAGATACAACTACAAGCCTATGTGGCGATGATGGATTTCGGTTGCGACATTCAGCAAGCACTGGAAGCGCCGCGCTGGCTGTCTGGCCGCTTCGCCATTGGCGAAGCGCGCGATACGCTGCATATCGAGGGACGTTTCCCCACCCAGACACTACAGACACTCGAAGAACGCGGCCATACGCTAAATCGCTGGCCGGCATGGAATGAACTGGCCGGTCATGCGCATGGCATCACGATCGATCCGGTCAGCGGCGTGAAATCAGGCGGATCCGATCCGCGCAGCGACGGCGCAGCGATCGGTTATTGAGCGCGGACGGCGTAAGCGAGGGCGGCTGCTACACTGGCCGTCTGATCATCCACGCAGGAGACCGCCATGTCCCACGCCCCTCGCTGGAAGCACCGACCCCCGGGGTCGAATTGGGGGGATTTTGGCCCCGACGATCAGTTGGGTCGCTTGAATCTGATCACTCGCGAAAAAATCCTGCAGGGCATGGCCGAGGTACGCGAAGGACTTGCATTCAATCTGAGTCTGCCGCTTGATGTCCCCGGCGGTAATGTGCTCAATCCACGCCGCTTCCCGCCTGTGCTGCGTCCGACACTGCGAAATCGTCAGCCCAATTTGAACTATGTGCTCGCCCGAGATGATCCCTCGCACACCGATATCATCAGCGACGACCTCGTTATTCTCCACACGCAGTACAGCACGCAATGGGACAGTCTGGCTCATGTCGGCTCACTATTCGACGCCGATGGTGACGGACATCCCGAGGCGGTGTATTACAACGGTTATCGTGCCGGAGAACATATTCACGGACCGGATGCCTCTTCCGATTGTGGAGCGTTTGATCTGCCGGCGATCGGACAGCAATCCACCTCACCAGCCCGAGCGCTAGGCGTAGAGCACAAGGCAGCCCACTGTGTGCAGGGACGTGCCGTCATGATCGACCTTCATGCCCACGTGGGTGATGCGCGGGTGAACATCGACTATGCGATGCTGCAGGAAATTATCGACAAAGATCAGCTCGAGATAGCGCCAGGCGACATGGTCTGTTTGCATACCGGATTTGCAGAAGTGCTGCTCGGCATGAACCGTCACCCAGACGGCGAAAGACTCGCTGCCAGCTGTGCGGTACTCGAGGGGCGCGATCCCAGACTACTTCAATGGATTACGGAATCTCAACTCTCGGTACTTATCGCAGACAACTACGCGGTCGAAGCCCATCCAGCGTCACCTCACGATGGACATTGTGCCTCACTCCCTTTGCATGAACATTGCCTGTTTAAGCTCGGCATCCACCTCGGAGAGCTATGGCATCTGACACCACTGGCGCGGTGGCTACGCCGTCACCAACGCTCACGTTTCTTGCTGACTGCGCCTCCTTTGCGATTACCAGGCGCCGTCGGTTCACCCGCCGCCCCAGTGGGCACCGTATAGCCCGCGTGATCAAGCGCCTCGAGTGCTTGGCGAATGGTGTGCTGAGGATCTACACAGCTGCGCTAGCGTAGTGGACACTGTAGATCCCAGCGTTCGCTGGGATGACGATGTTGAGGCTAGTGGAGTGTGCTGTGGATCCCAGCTTTCGCTGGGATGACGGTGTTGGGGCTAGTGGGGTGGGCTGTGGATCCCAGCGTTCGCTGGGATGACGGTGTTCGGGGTTGCGGGGTGGGCTGTGGGTTTCAGCTTTCGCTGGGATGACGGTGTTCGGGGTTGCGGGGTGCGCTGTGGGTTTCAGCTTGCGCTGGGGTGACGGTGTTGGGGCAACGGCCGCCCAAACCCCCGCCCAGACCTGTCATCCCAGCGAAAGCTGGGATCCATCGCCGCATCGGGCCAGTGTCCGCTCACCCCGGGTCCGTCCGGTGATGCAAATCTCAAACGCGATGCTTGTTGATGAAATCCGTCATGCGCTGCAGACCCGCCCTGATCGCCTCGTCCGAGGCGGCGTAGCTAAAGCGGATATGCTGGCCATCGCCCTCCACGCGGGGACCGAAATGAATATCGGCCAACACGGCCACACCGGCCTCGTTGAGTAGTCGACGACGAAATTCTTCTGAATCCCTCGCGCCAATCAGTGTGCAGGCCTCGGTGATATTGGGCCACACATAGAACGCGCCGCCCGGGCTCTTGCAACTCACGCCGGGCACCTCATTGAGCAAACCGACAATCAGTTCGCGACGCTGGTGGAAGATCTCGCGCATGCGATTGGCCTCATCCTGCGGGCCGTTCAACGCCTCGATACCCGCCCATTGCGTAATCTGCGATGCGCAGGATTCCGTATTGGTAATCCAGGTGGTGAAGTAGGGCGCGAGCTTTTTGTTGGCAATGAATCCGAGGCGCCAGCCCGTCATTGCCCAGGTCTTCGAACAGCCATCGGAGATAATGGTGCGTTCCTGCATGCCCGGCAGTGAGGCGATGGAGACAAACTCGCCATCATAGATCAGGCGGCCATAGATCTCGTCAGCGAAGACCCATACCTGCGGATGCTGGCGCAGGATGTCGGCGATCGCTTCCATGTCGTTTTTGGGAATGATGCCCCCGGTCGGATTCTGCGGCGAGTTCAGGATCAGCAGCTTAGTCTTGGGCGTGATCTTCTCGGCCAGTTCTTTAGGATCGAAGCTGAAATTGCGTGACTCGCGCAGATAAATCGGTACGCCCACCGCGCCGTTGGCCTTGATTTGCGATTCATAGATAGGGAACCCCGGCACCGGATAAATCACCTCGTCACCTGCGCCATAGTCAGTCGTCGAGAGTATCGAGTAGCCTATGAAAGGCTTGGCACCCGCCGCAACGACGACATCATCAGCCTCAACCTGAATGCCGCGCGTGCGGCTGAAATCATCGGCCACTGCCTGACGCAACTCGGGAATGCCCGCCGATGGCGTGTAGCCATGCTTGCCCTCGCGAATCGCTTTGACACCCGCATCCTGGATATTCATCGGTGTATGAAAATCTGGCTGACCGATGCAGAAAGAAATGATGTCGCGACCCTCGCGGATCAGCTTGTTGACCTCTGCGAGTACGATAAAGGCATTCTCCGTACCCAGGCTTTGCGCTCGTTGACTGACCTTGGCCATGGTGTCTCCGGTATCTTTCATTGTGTGTTTTTGGTCATTCGCATAGTTCAGGAGGCAGTCACCGCTTGAAGTCAGGCGAAAAGGTTCGCTATGCTACCAAGAGCTGTTTGATTGTTCCACCGTGGCGCACGCTGCCCACGTGCAGAAACACCGGCCTGATCGCCACAAGTATTAACTTTTTAAAAACAACATCCCACCCGATAGAAAGCGAGTCGCCATGAACCGTCGTGCCTGCCCTGCCCTGATGTCCCCCGCCGTGCTGTCCTCGATACTATTGGCGCTCCTGGGTACAGCGCAGGCGCAGGAAGTTATCATCAAGATCGGACATGCCGGGCCCCTCACGGGCAACATCGCACACCTTGGCAAGGACACCGAAAACGGTGTTCGCATGGCGCTCGACGAGATGAACGCGAAAGGCCTCACCATCGGCGGCAAGAAGGCCAAGTTCGTGATGGTCTCCGAAGATGACGCAGCAGATCCCCGGCAGGCCACGCTGGTGGCGCAGAAGCTGGCCGATGGCAAGGTGCAAGGCCTGATCGGTCATGTGAACTCCGGCACGACGATTCCCGCATCGAAGATTTATCACGATGCGGGTATTCCGCAAATCTCGCCCTCGGCCACCAATCCGAAATATACCCAGCAAGGCTACAAGACAGCTTTTCGCGTCGTAACTAATGATGCGCAGGCAGGCAGCGTGATGGGGCGCTATGCGGCTGACACCCTGAAACTGAAAAATGTAGCGGTCGTCGATGATCGCTCGGCTTACGGGCAAGGATTAGCGGATGAATTTCTTAAGTCGGCCAAATCTGCGGGCATCACTATCGTGAGCCGTCAGTTCACCAATGACAAGGCCACCGATTTCAGTGCAATCCTCACTTCGATTAAGGCCAAGAACCCGGACGCGATCTTCTTTGGTGGCATTGATGCCGTCGGTGGTCCCATGCTTCGTCAAATGAAACAACTGGGTATCAAGGCAAAATTCATGGGGGGTGATGGCGTATGCTCGGAGCAGATGCCCGTGCTGGCCGGTGAAGGCCTTCTGGACGATATCGTGATCTGTTCCGAGCCTGGCGGTATCGAACCCTCGCAGCAGAAGATCATGGATGATTTCCGTGCCCGCTACCGCAAGAAATTCAACAGCAACGTGCAGATCTATGCGCCTTATGCGTATGACGCCGCCATGCTGATGATGGAAGCCATGAAGAAAGCCGACTCGTCCGATCCGGCGAAATATCTGCCGGTGATGGCCAGCAGCAAACATCAGGGGGTGACCGGTTCGATCGAATTCGATGCCAAAGGGGATGTGAAGAACAGTGCTCTCACGCTCTACACCTTTCGCAACAAGAAGCGCGAGCAGCTGGCCGTCGTGCGCTAGGCCATGTGCCACGCACACAGGCTCGGTTCGACGGTGCGTCCTCTTCCGTCATGCGGCTTCAGGTGTGATATTTTTTCACGCATCATGATGAACGACACATCCTCACGGCACAATCGCTTGCCTGCCCGCCCATGACCCTACCGTCCTATCTCGAAGATCAGTTGATTTCGCTGCCTGGCACTGACAGGCAGCGCACGCTGCGGATATGGAACCCCACTGGCAGAAAAGCGCTCATTGTGGGCATTCACGGCGGCATGTCCCATTCGGGTGACTACGCAACGGTAGGCGAATTTTTTAAAAGCCGGGATATCGTGACCCTGAGCGTCGATCTGGCCGGCCACGGCGAACAAAAAAGAATCTTGCTCACCGACTTCGACGCGTTTCTCGATGATGTCGAGGCGATGCTCGAATTTGCCGCTACCCGCTTCCCCGCACTGCCTGTGTTTATCACGGGTCATTCAATGGGTGGGCTGATTGCTGCCCATTTCGCCCTGTCCGAGCGCGCACAACGTTGGCAGGTGCGCGGAATGATATTGTCCTCGCCTTATTTTGCGAACGCGATCCCGGTACCTCGGGTATTGGTCGTACTATCGGGAATCCTCTCGACGCTACTCCCACGCGCCAAGGTCCCGATGGAGAGCGTAACGAATGTTCTGACTCGAGATCCCGAGATCACGATGCGGCATCATCAGGATGAAGCATTGCAGCGGCGGGCAAGCGAGGCCAGCTTCGGCTTTGGTCACGCGCTGCTCGAGGCACAGGCCCGACTGAGAAAACACGGCGCATGGAAGCAATTACCTGTGTTTGCCGCCATCGCTGGAAACGACAAGCTCGCCGACTCGGCAGTGGCTATCGAATGGCTGAAAAAAATCGACGGCCATCTCCTGACATTGCGGCATTTTCCGGAGCATTTTCACGAAAACTTCAACGAACCCGACCGCGATCTGCTCTTTGCCGACATCCTGGCATGGATGAATGCCCTGCTGGAACCCGCGTCGCAGATGGCGACCGGCGATCGTGCGTAGTACGCATGAACGTCTCCGTTCTTGGCGATCACCTGACCACCTGCCAATGACGTTTAGTGAATGTGAAGCCCGCCATTCACATCCAGCACAATCCCAGTGACGAAGCGTGACATATCGCTGCACAGATACACAAAGGCATCGGCGATATCCTGCGGCGTTCCCAGTCTGCCGAGCGGCGCGGAGTCCGCAACACGCTGCTTGCCAGCGTCATCGATCTTGCCAATCAAGAGCTCTGTTTCAATCAAACCCGGCGCGACCGCATTCACGCGAATGCCATCGGGTCCCAGCTCACGCGCCATCGCCTTGGCCAGTGTCTGCACGCCGCCCTTAGCAGCAGCGTAGTGCGGGCCACCGAGCACGCCACCACCCCGCTGTGCAGCGACCGAGCCCATGCAGGCGATTGCCCCGGTTTTGCGTGAGCGCAGGTGCGGCACCAGCGCACGCGACATGTTGTAGGCGCCACGCAGGCTGACATCTAGCACCAGATCGTAATCATCCATCGTGCTGTCCATGAGGCGCTTGCTCTGGCTGACGCCGGCATTATTGACCAGGATGTCCACGTGACCGAAGTCGGCAATGATGTTCTGGACGATCTGCTGACACTGGGCTGCATCCCGAACATCACAGGCATAGCCCCGATGTTCGCTGCCAATCGCTTTGGCCGCCGCCTGCACAGCGCCCTCATCCAGATCAAGCAGCGCCACCCGCGCGCCCTCGTCGGCAAAACGTCGCGCAGTCGCCCAGCCTATCCCTTTCATGGAGGCCGCACCGGTCACGATGGCTATCTTGTCTTTCATGAGCATGATGATGGTTCTCCGTTGAATCAGAATCCTGAAATGACGACCTTGCCGAAGTGCGCACCACTGGCCAGATGCAAGAAAGCCGCCTGCGCATCGTCGAGCGCGAATTCACGGTCCAGCACCGGCGTGATGCGATGGGTCTCTATCGCGCGGTTCATCTGCTCAAAGCGCGCTTTGGAGCCGACAGCAATGCCTTGAACACGAATCATCGGTCCGATCATCTGCCGAAGCGGTATCGTGGCCTCATAACCGGCGACAAAACCCACCACCCCGACAAAGCCGCCGAACGCCGTTGCAGCAAGCGATTGGGGCAAGCTCGCGCCGGCGGTCTCGACAACGATATCCACGCCTCGGCCGCCTGTGAGTTCCTTGACCTTGACGTCCCAGTTGGTGTGCGTCTTGTAGTTGATCGTCATGTCGGCACCCAAGGTCTTGGCACGCGCCAATTTTTCATCACGAGACGATGTGATGATGACGGTCGCACCAGCGGCCTTGGCAAATTGCAGCGCAAACAAAGACACACCGCCTGTCCCCTGCAGTAACACGGTATCACCCGGCTTGATACCACCTTCCTGCAGGGCAGACCATCCGGTCAGGGCCGCAATCGGCAACGTCGATGCCTCCAGATCGGACAGGGATAACGGTGGCGCGACGGCTTCTTCGGCAGGCACCGCAATGTACTGCTGAAGTACACCCGTTAGCGGCATGCCCAGTGTTTGACGGAAGCGCTGCTGCGGCGTCGGCTTGCCGTCATACCAGCCTTGCGTGTACACCGGCGTGACACGGTCTCCCACCGTCCATTGCGTGACGTCCTCCCCCAGTTCGACGACCGTGCCACAGGCATCCGAGCAGGGCACTAGCGGCAGCGGAAGACCAGGAATGTAATTACCTCCCAGGACAGCGAGGTCGCGGTAATTGAGGCTGGCGGCTGACACCCGGATGAGGATTTCGCCCCGCCTGGGACGCGGCACCTCAAGTTGTACAGCGTTGAAAGCATCGAGCGAAAAAGCGTGTGCAGCCATGCCTTTCATGGTGGCGGGGAGTGGGGTCATCCTGATCTCCGGAGTTTTATCTAGGTTATCTCGGCCAGCGTCGGCTGGGAGCCAACGCCGGGTTGCGGCATTACCGGACCCCGCATTGTGAAGTGCCCGTCAGTACGAGGGTATTTGCATTTATTTGATACGGCGTTAAACGGCCTCGTGGCGCTTCGGTGTAGTGGCCTCGCAAACACTTATCGGGCATGCTGGGTGAGGCGTTCAAATCCGGCATTGAGACCGAGCGCCATAACCAGCAACAGCACGGACAATGCCGAGAGCGTGACACTGTCATTGAGTTCCATCGCATTCATCAGCAAAAACCCCAGTCCTTTTTGCGCGCCGAACATTTCACCAATCAGCACACCCAGCAGTGTCAGCGATGCACCCAGCTTCAAGCCCGAGAGCACCGAAATTCGAATAGACGGCAGCACGACGTGCCGCAGGCAGGTGGCACGCGAGACGCCCATCGCCTGCGCAGACTTCAGCTGTATCAGCGGAAGCTGTCGCACAGCGCCCAGAGTAAACAGCAACACCGGCAATACCCCATGCAAAAAGCCGAACACCAGCTTGGAGGAGACCCCCAATCCACAGACCAGTAGCACCAGAGGGTAAAGCGTCACCTTGGGCAGCGAGGCCAACGCACTGAGGAATGGCTCCATCACCTCTCCGGCAGGCCGACACACGCCCATCAGCACACCAGCCACCACGCCGACCAACGCTGCCAGTGCAAACGCTGCCACCCACACCGATACCGTGACTGCCGCATGCGACCACCATCGGGTGCCCAGCAGTAAATCAGCGATCCGCTGCGCCGTCTCGATGGGCGATGCCAGCGCCTCGGTGCCATAGATATGATGTATCAACGCCCACAGTACCAGCAGCGCAATGAGCGCACGCCAACGATCGACCCGCGCATGGACAGCGTCACGCATTACCGGGCTCCCAGAGTGGCGCGATGACGAAGCACATGGCGCTCCATCCACAGCAGCATGAGCTGCACGCCACCCGACAATACCAGTACCAGCAGCATCAGCGCATACATGGTGCGCAGATCGAAATCGTTATACGCATACGCAATGGCATGACCAAGACCATGGGTCGATAAAATGAATTCTGCCGCAATGACGCCAATGACTGCGTAGGTCGCTGACAATTTGAAACCGGTCATCAGGGAAGGTAATACCGCCGGCAGCACGAGATTGAACAGCGTGCGTGTTCGCGACACGTGCATCAGTCGTGCGGACTTGATGAACGCGGCTGGCAGCTTGTCCAGACCATCAACTGTATTGACCGCCATCGCAGCGAAGGCAAACAACATGCCAATGGCAACGACCGGGCGTTGGTTCAGGCCAAACAAGGCAATCAGTATGGGATAAAACGCAAAGACCGGCACCGCATACCATGAAGACACCACCGGTTGCAGCACAGCACGCACGCGGGGATGGCGGTGCATCAGCCCGCCGACCGCCATGCCCAGAATGACTGCCAGCAGCAGCGCCTCTACAATGCTGACCCCCGTGGCCAT
This sequence comes from Oxalobacteraceae bacterium, assembly GCA_900299005.1. Taxonomy (GTDB): domain Bacteria; phylum Pseudomonadota; class Gammaproteobacteria; order Burkholderiales; family Burkholderiaceae_D; genus Pernthalerella. The sequence goes on from OMID01000035.1 coordinate 19,559, forward strand.
CAGGTCGACCGTGATCTTCCCGTAGCTGAGCAATTGCCAGAGCGTGGAGATCATGATCAGCGGACTCACCATCACCTGCGGCTGGATCCAGCGAAGCTCGCACGCCAGCTGCAGCAGCATCACCAGGAAGACAGCCAGCCCCAGTCGCATCATCAGGATTGATGGGAAACGCGGCATGGTCACATCCGCATGGCCACCTGCGCTTCATCGCGCAGCACGGACCACAGCACATTCACTTGCCGGGCGAAATTCGGATTTGCCGTAATTCCCGCATCGCGCTCACGCGGCCATCCAGTGCAGAGCTCATGCTTGAGCAAACCTGGACGCGCACTCATCACCAAGATGCGATCAGAGAGCAGCACGGCTTCTTCCAGGCTGTGGGTAATCAACAGGATGGTGGCGCCACTCTGACGCCAGAGCGCCAGTAGCTCTTCTCCCATGAGCAAGCGTGTCTGCGGGTCGAGGGCTGCGAAAGGTTCATCCAGCAACAGCCACTGCGGGCGCATGACCAGCGTGCGAGCGATCGACACGCGCTGACGCATGCCACCGGAAAGCTGCGCGGGATAATGATCTTCAAAACCATTCAAGCCGACCTGAACGATCGCAGCATCCACGCGCGCGGCAATATCGGCAGCGCTCAGCGCTTGTCTTCCATGTCGGAGTCCAAAGGCAATGTTGTTGCGTACCGTCAGCCAAGGGAAACTGGCATCCTGCTGAAATACCATGCCGACCTGAGGGGGCACCTGGCCATCAACCCGCTGTCCGTCAAGCATGACCTCGCCCGATGTCGCCCGCATCAGTCCGGAAACGCAGTCGAGCAAGCTGGATTTGCCGCATCCCGAAGGACCGACGATGGACACCAATTCACCTGCAGCGATCGAAAAGCTCAGCGGCCCGAAGGCATGCGTGTCAGGCTGGCCGGCACGACGGTAAACCAGCGACAGTTGATCCACTGTCAGTGCGACAGTCATCAGTGCTTGAGGAAACTACGGTCGATCAACTTCGACCAATCAGGCGCGCCGTCCAGCACGCCCATCAGCTTTAGTCCTTCTGCCATCGCATTCATGCCCGAGAGATCGAACTCGCCATTGCTCCAGTAGTGCGCCTTTGCCATGGCCAGCATGGCTTCCTCCATGACCTTCGGATCGAAGGCGTAGACTTTGGAGACAATCGCGGCCGCTTCTTTGGGATTTTGATAAATGAATTCAACCCCGCGTCGACGTCCCTCGATGATCGCTTTCAGCTTCTCGGGATGCGCCTTCGCAAATTCGGCCGTGGTCACACCAACCGTCTGCGTCACATTCGCCTGAGGCAGAAGATCACGCGCATGGAACAGCACGCGGAATTTTGCCTTGTTCTGAGAATACACGGGCTCGCCCAAGTAGGCGGCATCAACGGCCTTTTGTTGCAGCGCCGTGATCTGCGCGCCAATGCCACCGACGGCAACTCGATCGACAGCATTCACTTTCTGATGATTCAGCACCAGAATCGACACCATGTCGGTGACGCTTTTGGCCGTGGTGTAGCCGAGTTTTTTACCCTTGAGATCCTGCACGCTCTTCAGCGGTGAATCCGCAAGCGTGACCCACACCATGTCGGCGAGGTTTTGCACACCGCCACACACCAGGCGAATATCCATCCCCTCACGGGCGGCAGCAATGGCAGCACCCAACGCTACTTCGCCAAAAGGCAAACCACCCTGAATCACGTTGCGTACGGTGGTGCCTCCCCCCTTGGAACTAAGCACGCCATCAATCTCGATACCCGCCTGTTTGAAGTAGCCCTTCTCCATCGCCACCGCATACGGCGCACCGTATAACAGCACACCCCAGTGGGTGACTGATATTTGATCGCCTGCGATGGCCGGGCTGAACATCAGCAGCAGCGGCCATAAGAAAAAAAATGCGCCTCGTCTGAACCGCTGCATCATGCTGCATTACCCCTTGGATCGGATCAGCCCGGCAGGAAAGCAGCGAGCTGCTTTTCCAGACCCTTGGGGTCTTCTTTCAGCGCGCCATTGATCCAGCCTGTCATGTCGCCGACGTAAATATCTTCCTCGCCGCTGTGAACGCCTGCCAAAATGGCCTGCGCGACTTCGGCGGTGGTGTTCTTCGGACCATCGTAGCCTTTGGCCATGTCGGTATCGACCGCACCAGTCATTACCGCGTGTACCACCGTGTTCTGCGCTGCCAGCTCGGCACGCACGCTCTCGGTCATGCGCAGATTCGCGCCCTTAGATGCGCTATAAGAGCCATAGGCAGGAATGGTGGCCTTGGCAACGATAGAGACCACATTTACCAGTGCGCCACCGCCATTCGTTTTAAGCACAGGTGCGAACGCACGGCACATGGCGAGCGTGCCGAAGTAATTGGTCTCCATCTCTGCACGCGCCGCCTGAAGTGATGAAGCAGCAATGCAGCCGGATGCATAGTTGGCACCGGCGTTGTTGATCAACAGGTTCACGTCCTTGCAGTGCGCGGCCGCGGCAGCCACCTGCGCCTCGTTGGTGATATCGAGCGCTATGGCCTCGACCTTGCCGCCACCTGCGGCGACCAGGGCTTTGATGCCATCGGTATTGCGCGCCGCAGCATAGACTTTGTGCGCACCAGCGGCGAGCAGCGCCTCCACGACGGCGCGGCCCACGCCGCGATTAGTGCCTGTCACGAGGGCCACGCTGTTCTTGATATCCATCTTGTCCGTCTCCTTCTTGTTATAGGTGTGGGTCCAGCCTGCGTATGCTACCGTATCGGCCGAAGCCGGCGTGCAATCCCACTGCGACCGTTGCCAGATTTCTGAAAAGTTAGCCACAAGGACACGATATATGAACAATAACGGCTCCCATTCCATTAGCTCCCGCATGATCAAGATTGATGCCAGCGATGGCAGTGGCAAGTTCGGCGCGTATCTCGTCAAACCCGCTTCGGGCAAAGGCCCTGGTCTCGTGATCGCGCAAGAGATTTTCGGCATCAACCTCAGCATGCGGCAGATCGCCGACTATTATGCCGAGGAAGGCTATATGGTACTGGTGCCAGATCTATTTTGGCGTCAGAAGCCAGGCGTGCAGCTGGGCTACACACCGGAAGACTGGCAACAGGCTTTCGCACTCTACCAGGGCTTTGATGAAGACCTTGGCGTCGAAGATATTCAAGACACCATCACGGCGCTGCGCGAGATGAAAGGCTGCACCGGCGATGTCGGTGTGCTGGGCTTCTGCCTCGGCGGCAAGCTCGCTTATCTGTCTGCTTGCCGCACCGATGTCGATGTCGCAATTGGTTATTACGGGGTCGGTATCGAGAATGCGCTGAAAGAAGCGGCACATATCGAATGCCGCCTGGTGCTGCACCTCGCCGGCCTCGACAACTACTGCCCGCCCGAAGCCCAGGAAAAAATCAAAAAACGTCTGGGCAAACACGAGAGCATGGAAATTTACGTTTACCCTGAAGCTGATCACGGCTTTGCGCGACCAAGCGGCGAGCATTATCACAAGCCATCGGCGTTAATGGCACACCAGCGCAGCATTGCCGCCCTGCGTGAGGAAATCGGCCCGCACTACGACCTGTCAGCCCTGTGGGACAAGCATTGCGAGTCCGAGTTCGCGACGCGCAACGTGGACGACACCATGGCAACCATGGTCGCCGAACCGTACGTGAATCACATACCGACCATGACGGGGGGTGTCGGTTACAAGGATTTATATCGCTTCTACCAGCACCATTTCGTCAACAGCAATCCCCCTGACACGTCACTGGTGCCCATCTCGCGCACCGTCGGCACGAACCAGGTCGTCGATGAAATGCTGTTCTGCTTTACCCACACCTGCGAAATCCCATGGATGCTGCCGGGCATACCACCGACGGGCAAGCGCGTAGAAATACCCCTGCTGGCCGTGGTGAAGTTCCGTGGCGACAAGCTCTATCATGAGCACATTTACTGGGATCAGGCGAGTGTGCTGGTGCAGATCGGGCTGCTTGATCCCACAGGCTTGCCAGTGGCCGGCGCGGCGCAAGGCAAGAAGCTGCTTGATGAATCGCTGCCGTCAAATACGTTGATGGCAAGCTGGCGCGAATCTGAGGGGAAGTGAGGTCAGGGTCACTCTGCTGGCTTGACCACAGAGTGGCGATGGATCCCAGCGTGCGCTGGGATGACGGTGGATGGGAGCATCCCACAGCAGAGGGTCGGTGAAGGAGTGGCGATGGATCCCAGCGTGCGCTGGGATGACGGTGGTGAGGGGATTGCGGCGCTAAGGGCTGCTTTACACCGTCGCCCCAGCAGCTATGGACCAGTGCCACTGTGTAGAACCGTCCACCCACTAACTACGGGCACAGCAACCGTTTAAACCGCCCAGCAAGCAAGTGCCGGCAATACCACTGTTTAGAACCGTCATCCCAGCGCACGCTGGGATCCATCGTCAAACACGAACACCCCAACCATCTGACGCACATCGCTTTAGCCTTGGACAAAAACAGCCCCATGATCATCGAACCCCTGACCAATCCTCGACCTGTCGAACTCCCTGACAACCCCGGCTTCGGCGTGCTGTACACCAACCGCATGTTCGTGCAGCAGCACACGTTGGACAAAGGCTGGCATGATTCGCGTGTGACGGCGTTTGGTACCATAGTGATGCACCCGGTCGCGCAGATCCTGCATATCGGCCTGGCTATCTTTGAAGGCACCAAGGCGTATCGCCGCCCGGATGGGAATATCAATTTATTCCGCGTCGATCGCAACATGGCAAGGCTTAATCGCTCTGCCGAACGGCTCGGGATGCCACAGGTCGATGCAGCCTCCCACATCGGCTATATCGAATCACTGGTAAAGCTCGAGCACGAATGGGTACCCACACTGCCCGGCTGCTCGCTTTATATTCGTCCGGTCATCTTCAGCACTGAACCCACGCTGGAGGTGCGGGTCGGTCGTGAATTCATGCATTACATTTTTCTCAGTCCGGTTGGTCCTTACTTCGCGAAAGGCTTCAACCCGGTGTCGGTGTATATCTCACATGAGTATGTGCGTGCTGTGCGTGGTGGCACGGGCGAGGCCAAGACGACGGCCAATTATGCGGGTACGGTGTGGGTGGCCGAGCAGGTACGTCAGCAAGGCTATCAGCAGGTGTTGTGGCTGGATGCGATCGAACGTCGCTACATCGAAGAGGTGGGCGCAATGAATATCATGTTCGTTCGCGATGGAAATCACATCATCACCCCAGCATTGTCGGGCAGCATACTGCACGGCGTCACGCGTGAGTCAGTACTACAGCTGGCGCCGGATCTCGGTTTGAGCGTCAGCGAAGAGCGCATTGATGTTGACGAGATGCTGGCAGATATAGAAAGAGGCCGTATCACTGAGGCCTTCGGTGTGGGCACAGCAGCCGTTATCTCCCCAGTTGGAAAATTTGGCTACAAAGGCAAGGAGTATCGGATTAATGATGAGCTCACCGGCCCCGTTGCACAAAAACTCTACACTGCGCTGACTGACATCCAATACGGACGTGCTCCAGACCCCTATGGATGGACCCGACAGATCAAGATCACTTGAAGCAGCGCCGAGCGTAAAACGATGCGAGAGACACCATGAGCCATCATCTGCTGCAGAGCCGCGAGGATAAGGTCGTGGTGCTCACGCTGAATCGCCCAGATTCGCTCAACAGCCTGTCGCTACAAGCCGTGAAGGACCTGCTGGACGCTCTGCAGGAATTGCGCAACGACGACAGCGTGCGCGCCCTGCTGATCACGGGCGCGGGACGTGGGTTCTGCACCGGGTGGCAGCTGGGACCGGATGAGGTGAGTGCCTCGCCAGATGAATCCTTCGGCACGCGGCAGTCAAGCCTGATGGCGGCATATTTCAATCCGGTGATCCAGACCTTTCATGATCTGCCTTTTCCGGTGGTGGCAGCCGTCAATGGTCCGTGCGCCGGTGCTGGCGTGAGCATTGCGTTGGCTGCTGATCTGGTGCTGGCTGCCGAGTCAGCGTACTTCATGCTGACTTTCTCGCCTCGCCTGGGGTTGATACCAGATTTGGGCGCCACCTGGAAACTACCCCGTTTGATCGGCTGGGCACGCGCCCAAGCCGCAACCCTGCTCGGCAACAAGATATCGGCCCACGAGGCCGCAGCCTCCGGCATGATCTGGCGCTGCCTGCCCGATGCCTCGCTGATGACCGAGGCAAGGGAGGTCGCCGCCCTGCTCGCAAAAGGTCCCCCGGGCATTGCCCGCGAAGTGCGGCATGCGTATCACGCCTCCTCAACCAATACGCTCGCCGAGCAAATGGAGTACGAGCGTCTGCGACAGCGTGCACTGCTTGACGCCGAAGCGTTTCAGGAAGGATTGAGCGCTTTCGCAGAAAAACGATCGCCTGATTTTTATAAAAACGAATCGCCCAAGACAAGGAAATAGGCATGAACTACGAGACTCTGAACTGCGAACTGTCCGAGCACATCCTGACCGTTACGCTGAATCGTCCCGACAAGCTCAATGCGTTTACCGTGACCATGGCCAATGAGCTGATCGCCCTGTTCAATCACGCGAGTGAAGATGATGCGGTGCGCGCAATTATTGTCACAGGCGCGGGACGCGCCTTCTGCGCCGGGATGGATCTCGCGGTATCGGGCAATGTGTTCGGACTGGATGAATCGCAGCACCCGACCCTGCAAGACATGCACGAGCGTCTTGAAGATCCCGTCATCGTCAAGGGGGTGCGCGATACAGGAGGCCGTGTGTCCTTATCGATCTTCAATTGCAAAAAACCAGTGATCGGCGCGATCAATGGCGCCGCCGTCGGCGTGGGGGTGACGATGCAGCTGCCGATGGACATACGGCTTGCCTCCGAACAGGCAAAGTTCGGCTTTGTGTTTGGCAAGGTCGGCATCGTTCCCGAGGCGTGCTCAACCTGGTTCCTTCCACGTCTGGTCGGGCTCGCAAAAGCGATGGAGTGGGTACATACGGCCGAGATTTTTGGTGCGGACGAGGCGCATCGCGCGGGTCTGGTAAAAGAAGTCCTGCCTGCAGACCAGCTGATGACGCGCGCACGCGAGCTTGCCCGCACGCTGGCTGAACGCTCACCGACTTCGATGGCGATGGCGCGCCAGATGATGTATCGGAACAGCGCATTCAGTCACCCGCTCGAGGCACACAAGGTGGAATCTCTGGCCATGTTCTACGCCAGCATTGAAGATGGCAAAGAAGGCGTGGCGGCATTCACCGAGAAACGCCAACCGGCGTTCAAGAGCCGGGCGTCGGCGATGCCGGATTTTTATCCCTGGTGGGGATGAGCGCAATCGTACCAGCCGGTTACCCCGAAGCGCTGACCCGATGTCCCCGGAGGTGTTGGGGGCGTCTTACCAGCGCAACGCAACGCTTCGCGAGTTTCATGTTGTCAGAGCTGGCTTGGTTTATCCATGACGCTACAGAGAATTCACAAAAGCGATCAGATCCTCACGTTCCTGCGACTTCATCTTTGCAAATTTGTCGCGTGACGCTTTTGCCTCGCCGCCATGCCAGAGGATCGCCTCGAGCACGTTGCGCGCCCGACCATCATGCAAGAGGTGCGTGCTGCCATTGACCTGCATCGACAGCCCCAGTCCCCACAGCGGCGGTGTGCGCCAGTCGCGCGGCCCAGCCTTGAAATCAGGGCGTCCATCAGCGAGGCCCTCGCCCATGTCGTGAATTAGCATGTCCGTGTAGGGACGAAAACGCCGATTCGAGAGCTGCGGCAGCGCCGGGAATTCGCTGGTGCGTAACTCGGGCACATGACATTGCGCGCACTGTGCTTTGGCAAATAATCGCCCGCCGCGTCGGATCTCGGCCTTGTCCTGTTCGCGCGGCGCGGGGGCATCCAGTGCCATCACCCAGAAGTTCAGATCATTGAGCATCTGCTCGCGCAATTCGATCTTGTCGCCGGGGAGCATGTCCTTGCAGCCTTGTTGTACCGGTGGACAGTTTTGCCTCGGATAGATCGATGAGGTCACGCCCATGTCCGCGTGAAAAGCAGCCGCGATCTGCTGGCGAATACCTGGCTGGTTAGCCTTCCAGCCAAAACGACCGATCGCGGTCTTGTCATTGATATCGTCACGGACATAGTTGATTCGACCATTGAGTTTTTTCGCTTTCTGCGCCTTGGCCATGGCAAGGATGTCTTTGTCACTCACCGCTTCGAGATAGCCCAGACCAAAAATTACGCGAGAATTACGCAGCGAGGTCATCACCTCATCGCCTAGTTCACCAAAGTTCAAGTTCTCGACGCGGATCTGTGGTTTGCGTAATTCGATCTCGGTGCCGTCCGTCAGCGTGACCGGGGGCGCAAGCCAATCGACAAATACATCAGCCTCGCCCTGTCGGATATGGTTTTTGTCGGTCGTGATCACATCAAAAAGCTGCAACTGATCACCGTAGTGAGGATGCGGATTCGGTTTGCCCTGTGGTGTTTCGCCGGGAATCGAGATGCGCAAAAGCTGCTGCACCAACGGCGTATTGCGTACTTCGGTGGTGCGGCCACGACCGGCCTGCACATGACAGGCAGCACAGGCATTCGCAAGGAAGGTAGGCCCCAGCCCCCACTCCAGCATGGCCTGTGGCCTCAGGTACTCCCAATTGGGTATCTTCAGCTGCGGGAAAACCACCCACGACGTCATGAAAGCTTTTTCGCCTTCCCGGAACATCGTGAGCTGCGCCGGGTTCAGCTCAGCCATGGGCTGCATGTAGACCCGATGAGGTTCAACTTCCTTGCGCTCTGCGGGCGCATCTGCGGACTGGATCAGACCGGCGGGCAGCAGTATGGCCAGCGCGAGAAAAAGACGGGTTTTTTTCATGGTGTCTCGGGTCCCGACCGCCGGTAGTGACGTCGGCTCTTCTGTTTTTTTTGACTTTACGAAAATCTGCCTCGACTTTACATGATGAAGGTCAAAATTCTCCGGCATGAGGGGGCGCGCTCGATCACCGCAGGATGCGGAGAATTGCCGTTCAGGCAAGGGGCACCAACCCGCACCGGTGCGCAAGGGAACCCGCCGAACAAGCCTGGGCTTGGGCGGTCTTGGCCTGCACAGATACCGTATACTCGATTCGATTTGACTCGGTTCATTCAGGCTTTTCGGAGAGGTTCGGTGAGAAGCGCTGTGCTGCGGTACAGCATAAAAAGCTGCTTCATCAAAAATAAACTGCGCCGGTAAAACACCGCATAGCATTGCTCTGGCATGACGCTACCGGTTGAACAAGCAACCCGCCGCGATGCCATCGGGCGAGCGCACATAACAAAGGAGACAAGACCATGGGCATCAAGGGCGACAACAAGACCTCCCCTACGCAGCATCCCCAGCAGCAGCGTCGCAAACTGCTTCAGAGCGCCACGGCGATAGCCGGCATGGCCACGCTGGGGTTTCCCTATATTTCGCTCGCTCAGAACAAGCCCATTCGCGTCGGCATGCCCACCATTTTGTCGGGCCGAGTAGCGATGCTTGGCCAGTCATCGACCAATGCTGCACAAATGGAAGTCGACAAATTCAACACCGCGGGTGGTCTCGGAGGACGCAAGATCGAACTCGTCATTCGGGATTCCAAAGGGCAGCCGCAAGAGGCAGCGCGCGTGGCGCGCGAGTTGGTGACGGCAGAAGGTTGCGAAATCATTGTCGATGCCGAGGCCTCATCTGGCGCATTCGCCGTGCACGAAGTAGCGCGTGATCTGGGTGTACTGGTGATTCATACCTGCTCCGAGACTTCTGCGCTCTCGGCCGATCCCAAGCTGCGCACGCCGCTGGCCTTCCGTTGCGCTCGTCAGGGTATTCATGACGCGGTGATCGGCGGTGCTTATGCCGCCAAAGTCGCCAAAGAAAAAAACCTCAAGCGCTGGATGACCTGCTCGCCCGATTATGCGTATGGCCGCGACACTACCGCCGAGTTCATCGACTATCTGAAATATTTCAACAAGGATATCGACGTGATTGGCGATGTCTGGCCGAAGCTCTTTCAGGCCGACTACAGTGAGAACATCACCCGTCTGCTGCAAGGTAATCCCCAAGCCGTGTATTCGTGCCTGTGGGGGGGTGATCTGACCTCGTTCATCGATCAGTCAAACATCTATGCTTTATTCAAGGATCGCCAGTTCTTTGGCGTGAACATGGCCGACTATGCAGTGCTGCACAACGTCAAAGCTGTACCCCTCGGTCTGCATTCTGGCAATCGCTACCTGAAGAGCTTCCCGAACAATCCAGGCAACGCAGCCTGGTCAAATGCCTATCAGGCCAAGTACAAAGATCTGCCGCTGAACTGGGCCTGGCAGAATGCCGCGTGCATACAGTTCCTGACCACGGCTATCAAGAAAGCCAACAGTACGGAAGGCAAAAAGGTCGCCGCCGCACTAACCGGACTCACTATCGATTCACCGTTTGGCGCGAATGGCAAGTTGACGATGCGCGCCGAGGATCACACGCTGGTCGATTACGCGCTCGGCTGGGGCGAACTGTCGGGCAAAGAGCCTTTCATGGCCAATCCGGTACCGGGCAACTGGAAGCAGATTGCGGAGCTCGAAGCCGAATGGAAAAAACGCAAGGGATTTGCCTAAGACGCTGATGTCGCGCTTACCGTCCCCGACGCAGCAGCAAGCATCGGGGCACCGGTCACGCTGTAATCCACCAGCCCGCCTTTCCGGAGTATTGAGTGAATCCGACCGCACTGCTTGAATGCGTAAGCTCGATGTCCTGCATCGTGACGCAATTATCCACCGGCCTGATTGTCGGCGCGCTGCTATTTCTGGTGGCCGCGGGTTTGACACTGATCTTTGGCGTGCTGGGTATCGTGAATTTTGCGCACGGCTCGTTCTACATGCTTGGCGCTTATCTGGCGCTGACAGCCTATCGCTTCTCGGGAAGTTTTTTCATCGCCATCCTCGCAGCGGGTGTCGGCGTCGGGCTGTTCGGCTTGATCTTCGAGCGCTTCTTCATGCGCCGGGTATATAACGCTGACGTACTCATGCAGCTGCTGGTGTGCTACGCGCTGGTATTGATGATGGATGATCTGGTGAAGATCGTTTGGGGCACGGAGTTCCAGTCAATGGGCATGCCAGACGCCTTCCAGGCGCCGCCGCTGTTTATCCTCGGAGGCATCGTGCCACTGTTTTATGTGTACCTGATCGGCGCCGCGGTACTCATCGCACTGGTGCTGTGGGCGATACTGAACCACACCCTGATGGGAAAAATCGTCCGTGCAGCGGCACAAAACCCGACGATGACCTCGGCCCTGGGTCTGAACACCAGCCTGATCTACGCGGGGGTGTTTGCCTTTGGTGGTGCGCTCGCCGGCATGGCCGGCGGTCTGGCGGCACCTGTGCGCTCCATGTCGCCGGGGATGGGATTTTCTATTCTGATTGAATCATTCATCGTGACCGTCATCGGTGGCATGGGCTCGGTGAGCGGCGCCCTGGTGGGCGCGCTGCTGATCGGATTAATTCGCGCCTTTGGCACGATCGGATTTCCCTTGTTCGTAGAAGGCCTGATGTTCATCGCCATGGCACTGATTCTGATACTGCGCCCGAACGGACTGCTGGGCAAGGAAGGCAGGAGCGCATGAAATCCGTGAGCCTTCGCACCGATGTACTCTGGGCGCTGGCGGCGCTGGTGCTGCTGGCATTACTGCCTGCGCTGACCTCTTCTCGCGTACTGCTCGATTATGTGATTCGCCTGGCGGCCATGGGGATTTTTGCCACCTCGCTGAATATCCTAATCGGCTACGGTGGGCTGGTGTCCTTCGGTCATGCGATGTTCTTTGGCGGTGGCGCGTATGCGTTTGCCTTGATGATGCAAAAGACGAGTGCCAGTATTCCTGTGGCCATGATTGTCGCCATCCTCTTTTGCGCGATCATGGGGCTGATGGTGGGAGCGATCTGCGTGCGCCTCAAAGAGATTTATTTTTCTTTCATTACTCTGGCTTTCCAGATGCTGCTCTACAGTGTGATCCTGACCTGGACCTCGCTGACCGGCGGCGATCAGGGACTCACCGGCGGGATACCGCGCGCCCCTTTTTTCGGCATTCACCTCTCTGATCCGAAACAGTTCTATTGGTTTTCCTGTGTGCTCGGCATTGGCAGTCTGCTGCTCATGCGAATGATTTTGCAATCGCCCTTTGGTTACACGCTGCGCATGGTGCGTGACAACGCCGAGCGTGCCCGCTACCTGGGCATCGATGTATGGCGCGTGAAATTGTATGCCTTCATTCTGGCCGCATCGCTGGCTGGCGTGGGCGGTATTGTGATGGCGCTTTTTGTCTCGGGGGCCTTTCCCGAGTTCGGCTACTGGACCATGTCGGGCGAGGCCACTTTCATGATCATGATGGGTGGCCTGCATTCGTTCATGGGTCCGGTGGTAGGCGCCGGACTGCTGCTACTGTTCAATGACGTGATCACCCGCAGCACCGAGTATCACGGCCTCGCACTGGGTATCGTAGTGCTGCTGTTCGCACTTGGATTTAAGCGCGGCATTACCGACTTCGCGCAACAACTGATCAATACCATCAAGAACAAGGGAGACGCCCCATGAGCAAGAAACCCCTGACGGTCGTCACCGGTGGCGCAAGCGGGATCGGTGCGGCCTGCGTGCGCCATCATGTGCAGCGTGGTGACGAGGTGATCGTGCTCGATTTGCCTGCCGGCTGGTCGGACCACAAAGGTAAGGAGATGGGGGTCACAGCTTTCCATGCCTGCGACGTGCTGGATGACCAGCGCGTGCGCGATCTTGCCGAACTCATCGAGAACGCGCATGGGCCGATTGACTATCTCATCAATAGCGCAGGCATCTTGCAGCGCAAGCTGCCCCCAGAGCAGCTGCCGATGGATCACTGGGATGCCGTAACCAATATCGACTTGCGTGGCACCTATCTGTGTTGCGCCGTATTCGGCGCGCGAATGGCGGCCCGTGGGTACGGCGCCATCGTGAACATCGCCTCGGTCACCAGCTTTCGTTCATCGCCACTGCATGCCTACGGTCCGGCGAAAGCCGCGGTGGCCTCACTGACCATGGGACTGGCCGCAGAATGGGGACGCTCTGGCGTGCGTGTGAATGCCGTTGCGCCGGGCTTCACTCTGACCGAAGGTTTGCAAGCCGCCATTGACCGCGGCGATCGCGATCCCGCCGAACTGTGCGCGCCGTCCGCCATGAACCGGCTGGTCATGCCGGACGAAGACGCGGATGGGATCGGCTTTCTGCTCTCCGATGCTGCGCGCGCAATCACCGGCATCACCATGCCGATCGACTGCGGCTGGCTGTGCGGTAGCAACTGGGACACCTGGGGCGGCATGCAAGGCCCGCGCAAATCCTGAGCCTATTCTGGTGACCACTAACACGGACAACCCATGCTGAGAGTCGACAAGCTTCGCAAATCCTTCGGCGGCGTGGTCGCAACCTCGGATGTATCGATTGATTTCCCCGCTGGCTCATTGTCAGCCGTCATTGGCCCCAACGGTGCGGGCAAGACCACCTTTTTCAATCTGATCTCCGGTGGCTTGCAGCCCGATTCCGGGCGTATTCTGCTCGATGGCGAGGATATCGTCGGTTTGCCCAGCAGCGAGATCGTGCGCAAAGGCATAGGTCGCGCGTTTCAGGTTGCCAAACTCTTCAAATCACTTACCGTTGAAGAATCTCTGCGCGGTGCGCTGCAATCACCACTGGGTCAGTCGCTGCAGATACGTGGACGCTTCCCCACCACCGACACACGAGACCGCGCGCAGGCAGTGATGGAACAACTCGGTCTGCACGACAAGGCCACTATCATCAGCGGTAATCTCTCGCACGGCGACCAGAAACTGCTCGACATCGCATTGGCGCTGGTCCTCGAACCCAAGGTACTGCTGCTTGATGAACCCGTGGCAGGCATGGGACCCGAGGAACGCTGGCAGATGATTGATACGGTCTATGCGTTATGGAAAAAAGGTGGGCTGACAGTCGTGCTCATCGAGCACGATATGGACATCGTATTCAAGGTATCGCAGCATATTCATGTACTTTCTTATGGCAAGCTGCTCGCGCACGGAACACCTCAGGAGATCCGCAATAACCCGGCCGTGATCGAAGCCTACCTGGGCACACCGAAGGAGGCGCGCGCATGAGTGACATGCTCAATGTGACGGCGCTCGATGTGAGCTATGGCAGCAGCCAGGTACTTTTCGGACTGAAGCTGAACGTCAATCGAGGTGAAACACTGGCGCTACTGGGACGAAACGGCGCCGGCAAGAGCACCACCATGAAAGCCATCGCTGGCGTGATACCTGCCAAACGTGGCAGTGTCGCACTGGAGGGTAAGTCGATCACGGGGCAACCCTCGCACAGGATCGCGCGCGCCGGCATCGGCTTTGTGCCGGAAGATCGCCAGATCTTCACCGAGTTATCCGTTGACGATAATCTGCGCATCGCCACCAAGCGTGGCGCGCACGGCGAGCAAGACTGGAGCATTGATCGCGTCTACGACATGCTCCCGCTACTAAAACCCCTGCGCGATCGTCTGGGTGGACAACTCTCTGGCGGTGAACAACAGATGCTTACCATTGGTCGCTCATTGATGGGCAATCCCAGTTTGCTCCTGTTGGATGAACCCAGCGAAGGACTGGCGCCGATCATGGTGCAAAAAATTGGAGAACTGGTTGATGACCTGCGCAAGCTCGGCACTACCATCGTGCTGGCCGAGCAAAACCTGCATTTCTGTCTTGGCCTGGCAGATCGCGCCGTTGTGATCGACAAAGGTGCTGACGTGTTCGAGGGCAGTATCCGGGAGCTGGAAGCCAATGCGGAAGTAAAGCAGCGCTATTTGTCCGTATGACGGCAGAACCTCAGCGCCTTAGGCTGAAACCCTGATAGCCGGCCCGGGTACGCTCTTCGACAATCTTGCGGTAATTGGCAAACCCGCCCGCATAGGGCATGAACACACGCGGTTTGCCGGGCACATTGGCACCGAGATACCACGAATGGGTGGCACTCGGCAGCAGTGTCGCACTGGCCGCCGCATTCACTGCCAACACCCAGTCATCGGCGGCCTGCTCTTCTGCCTCGATGCGCCGCACGCCATGCTGGCGCAGATGCGCGATGCAATCGGTGATCCAGTCCACGTGGTGCTCGATTGCGGGCGGCATATTGCACAATACCGAGGGACTCCCGGGACCCGTCACGGTGAACATGTTGGGAAATCCGGGCACCTGCAGGCCAAGGTAATTGCGCGGCCCCGCCTGCCATGCCTCGCTCAGCTTGAGTCCACGATCCCCTTCGATGTCCATCTTGAGCAACGAGCCGGTCATGGCATCAAAGCCTGTCGCAAAGACGATGATATCCAGCGCATAGTCTTTTTCGGTCGTCTTGATGCCTGAAGGCGTAATCCGCTCGATCGGTTGCGTCCGAATATTAACCAGCTGTACGTGCGGCAGGTTATAGGTTTCAAAATAATGCGAATCCACCGGCGGGCGCTTGGCCGCAAAAGGATGATCAATATCTGCCAGCAGCTCCGCTGTGACGGGATCCTTGACGATGGCGCGTATCTTGCGACGAATGAAATCAGCCACCAGATGGTTTGCCTTGGCATCTAGCAGGGTATCGCGAAACTCCGCGCGAAACGCAAGCCCGCCTTTCTGCCAGGCAGACTCCAGTATCTGCTCGCGCTCATGGTCAGTGACATCGAACACCGAGCGATCTTTGATATAAAAAGGATGCGCGTTCGTATTCGACTTCATGATGAGTTCAATATCGTTCGCATGTGCTTTAGCGTAGCGCTTGAACTCGTCTGTCAGCGGCGCATTACGCGCGGGTATGCTGTAGTTCGCCGTTCGCTGAAATACCGTGAGCTGCTTTGCCTGTGCAGCAATCACGGGTATCGCCTGAATGCCCGTCGAACCCGTGCCGACCACTCCCACACGCTTGCCCGTGAAATCCACTCCCTGGTGCGGCCACTGGCCCGTGTGGTACCAATCGCCCTCAAAATCATTTAACCCGTCAATCTTGGGGACATTGGCAGATGACAGACAGCCAACGGCCGTGATGAGATAGGTGCAGCGGAAGGTGTCATGGGTCTCGGTTGAGACGGTCCAGCGATTGGTGGCGTCATCATAGCGGGCTGATCTCACGCGCGTGTTGAGCTCAATATCCCGACGAAGATCAAATCGATCAGCGACATGATTCAGGTAGCGGAGTATCTCGGGCTGCTCTGGATATCGCTCAGTCCAGTGCCATTCCTGCAGCAGCTCTTTCGAAAAATAGTAGGAATACGAATGGCTCTCGGAATCACAGCGTGCGCCGGGATAGCGATTCCAGTACCAGGTACCGCCAATACCCTCGGCTGCCTCGAGCACGCGAACCTTCAAGCCTAGCTTGTCGCGCAAGGAGAGCAGTTGGTAAAGACCGGAAAAACCGGCACCGATGATGAGCGCATCAAATTCCTGCGCTGCGCCTGAGGTCCCGAGAGTCATGCTGCACCATGCGTTAATATTTTCATATCTTCATGAGGTGACTGGGGTGCACATCGCCATGGGGCGAATTTTTTCATCAAAAGCGTGGGCTAGCTTGCGGAAACCGCCCTGCACACCGCCGGTCCAGACCACTGCCCGTTGAAGTCATCATGCCGAAAAACGGCAGCCCACCTGACCCAGCTTCCCAAAGTCGGCGTGCACCACATCGCCCGATTGGACCTTGACCGGAATGCGGCAGGTGCCGGTTGTCACGAACTGGCCAGCTTTCATTGTCATGCCCATCGATGAGAGTTCGTTGACACTCCAGGTCAATGCTACGCGCGGATCGCCCAGCACATTGCGGCCGTAGCCGGAATCGATGGTCTCGCCGTTGAGGGAGACGGCGATCGGCTCATTCAGGTAGTCGAAATCTCGCCAGTCGTTCGCCGAGGCGCCGAGGATAAACAGGCAAGCGCAGGCATTGTCGGCAATCAGTTGCGCCGCACCCACCTTGACGAAATCTTCGTAGCGCGAATCCGGTATCTCGATTGATGGATGCACAGACGCGACGGCAGCCAGCACCTCGTCCACGTGGTAGTCGGTTGCGCGCGGCGGGAGATCTTGGGCAAACCGGAAGGCAAACTCGATCTCGGCCACATGCATCAGATTATTCTGTAGCGATACCGTTGCGCCCACCGGCAGCACCCGGTCCTGATAAATACGGCCCGCGAGCGGACCATCGACATTGATATGGCGCTGGCCATCGGTACTGGTGGCGGCGATCTTCCAGCCCGACACGGTCTGGCCATTGACCTGCTCGAATGCCTGCTGCACCGCATAGCCCTCCCGGCGAGTCGCGGGACGGATATTTTCTGGCAGCGCAGCAAAACGGCCCTTACCGATCCAGAGACCATGCAAGAGTCGAGCGGCTTCCTGCTGATCGGCCGTGGGGGAAAGGGTGCTGGAATGGGGGGTACTCATGTCTCGTCCTGTTCTTGTTTTAGTAATGGGTAAATCTTACCCCTCGAAGGGCCGCCACTGGGCTTTGTAATACAAAAAGAGATCTTCACACAAATTCTCAAGCGAGGCCAAACCGGTTAAGCTCCCAGTCTGAGCAGCTCCGACAATAACCATTCCGAGGAGACGAGCATGCCCTCCATTTTCACCCCTGAGCAGCAGCTTGCTTACGAACGCGACGGGTATGTGCTAGTGCGTTCCCTGTTTGATCAGGAAGAGATCGCCATACTGCGCAGGGCAATCGAAACTGATCCCCAACTGCACGCCAGCCTGTACGACCGTCGTGATTCCTCCGGAAAGTCCACGCGGATGGCGACCTGGAATCATCCCGGCGAGAGCGTCTACGGTCTGGCGGCGCGCTCTCATCGCGTCGTGGACACCATGGAATCCATGTTGGGTGGCGAGGTCTATCACTATCACTCCAAGCTGACGGCCAAGGAACCTTTGGAAGGCGGCGCCTGGGAATGGCATCAGGACTATGGCTACTGGTATCACAATGGCTGCGTGTTCCCCTACATGGCCAGTGTGATGCTCGCGCTAGACAAGACCACGCGCGAGAACGGCTGCCTGCAGGTGATACGCGGGTCGCATCATGCGGGGCGAGTTGAGCATGGCGTTCTGCCGGGCGAGCAAGTGGGCGCCGATCCACGCCGCGTGGACGAGATGCTCAAAACCCTGGAACTGGTCTACTGTGAAATGGAACCCGGCGACGGCTTGTTCTTTCATTCGAACGTGATGCATCGCTCGGACCAGAATCGTTCACCCAACCGGCGCTGGACCGTGCTGTTCTGCTATAACGCGGCGCGCAATAATCCCTACCGGGAGCATCATCACCCGCAATACACACCACTTAGCAAAGTCAATGACGATGCAATCAAAATCGCCGGCGTGAGGTATTCGGAGGATTCGGAGGATTATTTCCGCAAGAATTTTTCTAATCCCCCTGAGCTGAAAAAAACCATGTCGCCGACCTGAACAACAAAAAAGACGACCCCAAGGAGACTCTGCCCTCATGAGTAACGACAACAAAAAGAACAAACCGCTGCGCAGCACCGCATGGTTTGGCAAGCCCGATAAAGATGGCTTTTTGCATCGCAGCTGGACCAAGGCATCAGGGCATCCGCATGATCAGTTCGATGGCCGTCCCGTCATCGGCATCTGTAACACTTTTTCGGATCTTACCTCCTGCAATAGCCACTTCCGCACGCTGGCCGAGTATGTGAAGCGTGGCGTGTATGAAGCGGGTGGCTTTCCACTCGAGTTCCCGGTGATGTCGCTCGGCGAGGCGCAACTGCGACCCACCGCCATGCTCTTCCGGAATCTGGCGAGCATGGACGTAGAAGAGTCGATACGTGGTAACCCAATCGATGGCGTTGTGCTGCTAATGGGATGCGACAAGACCACGCCCTCGTTGATGATGGGCGCTGCCAGCTGCAATCTGCCGACCATCGGTCTGTCCGGCGGCCCTATGCTGAATGGCAAATTCCGCGGCGAGGACATCGGTTCGGGGACGGGTGTCTGGATGATGTCCGAGATGGTGCGCGCAGGGCAAATGACCCAGGAAGAATTTATCGAAGCCGAATCCTGCATGAACCGTTCTCACGGCCACTGCATGACCATGGGTACAGCCTCGACAATGGCGAGCATGGTCGAGGCACTGGGCATGGCGCTGCCGGAGAATGCCGCCATCCCCGCCGTGGATGGACGTCGCAATCGCTTGGCACAACTGACCGGACGACGAATTGTGCAGATGGTGAAAGACAATCTCACCATGGACAAAATCATGACCCGCAAGGCCTTCGAAAATGCCATCAAGGTGAATGCGGCCATTGGTGGCTCCACCAATGCGGTCGTCCACCTGTTGGCGATGGCTGGGCGCATGGGTGTACCACTGACGCTGGAGGACTGGGACAAGCTCGCCAGCCAGTTGCCTTGCCTGTTGAACCTGCAGCCCTCGGGCAAGTACCTCATGGAAGACTTTTTCTACGCCGGGGGCCTGCCGGCGCTGATGAAAGAGATTTCGACAGAGCTGCACCTCGATGCCCTGACCGTGAACGGCAAAACCCTGGGCGATAACATCAAGGATGCGCCCTGCTACAACCGCGACGTGATCACGCCCCTGGCCACGCCTTTCAAGCCGGCAGCGGGGATTGCCGTATTAAAGGGTAATCTCGCCCCTGATGGCGCCGTCATCAAGCCATCGGCCTCGTCACCCCATCTGCTCAAGCATCGCGGGCGCGCAGTAGTCTTCGAGAGCACCGAGCATTTTCGCGAGCGCATTGAGGACGACCATCTGGATATCGACGAAAATTGTGTGATGGTGCTGAAGAACTGCGGCCCGGTGGGTTACCCCGGTATGGCCGAGGTAGGCAACATGGCTTTGCCAAAGAAAGTCCTGAAAAAAGGCATCACCGACATGGTTCGCATCTCGGATGCGCGCATGAGTGGCACCGCCTATGGCACTGTCGTGCTTCATGTGTCCCCTGAAGCCAGCATTGGTGGCCCGCTGGCACTGGTAAAGGATGGTGACATGGTGGAGCTGGATGTACCGGCACGACGCCTGCATCTGGATGTGAGCGACGAAGAACTCGCTCGCCGCAAAGCGGCGTGGCAGCCGCCGCAAAAACCTGCGCGCGGCTATGTGAAGCTCTACGTCGAGCACGTTCAGCAGGCACATCTTGGCGCGGATCTCGACTTTCTGGTCGGCGGCAGCGGCGCCGAGGTGCCCCGCGAATCGCACTAAGTCACACCACCATGCCAAGCCCGGCCGCTGCACGAGCGGCGCTTCCTGTCGAGGGAGCGCCTTTTTTCTGTCCGAGACCCCTCATTCAAAAACAAAAAATACCGTATGTCGACTCCTACTGCCCCCTTCATTCGCCTGCATCCGCAAGATGACGTGCTGATCGCCCGCCAGCAGCTGGTGGGTGGCACGAGCGTCGAGAACATTCTGGTCAAAGGTCTGATACCTGCAGGTCATAAGGTCGCCATACGCGATATCGCGACCGGTCAGCCGATCCGCCGCTACAACCAGATCATCGGCTTTGCCAGCAAGCCGATACAAGCGGGCGAGCATATTCATGTGCATAACTGCATTATCGGTATCGATAAAGGTCGCTTCGAGCGCGACTACGCATTCTGTGCAGACGTTCAGCCCGACAAGCCGCGCCAGCATCGCGATTTCATGGGTTATGTTCGCAAAAATGGACAGGTCGCCACGCGTAACTATATCGGGGTACTCTCCAGCGTGAATTGTTCAGCGACAGTAGCGCGCGGCATTGCCGATTTTTTCTCGCGTCGATTGAACCCGGACGCATTGAAGAACTTCACGCAAATTGATGGTGTGGTGGCACTCACACACGGTACCGGCTGCGGCATGGATAGCAGCGGTCCGGGCATACAGCTACTGCGACGCACGCTGGCCGGCTACGCCACGCATGCCAACTTCGCCGGCGTTCTGGTGGTGGGTCTGGGCTGCGAGAGCAATCAACTCGCCGCCTGGCTGGATCACAGCCATCTGGCTGAAGGTCCGCTACTTAGAACATTCAATATTCAGGACAGTGGCGGCACGGCGAAAACCATCGAGAAAGGTATCGCCCTGATCCACGAAATGCTGCCAATCGCTAATGCGTGCGCGCGCGTTCCCTGTGATGTATCGCATCTCACCGTAGGTCTTCAGTGTGGTGGCTCGGATGGTTACTCGGGCATCAGCGCAAATCCCGCGCTCGGCGCAGCGGTCGATCTGCTGGTAGCGCATGGCGGCACGGCGATTTTGTCTGAGACGCCGGAAATCTATGGCGCCGAGCATCTGCTCACGCGCCGCGCCATTACCCGGGAAGTCGGTGAGAAGCTGGTGCACCGCATCCGCTGGTGGGAGCACTACACCGCGATCAATGAAGGCGAGATGGACAACAATCCGTCACCGGGCAATAAGGCGGGTGGCCTCACCACCATTCTCGAGAAATCCCTGGGCGCGGTGGCCAAGGGGGGCACCACCAATCTGCGCGCCGTCTATGAGTATGCAGAACCGGTGAGAGAGCATGGCTTCGTCTACATGGACACACCCGGCTACGACCCGGTGAGCGCCACGGGTCAGGTGGCCGGCGGCGCCAAGCTGATCTGCTTTACCACGGGTCGCGGCAGTGCCTATGGCTGCGCGCCCTCGCCTTCGCTGAAGTTGTCCACCAATTCGGCACTCTGGCTTCGCCAGCAGGATGACATCGACATCAACTGCGGCGAGATCATTGACGGTACCAGTGACCTCCAGCAGATGGGTGAGCGAATCTTCGACCTGATGATCGCTACAGCATCCGGGCAGTCCAGCAAAAGCGAGCAACACGGCTATGGGCAAAATGAATTCGTCCCCTGGCAGATCGGTGCGGTGATGTAAGAGGGGGCAGCACGTGGAGCCACTGATGATGCTCGTGGTCTGCCTGTCGAATTGCGGGCCTGGCCTTTCCCGGGACGACGAACTGGGCGCGCTGGCCGGGAGTTACGCGCAGCTGTGCGCAGAAATGCAGTACCTGAAACAGCATCATTGCCCCGAACTTCAGATACCGGTGATGCTCCAGTGCGTAAACGAGGTCGAACGCAACTTGAGCCTCAAGCGCAGCCGCGAATTCCGCGAAGGCGTGAAAGTGCTGATGCAGCGCTTTCCGCTCGAGCTGCCGCCGCTGGTGCAGCAGAAGTTCAATCGCGCTCTGCCACGCAACGAGAACGATACCTACAAAGCCTGCCTATGGCTGGCGCAGGAAAATAGTCAGCAGCGATTCCAGCAGCTGCAGACCATTCGAGGGCTGGAAAAACGCCGGGACTGAAGAGCTTCTACAGTGCTCTGGGCCCGTTTGGCCACGACCGCCTCAGGCCAGTCCCTTTTCCTCACGCACCTGAGCCGCGATGGCTTCGACCTGTTCATCACTCATGCCCAGTCTGGCTTTGAGCTCTTCGAGCTTCAAGCGCTCTTCGTCGGTGACGATCCCGTCGGCCAGCGCCTCGCGGATCTCCATCTCGTACATCACGGCCCGGCGCTCAACTTGCGTGGTGTACGCGGTGGCCACCACCCCGGTCAGGATCGCGGCCAGCGCAATGCCCAGGACTTGAGTCAGCACGACGAGCACCGTGCCAAACAGGGACTGCGGGTCAGCGTTACCCCAGCCAGAAATGATCGTTAACAGGTACCACTTCATGGTGGCTGGTATCGACGGAAATACCTCGGGCTGGAGGTGACCTTCAGCGATGTAAATCAGCGAGGAGCACAGCAAACAGGAGATCAGCAGCAGGAACAAGGCCGAAGTAAAGGAATCCCGCTCGGCCTTGACGGCCTCGACGAGATCGGTCAGCGCGCTGTTGTAGCGCGAGAGCTTAAAGATGCGCATGAGCCTGAACAGCCGCAGGAAGCGCAGATCGAGGCCCGGGAACAATAACTGCAAATAAAACGGCACGGTGCCAAAGAAATCAATGAATCCATAGAAGCTGAAAATATATTCTTTACGGCCACGCCAGGACCCACCCTCCTCGGTCTGATATTTGACGCCGTACGACCACACTCGCAATACATACTCAGCCGTGAAGATCATCACGCTGATCACATCAAAAATATGGAAGACATCAGCATAGGCCTCGTGCAGTTCATGCACGGACTCGAGGATGATCGCGATCACATTCAGTACCACCACGGTGGCAATGAAAATTTCGCAATAACGTGCCGCTTTTTCCTCGACCGAACCATCAAGGATCTTGTACAGGCGTGTCTGAAAGGATTTCATGATTATTTGTGCGGATGCATCCGCTGCATCGCTCCTGTGGATGGATATCGACCTTAAGGCGCGACCCGCAGCGACCCGGCCAATAATTTTTAATTA
>OMID01000036.1 GCA_900299005.1 Oxalobacteraceae bacterium
ATCATGGCTTGCGCTGGCAGGAGCACCATGCGCATCACTTGCCACAGGCGCAGGGGATGCGCTGTCCGGAACCGCATGCCCGTGCGCAGGTGGTTCCGCTGTTGCTGTTGCTGTTGCTGTTGCCGATGCTGACGGGCTATCGCTTGGATGGGCATCTTGCGTCGCTCCGACCACCGATTTACGCAACTTCAACCGTTTGCTGGGCTCAGGCGCCGCGTGGGGATCTGCGGCCGCCTGCGCTTTGTCGCCGTGTGCGCCAGCATGCGCGTCAGCCGAGTGTCCGGCCGAGGGTGTTCCAGGCGGTGCCTCGGCAGTGGGGGCATGGGCATCGTGCGTCGCTGTCTTCTTTGACTTCTTGACGCGCTTTTTTTTCGGCGGTGCTTTAGCAGACTCTTCGGGGTGAGCCTCCGCCACTTTGGCGTCAGCAGCGGGCTTTGCATCGGCGGTGTGCTTTGCATCCGCCGCGTGTTTATCCGCGGGCTTGGGCTCTGCCGGTTTGGCTTGCGCGGCCGGGGCAGCATGTCCGGCACCGTGGTCATCCAGCTTGGCATCGGCCGCCATGAGCAAGGGGCAAGCGAAAGCCAGCAGAAAAGCGGGAATCATTACGTGTGTGTTCATCTCGGTGACCTTCCTGTCAGGTCCATGCCGACAGGCATCGAGCGCCTTCGGCTTATTATTAATTTCAAAACTCTCGGTCTCTCCCGGCTCACCAGGCGATGGGTACGGCATTGTGGATTGCTTCAGGCCAGACTAGGCTTTCGTCATTATTTATCGGGACGAGCACGATTTTCTGTAGCACCCGGTGGCAAGCATAGCGCCAGGGAAGTTAAAGATCCCTCACCCTAGGTTCGATACAAAGAGCAGGATTGGATTTTTTTGCGTAAATCCCGCAAAAATAATTCAGTTTTACTATTAAAACGCATGCAAGGGCATTTGCCGGGCAGTATGCTTATACCGTTGCAAATACTTGTCGGGCCCAGTGAATGCCTCATGAATGGCCCAGCCGTCTTGTATTCAAAAGGAGAATGAACGTGTCCGATAAACATATTGAAACACTGTCGACGGAGTTGCATGAGGCAGGCTGCCCGTGCTGCTCGCCAGCCGCACTTACGGCAAACTCCGGCACTTCCCGCCGCCAGTTTCTCGCGACGGGTGCGGCCGTTCTGGCCGGTGGCATTATGGGTTTCGTCCCCGGCCGCTCCATGGCCGCCGGCGGTAATTATGAAGCGATGCTCGTTAATTGCATTGACCCGCGCTTTACAACGCTGAGCTGGCAATACATGGGCCTATTGTCGGGCGTCGAACGCGACAAGCTGGGTGACAACTACAGCCACTTCGTCATGGCCGGGGGCCCGATCGGTGCCGTGCATCCCAAATTCGCTGCCTGGCACAACACCTTCTGGGACAACCTGGACATCACAGTCGCGCTGCACCACATCAAGCGCGTGGTTGCCTTGTCCCATCGCGATTGCGGTGCGGCCAAACTGGCTTTCGGCGCCAGTGCGGTGGGTGAAAAGGAGATGGAAACCGGCTCGCACGCCGAGGCGCTGATGATGTTCCGCAAAGAGGTCAACGCCCGTCACTCGAAACTGAGCGTCATCACCGGCATCATGGATACGTCCGGCCGGGTGGATCTCATCGGTTGATTTCTGATCCGCCCGCCGGATTTGATGTCGGTTTGGGCGACAGAACTACCGCAAGGAGATACTGGCTCCCTGACACGCCGACGTGACTGTCAGCGGTAGACAAGGAGCCAGTGGCATTTCAGACAACGCTGTTCGTGCCAGCGGTCATCAGGAAGCGCATGCGCCGCGCTTTGCATTGGACAACAGCCCGGCGACGTTGTCCACGCGTGTTCCCCCCTTGGCAGGCAGCGCTGACACCCGACCAAGGATGGCTCTCGCACACTCGGCTTGCGCGCCTATCCGCTCAAGCGTTCTTCCGCGCGGCGATATACCGTACACCAGCGGGTCCGTAAGTCTCGGTATGCGGAATATTCGCATCCAGCTGGAATAGTTCGCCTGCTCGGCAGAACTGCATCTTACCCTCCGAGATAATCGTGATCTCGCCCTCCAGAATCAAGGCACGCGCCTCGAAGGGATGAGTATGAAGATCAAGGGAACCATTGGCAGGACGCTCGACGGTCGCGATCTCATAGCCCTGCTCGCGCATTTGTTGCTCGAATTGTTCTGGTGTCATGGAGAGCTCCTTCTGCCATTCAGGGGGCGGGGCGAGCATCTTTGCTCGACAAGAGTTTAACCAGGGTCAGCAGTGCATGGTTGGCGGGCGTGGGGATACCGTGTTTCTGCCCAAGCCGGCACACGTAGCCATTGAGGTAATCGATCTCGGTGGGTTTGCCGCGAGCCAGATCCTGCGCGGTCGATGAGTACTGGGTGGCCATGGTTGAGGCCAACTTGCGCACCGTATCGTGCATGTCTCCCGGCACGGTGATGCCCTCTTTGCCCGCAACGGCAAGGCATTCGGTGACGACGGTCTTCATCAGCTCGGGCACGCCATCAACCTCGACCATCTTGCCGTAAGGCTGCTGAGAAATCGCCGAGACGGCGTTGTACGCACAGTTGATGATCAACTTGCCCCACAGTGGCCCCATCACATTCGCCGATACCTCGACCGGCACGCCCGACTGGCCAAACCACGCCGCGATATCCGCGCTCTCTGGCGAGTTGCCAATGACCAGTTCTCCCCGACCGTGGTGCTTTACATGGCCTGGACCTGCCATTTCGGTGGCAACGTAAACTACCGCCGGTATGACGCGATGAGTCAGCACACCACGCACGATCTCAGGATTCTCGGCGCCGTTCTGCAAGCAGAGGATGACTGCGTCGGGTTCAAGATACGGCGCCATCTGTCGGGCAGCCTCGGCGCTGTCGGCAGATTTCACACAGAACAAAATGACCTTGGCGCCGGCCACGCCAGAGGCATCCGTGCTGGCTTGCATGGGCACGCGCTCCGAGAACGCTTTCGCCTCCAGCCACAAGCCCTGACGGTTGACTTCATTGACGTGGGCCTGACGGCCAATGAGCGTGACGGGAAAACCGGCACGCGCCAGCATGCCGCCGAAAAAACAACCGACGGAGCCGGCCCCCATAACCCCAAAGCGCGGTTTGACTGATGCATTCATGATCTCTCCTGTTTTTCTAAAAGCGCCTTCTATGGGGCACATGCAAGCCGAGACTATACCTGAACTTCGTGCGCGATACGGACGCAGCATGCCAAGAAAAGCGCATCAGGCAGCAGCGTCCATCTCCTCGAAAATTTTTTGGGCGATTGCGAATGCGGAGTTCGCCGCCGGCACGCCACAGTAAATCGCGGTCTGCAGCAGCGCTTCGCTGATCTCATCGCGCGTGACACCGTTATTCGAGGCGGCGCGAAGATGAAGCTTGAGCTCTTCTTCACGATTCAACGCAACCATCATGCAAATCGTCATGAGGCTGCGTGTATGGCGCGGCAGTCCTGACCGAGTCCAGATTTCTCCCCAGGCATACCGGGTAATCAAGTCCTGAAAATCTCCATTGAAGGGCGTGCGGTTGGCCTGTGCGCGATCCACATGCGCATCACCGAGTACCGCTCGGCGAACCTGCATGCCGGCCTCGTAGCGTTCTTTTTCATTCATGCGGCAGGCTCCTCGGATGGCGCGAGCAGAAAGTTCAGCAGTTGCTGCGTAAATGCCTGCGCAACTTCCCAGTTCGACAGGTGAGCTGCGTTCAGCTCGACATATGTTGCGCCTGGTATGGCACGCGCAATTAATTCACCATGCTCGGGCGGCGTGGCTTTATCGTGCTTGCCGCCGATAACGAGCGTTGGCGCCACAATGCGTGAGAGCTCCGATCGCTGGTCCATGTCGCGTACCGCAGCACAATTGGCGATATAACCTTGCGCAGACGTCGTGCTCAGCATCTGACGAACGCGCTCGACCTGGGCTGGCGCACGGGCCAGAAAATCAGCGGTGAACCAGCGCTCCAGCACGGCATCGATGATGCCTTGCATGCCCTCCTGCTTCACTTTGGCGATACGTGAATTCCAGACCTCTGGCACACCGATCGCTGCGCTGGTATTGCAGAGGACCAGCCGCTGAATGCGACGCGGCGCATTCACCCCCAGCCAGATTCCTGTCATACCGCCCATCGATAATCCACAGAAATGGGCCACCGGTATGTTCAGACCATCGAGCAATGACACTACGTCGCGCCCCAACTGAGCGATGCTGTAGGGGCCGGCGGTGACATCAGATTGTCCATGGCCACGCGTGTCGTAACGCAGCACGCGGAAGTGCTCAGTCAGTGCAGGTAACTGGGGCAACCACATGCCAAGCGTTGTACCCAGCGAATTCGACAGAACCAATACCGGTGCATGATCAGGTCCATCGATTTCATAGTGAAGCGTACCGTTGCCGGTGTCTAAGAAAGGCATGAAGACTCCTGTGAATGCGTCTCGGGAGACACTGAAAAATTCATTCTACGGCGAGCGAACATCGCTGTGCGACGCATGAGTTCGACAAATCAAAGGCTTGAAGCGATTTCCCAAAGGAGAACTCTTGCGGTGTTTAATTAATCGGCGCTTTCCTAGATAGAAATTGCTCGAGCTCAGATCTTGCGCTGGCGGTGTAGTTCAAGCACTCGATCAGTGAATGCCAACGCCTGGCCGAGATGGTGGGCAGGATCAAAAAGTGTCGCCAACGCGTCGGTATTCAGGTACTGCAGGACGCGGTCATCAGCACACAGGACATCCTGCAGAGTGACGGACGTCCTTGATGCTTTTTCGCAGGCAGCTTCGACAAGTTCATGCGCCGCTGCGCGACCGATATGCTGGCTCAGTGCCAGCGATATCGCCTCAGCCATCACCAGCCCACCCGTGAGATTGATATTGGCCCGCATGCGTGCCTCATCCACCTGTAAACCCTCAATCATGTCGCGCAGCTGGCTTAGGGCCGCAGCAGTCAGCTCGGCTATCTGCGGCAAGGTATCCCACTCTGCCTGCCATCCACCCAACGCGCGTTCATGTTCCTGCACCATCGCTGACAGCATTGTCGACACCAGAGGCGGCACTCGCTCGGAGGCTGCGATCACCATCGCACAAGCCACCGGATTTCGCTTGTGCGGCATGGTGGAAGAGCCACCACGCCCTTGCGCGACCGGCTCGGACACCTCCGCAATCTCGGTTTGCATCTGCAACGACACATCGCGCGCGATCTTGCCGAAGGTCCCGGTCAGCAAGCCCAAGGTCGTCGCCACTTCTGTCACGCGATCACGATGCGCATGCCAAGGTGCTGCCGGCACGGCGAGTTCAAGTCGGGAGGCCAGCGCATGGGCAACAGCCAACCCCTGATCACCCAGGCTGGCCAGTGATCCGGCCGCGCCCCCGAATTGAAGGACACTGACCTGGTTGCGCAGGATAGCTATCCTGTCCTGATGACGCAGTACCGCATCCAGCCATCCAGCAGCCCTGAGACCAAACGTAATCGGCAAGGCCTGTTGCATCCATGTGCGACCCATCATGGGAGTCTTTCGGTAACGAAGCGCAAGTCTGGCCAGTGCATTGGCCAGCGTGGCAAGCTCTTCGCTAACCCATTGCAGTGCTTCCTGCAACTGCAGCACTAGGGCAGTGTCGATCACATCCTGACTGGTCGCGCCCCAGTGCACATACTTTGCAGCCTCAGGATCGTGGACACCGACTTGTGCTGTCAGTTGCCTGATCAGCGGTATTGCCAGATTTCCCGCCTGGCGAGCCTCGCGTGCGATGGTGTCAAAGTCGATATTCTTTGCAACACAGCAGTCGGCGATCACGGCTGCGGCGTCCTGCGGAATCACGCCCTCAGCGGCAAGTGCTTGCGCTAGTGCAGCTTCGACATCCAGCATCCGCTGAACCGAATTGAGGGGTGAAAAAATAGACGACATGCCTTCACTGGAAAATATCGCACGTGTCAGATAGCTGGTGTTCATTGATGAGGACCGGTTGAGTTTGGATCAGAAATCAAAGAAGACGGTTTCATTCTGATCTCCGCCCAGCAAAATATTCCATTCGAAAACACCAGCTTTGCCCTCGGCGGGCTGCGCAATCAGGGTCGGTCGGCGATCGACCGGCACCTGCGCCATGACGGGATCGCTCGCGTGATCGTCACCCGGGAAGTAGATCCGGGTGACAAGCTGCTTGAGTAAGCCACGTGCGAATACGTTCACTAAGATATGCGGAGCCTGCAACTGGCCATGCGGTGTAGGCACTCTGCCGGGCTTGATTGTCGAAAAATGGAATTCTCCCTTCAATCCCGTTGGCATGCGACCGAAGCCCGCAAACCCGCGCTCGAGCGGAAGTTCGCGCACGTCATCAGGATGGGCATAGCGGCCGTGGGAATTTGCCTGCCAGATCTCGATGATGCCATCTGAAACAGGTGCCCGATCAGCGTCGAGCACCAGGCCATGAATCACGATACGCTCGCCGGCGACATCAGGGGCGGCCAGCGCCGTTGTATTGAGCCAATCAAGGCCGATGTGCAGGTAGGGGCCCACTGTTTGCGAGGGTGTGAGGCCCGGTACCGCCTGGGTGTCGGCGCTCATCTCATGCCTCCATCGGGGTCGCATGGCGTCCGCGCAGGACAATATCAAACCGGAATCCGAGCGCATAGTCCGGCACCGTCAAACCAAGATCGAAATTCGCAATCATTCGCTGGCGCGCACGCTCATCAGGCACGCTGTTATAGATCGGGTCGAGAGCCAGCAGAGGATCGCCGGGAAAATACATTTGCGTGACCAGACGCGTCATGAAGGCATGGCCGAACAGCGAAAGATGAATATGCGCTGGCCGCCATGCGTTCGGATGATTTCGCCAGGGGTAGGCCCCAGGACGCACGGTGATGAATCGATAATGGCCCTGCTCATCCGTGATGGTGCGGCCAGCGCCGGTGAAATGAGGATCAAGCGGTGCGTCATGGTGGTCATTTTTATGCTGATAACGACCCGCCGCATTGGCCTGCCAGAGCTCGACTAGTGACTTGCGAACCGGCTTGCCGTCACCATCCAGCACCCGTCCTGCGACAATGATGCGCTCACCGATAGGCTCGCCCGCAAGCTGCCGCGTGAGATCAGCGTCACCAGGGTTCACTCGCTCGTGCCCGAACACCGGCCCGGTCATCTCGGAGAGAGACTGCGGCACCACAATTAACGGCTTTGCGGGCGAACGCTTGACCGTGGAGGCATAGGCCGGCGAGACATACTCGGGTTGCTCGCCTGGGGATGCGCGGCGATAGGGGTCCGGTCCTGACATAACGGCTTCCTTTTCTGGGCTCATCGTGTGATGGGATTCACTCACCGGGGAATCGTCAGATTCTTGTTGGCTGTTTTAACGATACCGCATGAATGACGTATGCATGACAGACACCTGCCCAGATGATTTCCGCATCCGCAGGACTCCAACGATTTTGACCGATGCGACTGCCTTGCGGGTCACACGCGCTCCATGATCACTGCGATGCCCTGCCCGACACCAATGCACATCGTGCACAGTGCATAGCGAGCTCCCGTGCGGTGCAGCTGGTACATGGCGGTTGTCATTAGCCGGGCGCCACTCATGCCCAGTGGATGACCCAAAGCGATGGCGCCGCCATTTGGATTGACGCGCGGATCATTGTCTGCCACACCTAGCTGGCGCAGCACAGCAAGCGCCTGCGCCGCAAAGGCCTCGTTCAATTCAATCACGTCCATCTGCTCAAGTGCCAATCCAGTGTAATGCAGCAGCTTGTGTACGGCGGGCACCGGGCCTATGCCCATCACGCGCGGTGGCACACCGGCGGTTGCCATGCCGACCACACGCGCTTTAGGTATTAGTCCGAAGCGTTTTACATGTGCCTCATCGGCGAGGAGCAATGCACAGGCGCCGTCATTCACCCCCGAGGCGTTGCCCGCAGTGACCGATCCCTCCGGTCGGACAACCCCTTTAAGCTTTGCCAGCGCCTCGATACTAGTCGCTCGTGGATGTTCATCCTGCAGTACTGTCAGGGGATCGCCTTTTTTTTGCGGAATGATGACCGGGACAATTTCGTCAGCAAGCACACCGTTCGCCTGGGCTTCGGCCGCCTTGCGCTGACTAGCAACCGCAAACGCATCCTGATCGGCACGGCTGATCTGATAATCCACAGCGACGTTCTCGGCAGTCTCCGGCATGGCATCCACGCCATACATGGATTTCATCTGTGGGTTGATGAAGCGCCAGCCGATCGTGGTGTCAAAAATTTGGGCGTTCCGCGAGAAGGCGCTATCGGCCTTTCCCATCACGAAAGGCGCGCGCGTCATCGATTCAACGCCACCGGCGATCATCAGGCCGGCCTCGCCGGACTTGATTGCGCGTGCTGCAGAGCCCACCGCATCGAGGCCAGAGCCACACAAGCGGTTGATGGTCGCACCGGGAACCTCGAGCGGCAGGCCGGCAAGCAGTGACGCCATGCGAGCGACGTTACGATTATCCTCACCTGCCTGATTCGCGCATCCGAACAAGACCTCATTCACCGCAGACCAGTCGAGTGCGGGATTTCGCTCCTGGAGGGCACGAAGGGGGATAGCGCCGAGATCATCAGCGCGCACTTCCCTGAGTGCGCCGCCGAAGCGTCCTATGGGCGTGCGGATTGCATCGCAGATAAAAGCCTGTTTCATGTCAGATTCCAGAAAGTTCTGTGTGTGAATTCAAGCGTCAAGGGAGACGATGAGGGCGGGCGAAATCAGATCATGGCCAGCGAAAGTCCGGTAAGGCCTTCAAGCTCCGGCAGACTGATGCCCAGAGCCAGCTCGCGGACGATGAGCGCATCCTCGCTGATATCAATGACGGCCAGATCGGTATACACCCGGCTGACGCAGCCGACACCGGTCAGCGGATAGGTGCATCGCTCCACAAGCTTGCATTCACCTTGCTTAGTCTGCAATTCCATCATCACAAATACGCGTTTAGCACCGATGGCCAGATCCATCGCACCCCCAACCGCTGGGATGGCATCGGGCGTGCCCGTGTGCCAGTTGGCGAGATCACCGTGTCGCGAGACCTGAAATGCCCCCAGAACGCAAATATCGAGGTGCCCACCGCGCATCATGGCAAATGAATCAGCGTGGTGAAAATACGCGCCGCCGGTAAGTAGCGTCACGGGCTGCTTGCCGGCATTGATCAACTCTTCGTCCTCCTCTCCGGGTTGGGGGGCCGGTCCCATCCCAAGAATACCGTTCTCGCTGTGCAGCAGTATTTCCTTGGCGGGATCGAGATGGTTGGCAACGAGCGTTGGAAGACCGATGCCCAAATTGACATACGCACCCTCCGGAATATCGCGCGCAACACGCTGCGCTATTTCGTCTTTGGTGAAACGCTTCATGATGATCTCTCTGCGATTTGCACCACACGTTGCACAAAAATGCCAGGCGTGATGATGACCTCCGGATCCAGTGCTCCCAACTCGACGACCTGATCAACTTGGACTATTGCGCACGAGGCAGCCATTGCCATGATGGGACCAAAGTTGCGTGCAGCCTTGCGGTAGACAAGATTGCCCCAACGGTCCGATTTATGCGCCTTGATCAGCGCGAAGTCGGCATGGATCGGATATTCCAGCACATAGTGTCGGCCATTGATTTCGCGCGTCTCCTTACCTTCGGCCAGCTGGGTGCCGTAGCTGGTGCGGGTGAAAAATGCGCCTATGCCAGCACCTGCTGCACGTATGCGCTCTGCGAGGTTACCTTGCGGTGCCAGTTCCAGTTCGATGTCGCCACTGCGATACAGCGCATCAAACACATGCGAATCCACCTGACGCGGGAAAGAGCAGATGATCTTTCGTACACGTTTGGCTGCGAGCAGCGCGGCAAGACCCGTATCGCCATTGCCCGCATTGTTGTTCACGATCGTGAGGTCACCGGCGCCTTGCTCGATAAGGGCATCAATCAGTTCACGCGGCATGCCCGCGTTACCAAAGCCACCGATCATGATGGTCGAACCATCCGCTATGCCGGCCACTGCGGCACCCAGGTCAGAAAAAATCTTGTTGACCACTTCCGTGTCCTTTGTTGAGTGACTAGCGCCCGCCGGGGAGGTGCGAGCATGTCAAAATCCGCTGGCTTTCGCTTCTGGACCGTGGCGACAAACCTTTGATTTGAGGGCCCCACACGCCGTACAGCAAGGATGGCTTGCCTCTACGCGGGTTGGGTCATGGCCCGCTCGGCTGGGGCAACTTTTCTCACATGAGCGTTCGAATATCGCACAGTTGTCTGACTACAGAACACGGGAAGTGTATAGTTGGAGCAATAGTGTCGCAAGACGGTCGGCTTATTTTGTGTTCGGTCGTCGAACATTCGTGGCGCTCAACAATTCAGCGCCTCGCGCAGGGACAAGAAGGCTGTCATCTTTTCGCCACGAAAGGCCGACTCAAAGGCTTGGTGTAAATGAATCGGCATTCGCTTAAAGCGAGAATTATCAAAAACATATCAAGTTCCGCTACGGTAACACGGTTTGTTCCACCCGAACAAACCGCCTTGATTTAGGACCGATCTCGTCCGGTTGATGGCAAGGCGACAATGCCGCAGACAGTACAGACGTACGGAAAGGTAATGACAGCGCCGCCAGCGACCTAACGAGATAGGTCCTGAATCCGTTGCAGTGAGCTTTGCCAGCGTCTCAGCCAGACCGTTCCTTAACTCACTGCAGTCAGATTGCGTTTGATTCAGATGACTTCCCGGTAGACGTCGTTTGAAACGCCGGGCAGTAAATAGCGCGCTACCCGATTGAAAATGAGCCTCACGAAGCCTTCACTCACCACCTGAACTGACTTTGCACCATTCATGCAGAACTCCATTTCGCCTAACATGACCGACATCACCACAACCCCTGTACCCAGCGCACTCGCTCCCAGTGAGCTCCCCTCTGGCCTCGCCTCCTCGGCAGCAAAACACGCTCATGTGCAGACCATCGCCGAGGAGATTGATGCGCTGACCGACCCCAGCTTCATGACCTCGCTCGCTCGCGGACTGGCCGTGGTCAAGGCATTCAGCGACCAGCGGCGCGCAATGACCATTGCGCAACTCAGCCACAAGACAGGCATACCTCGTGCGGCCGTACGCCGTTGCCTATACACCCTCAAGCAGCTTGGCTATGCTGATTCGGAAGCCAACAACTTCTATCTCAAGCCAAAAATTCTTACGCTGGGCTATTCCTACCTGTCCTCCACACCACTGACGGTATCGGCACAGCCCTGCCTCAACCAGGTCAGCCAGATACTGGGAGAGTCCTGCTCACTGGCCGTGCTCGAACAGGACGAAGTGCTCTACATCTCTCGCTCACAAACCTCGCGGGTGATGTCGATCGCACTCAATGCCGGCAGTCGCTTGCCTGCCTACTGCACCTCGCTGGGCCGAATCATGCTCGCGTCACTAGCCCCTGCCGATCTGGATGCTTATCTGAACCGGGTGGCACTGCGACCCCATACCGATCGCACGGTCGTGTCGGAGGAACGACTGCGCGAGATTCTTACCGAAATCCGGCAGCAAGGCTTCGCGGTTGTCGAGGAAGAGCTCGAAATCGGCCTGCGTTCAATTGCCGTCCCAGTCAGAGGCGCAACCGGCACGGTGGTGGCGGCGCTCAATGTCGGAGCACAAGCAACCCGGGTATCACGCGCGCAAATGGAACAAGCATTTCTCCCGGTTCTGCTTAACGCAGCGGCAGAACTATCGGTCCTTCTGCCCTGAATTCACTTGGGGAGACGCTGAAGAAAACCACCTCTCATGGCGGGCCAGCAGCGCGGTACAACTCGGGAGCCTGCCACATCAAAGGCTTGAAGCGATTTCCCAAAAGTAGAAATCTTGCGGCGTTAAATTCGTCAGCACTTGCTTGGCTTTCCACATACCCCTGCGCCTCGCTTCGCCGGGGCTTTGTTCTGCGCTCACGGCAATCCTCCCCCAACATCTTCCCCCGTCCAGACGGCTGCGCGCACACGAAAATCGCGCGGGGACATGCCCGTATGGCGCTTGAAAAATCGAGTGAAATAAGCTGGATCTGAAAACCCCAGGGCATCCGCGATACCGCGCACTGACACGGAGGTGTAGACGAGCATGCGTCTAGCCTCTCGCAGCGTGCGGGCATGAATGATGGACAGGGCCGACTGCCCGGCGACTTGCCTGCACAGGGCATTGAGGTGGGCGGTGCTGATACCCATCCGGCTGGCGTAGTCGTCAAGGCCCGCTTGACGGGCATATCCCGCATCCACCAGCCTGATAAACCGGGCGATATGCTGGCGACCACGCGACAAGGTGGTCATCTCGCGATCAGCAGCACTTTGGCCTGACAAACGCAATAGCCAGCCCAGCGCCACCGAGAGCAGCGCTGTCATCAACGCCTCTCGGTGAACGCCATACGTGAGGTACTCGGCATTCAGATCTCTCAGGGCTGCCTCAACGCGCCCGTCCCCCTCCCCAAGATGGCAGTACTTTGCCAAACTGAGACGCCCCAGATCTTGCGAGATGCTTATGCTCAGACTACTCAACAATGAGTAAGCGACCGTCACCACCAGACCCCGCGCATCGGCAGAGAAATGGAACCCATGGACACAGTGCTGAGGAACGATCAGCGCCATCCCGCCCTGCAGCTCCGCACGGACATCGTCGAGCTGGCAAAGGGCATTTCCCTCCTCCAGCCAAAGCAGCTGAAAAAGGCCATGATGACGGTGCGGTTTGATCTCCCAATTATGCAAGCGGCTACGCTCGGCAATCGATTCGCAGTGAATCAGCTCGGGCGTTGACGAATCGAGGTTTTCCCCGTAAAGCCGGAAGAACGGAATGTCGCCGGCGGTAGGACGAGATCGAAGCATGCCGGGGGTCGGGATGAATGAAAATCCTCGAAATGTACAATTTCGTGCCGCTAAAGTCTATTCCCGACCGGCCCCGCCTGTCCGACCATGGCAGTATTGCCTCAGAGAAAAGGGCCGGTCGGCCCGAGCGACATGAAGCCAGTCACGAAAACCCAAGTCGTCATCATCGGCGCCGGACCCTCGGGTTTGCTGCTCGGCCGTCTGCTGGAGCTTCAAGGCATAGATAACCTCATTATCGAAGCCAAATCGCCTGACTACGTCCTCTCGCGGATACGGGCTGGCGTGCTGGAGCAAGGCACGCAAATGCTGCTTCGCGAAGCCAGGGCCGCCGAACGCATGGATCGCGAGGGCCATGTGCACGAAGGATTCGCCTTGTCCTTCCTGGGGAAGATGGAACGCATTGATCTCAAGGCACTTACCGGAGGCAAGACCGTCATGGTCTACGGTCAGACAGAGGTGACGAAAGACCTGATGGATGTGCGAGCGCAATCATGCATGAAAAGCATCTATGATGCCGACGAAGTAATGCCTCATGATTTTTACGGCGAGCGTCCGAGCGTCAGCTTCACCAAGGATGGGCATCGGCATACGGTTGACTGCGACTACATCGCTGGTTGCGATGGCTTTCACGGTATCGCCCGCAAGTCGGTGCCGGTCGACAAAATCAAGCTGTTTGAACGCGTCTACCCATTCGGCTGGCTGGGGGTACTGTCCCGCACACCGCCCGTGTCAGACGAGCTAATCTATGCCAACCACGAACGCGGGTTCGCGCTGTGCAGCATGCGATCGTCTACGCTGTCGCGCTACTACGTCCAATGCCCACTGGAGGATAAGACCGAGGAATGGTCAGATGACAGGTTCTGGGAAGAGCTGCGCGCAAGATTGCCGTCAGACGTTGCACACCACCTGGTCACTGGGCCGTCGATAGAAAAAAGCATTGCGCCGCTGCGCAGCTTCGTGGCAGAGCCCATGCAATTCGGCCGGATGTTCCTGGTGGGTGATGCGGCGCATATCGTGCCACCGACCGGCGCCAAGGGCCTTAACCTTGCGGCCAGCGATGTGTACACGCTCTATCACATCCTGCGCAAGCGCTACCAGGAGGGCCGCACTGACCTGATCGCACGTTATTCGGACATCTGCCTGCGCCGCGTCTGGAAGGCAGAACGTTTTTCCTGGTGGATGACGTCTATGTTGCACAAATTTTCCGACGACCCTTTCAATCAGCGCATCCAGGAGGCCGAGTTGGACTACTTCACCCGTTCGGAAGCGGGTCGCACAACCATCGCGGAGAATTATGTGGGCTTACCCTATGAGCGGGTGGACTAGTATGTCTACGTGGCATGGCGTGTCCCAATCGGCGACATTCGCCGCATCCAGAAAAGTGAAGCCCCGATGATTCAGTCCGTCCCCATCACGCCAGCCAGATCGGTAAACCTCAGCGCCCTCAAAGCGAGTTGCTCGGCCTGCAGCATGCACCAGCTCTGTCTGCCCATGGGGCTGGGCGAAGCGGACATGCACAAGCTCGACGAAATCATCGGCCGACGTCGCAAGGTACCCAAAGATACTCCGCTTTACCGAATGGACGACCCATTCACGAATCTCTATGCCATACGGCTGGGACATTTCAAGACCTACCAGGTGAGCGTGGGAGGCGATCAGCAGGTGACCGGTTTTCAAATGGCGGGTGAGCTGCTGGGGATGGATGCAATCAGCACGGATCGTCATCACTGCGATGCTGTCGCGCTGGAAGATAGTGAAGTCTGCGAAATCCCTTTTTCACGGCTTGAAGAATTATTCGGCACCATTCCCACGCTGCTGCACCATTTCCACCGAATGATGAGTAAAGAAATCACTCGCGAACAAAATGTCATGCTCCTGCTGGGCAATATGCGTGCAGAGCAGCGCTTTGCTGCATTCCTGATCAACCTCTCATCACGATACGCTGCGCGAGGCTACTCATCGACCACGTTTCAATTGCGCATGTCGCGGGAGGAAATCGGCAATTACCTCGGGTTAACCATTGAAAGCATTAGTCGTCTGCTCTCACGCCTGAAAAAACAGGGCCTGCTGAGATTAGCAAACCGCGAGATCGAATTACTCGATCTGGACAGGATGCGTGCACTGGCAGCAGGAACGGAAACCTGCAGCTGAAATGCCGAGCACCCAATCTGATCGCTGCACAAAAAACAGTCTGACATCTCCACTGAGCGACGTGTTCTAACTGATGGCCGGCAGGATCAGAAAGGTGGCTGAGACGGGCTCTCAGTCCTGAGAAGATAGATACTCAGCATGCTGGCAAGTGCACCAAAGCTCCAGAAGAAGAAAAAACCTATCGTATATACCGCGATCGCCGGTAGTTCCCCATGACCGCCAACTATCAGCAGATCTGCGGGATCGAACACCGAGAAAAAGAAACCATCAGCCATCGCAGCCACCAGAAATGATGGCCACAGCACAGCCATCGCCAGTTTCAGCATAGCCTATCCTCCTTGGCAGCCTGACCCGACTGCGATACGGCTTGGATGTCGGTACCTATCTGTTGCGGCCATGACCATTGGCCCTGCAAACGCCAGCTGCCGGCCTCATCCTCGACCTGCACCTGCCAGCGCGCCCGCTCCAGCAAAGGCAGCGCAACCGAGAAGACGCCGCGCTGGTCGGACCTGGTCGTGAGCTGGATGTCTTTCTCCGGCAAGGTGGGATGGATCAGCAGAAGCTTGAGCGGCACGTCGTCAGTGGCACCGTGCAGCTGGCCACTGATAACGCCGGCGGCGGCATCGTAACGGATCGACAGTGACAGTCCACGACTTGCAGCCGCGCTATCGCGACGAAGATCTTGATTGATAGCTTTGCCTTTTTTGTAGTAATCATCCACCACCAACGCGTCCGCACTGGAAAAAGAAATCCACATCGTCATCACACCTGCCACTATCACTGTCACAGGACCTGCCATTAGCAACCAAGGCCAGCGGTGCTTGTACCAGGGATCAGCATGTTTTTCTGTCGGTTCAGCAGGCATGATTTTCCTCGTGATTTTTTTCGTGAAGTTTTCTCTTTGATCAGCGTGGCACAAAGAAAACCGCCTTTTCTTTCAGCCTCACCTCGGGAGCATCGGCATCGACCAGGGTAAACCAGATCTTGTTGGACCCAGGGATGCCCTTGCCATCGGGTGTACGCACATTGACGGGCACGGCACGCGATTCGGTCGCGTCCAGCGCGACCTCTCCGGCACCCTGCAGCAGGATGCCATCGATACCTTCTACACCGATTCGATAATGATGAGCCAACTCGTCCGTGTTCATGATCTGCAATCGATAGACATTCTCGATCTGGCCGTTCTCCGCCTCTCGACCCATGGAACCACGGTCGCGGATCACATCCATCTTGACCGGTGTGCGCGTAAGCAGCGTGCCAAAAAATACCGAGATGATCATCAAGAGCACTATGCTGTAGATCAGCACTCGCGGACGCACCATGTGGCGCAGAATCTGCGCCGACGACCAACGGAAATTCTGCGCATGATCGGTCCAATAGCGAACCAGTCCACGTGGCGCGCCGATCTTGTCCATCACGGCGTTGCACGCATCAACGCAGGCGGCACAACCGATACATTCGTACTGAAGACCCTTGCGGATATCGATACCCGTGGGGCACACCTGCACGCACATCGCGCAATCGATGCAGTCGCCCAGAGACTTCATGCTCTCAATGTCCTGCTTGCTGCGCGCCCCGCGCGGCTCGCCGCGATCTTTATCGTAGGTGATGATCAGGCTGTCTTTGTCGAACATCGCGCTCTGGAAGCGCGCATAGGGGCACATATATTTGCAGACCTGTTCGCGCATCCAGCCGGCATTGCCATAGGTAGCAAACGAATAAAACAGAATCCAGAACCATTCCCAGGGTCCCAACGTCAGTGCGGCGACTTCATCGGCAAGCACATGGATGGGGGTGAAATAAGCCACGAAAGTAAAGCCGGTCCATAAGGCGACCGCAGCCCAGGCCAGATGCTTGGAAAATTTTCGTGCAAACTTCTCCCCCGACATCGCTTGACGATCGAGCCGCATCCTCGCACTGCGCTTGCCTTCCAGCGTACGCTCTATCCACATGAAGATTTCGGTGTAGACCGTCTGTGGGCAGGCAAAACCGCACCAGACTCGTCCAAAGATTGTCGTAAACAAGAACAGCGAATAGGCACTGATGATCAGCAGCGCAGCAAGATAAATAAAATCCTGCGGCCAGAGCACGAGGCCGAAGATATAAAATTTTCGCGCACCGAGATCGAACAAAACCGCTTGTCTGTCATTCCATGACAACCAAGGTAATCCATAAAAAATCAACTGCGTGACCCAGACAAAGAACCAGCGCAACGAAGCATATTTTCCTTGCACTTCACGCGGGTAGATGTCTTCCCGCGCTTTGTACATCTTGATGACCACGACCTCTGGCGAAGCTCCTTGCATTGACATTCCTAGGTAAGCGCTAATTAATAAGAGGCTCTTATCAAAATGAGCGCCGCGAAACAGCGCGGTCGCTGACAAGGCGGGGACGCCGCAGACAGTACAGAGGTACGGCAAGGCGTCCCAACGCGGCCAGTGGCATTTTGATAGAGCCTCTAAAAATCGCAGATTTCTCCTTCGGGAAATAGCTGAAAACCTTTGTTTCAGCAGGCTCTCACGTTGTACAGCGATGCTGGCTCGCCAAAAAATGGAATTTGTTCAGCATCTCCCTAGGGAAGTTTCTGATTGGGCTTGGCGGTCGAAAGCGTGGAGTTATTCGACAAACCCCAAACATAGGCAGACAGTAAATGTACCTTGGCCTCGCCAAGGAAATCCTCAAAGGCCGGCATGACATTATTGCGCCCGCCTCGGATAGTTTCCGAGAGGGTCGCCACGCTGCCACCATAGAGCCAAGTCTTGTCGGTCAGATTAGGCGCGCCCACAGCGTGGCTACCCTTGCCTTCGGCACCATGACAGGCCGCGCAGGCAGCGTACTTCTCTTTGCCAAAGCTGGCCTTGATCGGGTCGGATGACGAACCCGATAATGACAGCACATAGTGCGCGACATTGTCGATATCCTTGTCCGTGCCAACCACAGTACCCATGGGCGGCATGACGCCGTTACGGCCCTTTAGGATAGTCGTCTTGATCACCTCAGGATCACCCCCATACAGCCAGTCGTTGTCGGTCAGGTTGGGGTAGCCTTTGTTACCACGGGCATCAGAACCATGGCACTGTGCGCAATACGTCAGGAAGAGTCGCTCACCAATCGCGCGCGCCTGCGTGTCAAGGGCCAATGTCTTAAAGTCAGTCTGCTGGTATTGGGCAAAGAGCGGACCAAACTCGGCATCTGCCTTCTTGAGCTCTTCCTGATATTGCGACGTGGAAGTCCAAGCCAGCTTGCCGGCAGAGGCGCCCAGTCCGGGGTACAGCGAGAGGTAGACAATGCCAAAGAGGATGGTGATATAGAACAGCCACATCCACCAGCGAGGCATCGGGTTGTTGAGCTCTTCCAGACCTTCATCCCAGGTGTGACCCGTCGTGCCAACCTTGCCATCCTTGGATACGTCGGACTTGATGGTCGATTGCGACCACAGCAACCAGCCGCAACCCAGTACCGACGCCAAGGTCAGTACAGTGATGTAGATTCCCCAGAATCCACTCGTGAAATCAGCCATGACCTGACTCCTGCTCCTGGGTATCCGGTTGTTCTTCGTCCGCGAACGGCAGCATCGCAGCCTCCTTGAAATCTTGTGTGCGCTGCGCACTGAAGGCCCAGAACACGATCCCGATAAAGGTCATCATGCAGATCACCGTCATCACACTGCGCGCATCAGAAACTCGCTCTAGCAGATCCATGGTTACCTCCTTGCCTTGATCTGGATGCCCAACCCTTGCAGATAAGCGACCAATGCATCCAGCTCGGACTTGCCTTCGAGTTCCTTGGGCGCAGCGGCAATCTGCTCGTCGGTATACGGATCCCCAAGGCGCTTGAGTGCTTTTAGCCGGGGCACAATCGCTGGTGCATCGAGTGCAGTCGTGGTCAGCCATGGATACGCTGGCATATTCGATTCGGGCACGAGATCACGCGGGTTATTCAGGTGTGCGCGGTGCCAATCGTCGCTGTAGCGTCCACCCACTCGAGCGAGATCCGGACCCGTACGCTTGGAGCCCCATTGAAACGGACGGTCATACACAAACTCTCCTGCGACGGAGTAATGGCCATAGCGTTCGGTCTCCGCGCGGAATGGGCGGATCATCTGCGAATGACAGTTGTAGCAGCCCTCGCGTACATAGATGTCGCGGCCGGCCAGTCGCAGCGGACTGTAGGGTGTCAGCCCCGCGACTGGCTCGGTGGTTGATTTCTGGAAGAACAACGGCACGATCTCTACCAGTCCGCCGATGCTGACCACCAGAATCACCAGCAAAATCAGCAGCAGGGGTTTGCGTTCAATTTGATCATGTGTGAATTTCATGTGATTCTCCGAGAGTCAGGCATGCGCGCCCGTCATTGCTGGGATGCGAGCATCGACGGGATGACTACCACTGACCGTTTTGAAGCTGTTGTAAGCCATGATCAGCATGCCTATCAGATACAAGGTGCCGCCCGCGAGGCGAATCACGTAATACGGGAAAGTAGCCTTGACACTTTCGACGAAGGAATAGGTCAGCGTGCCGTCGGCATTCACCGCACGCCACATCAGGCCCTGCATCACGCCGGCGATCCACATCGCGGCGATATACAGCACGATACCGATGGTCGCGATCCAGAAGTGCCATTCGATCAGACGCGTGCTCCACATGGCTTTCTTGCCCGACAGGCGCGGCAGCAGGTAGTAGATCGATCCCATTGATACCAGGCCCACCCAGCCCAGCGCCCCGGAGTGAACGTGGCCGACGGTCCAGTCGGTGTAGTGTGAGAGCGCATTGACCGTCTTGATGGACATCATCGGACCTTCAAAGGTCGACATGCCATAGAACGACAAAGAGACGATCAGGAACTTCAGGATAGGATCATGGCGCAGCTTGTGCCATGCGCCCGACAAGGTCATGATGCCATTGATCATGCCGCCCCAGCTTGGCGCCAGCAAAATGAGCGAGAACACCATGCCCAGCGACTGCGCCCAGTCCGGCAGTGCAGTGTAGTGTAGATGGTGCGGGCCTGCCCACATGTAGGTGAAGATCAGCGCCCAGAAATGGACGATCGAGAGACGATAAGAAAAAACCGGGCGCTCTGCCTGCTTGGGAATGAAGTAGTACATCATGCCGAGGAAGCCTGCCGTGAGGAAGAACCCGACCGCGTTATGGCCGTACCACCACTGAATCATCGCGTCCTGCACACCGGTGTACGCCGAGTAGGATTTGGTGAGCGTGGCTGGCATGGCCGCCGAATTGACGATATGAAGAATCGCAACGGTCAGAATGAAGGCCCCATAGAACCAGTTGGCGACGTAGATGTGTGACACTCTGCGCTTCCACAGGGTGCCAAAGAACACCACAGCGTAAGACACCCAGACCAGGGCGATCAGGATATCAATGGGCCATTCGAGTTCTGCATACTCCTTGCCAGACGTCATACCCAAGGGCAGCGTGATCGCGGCTGCGAGAATCACCAGCTGCCAGCCCCAGAAGGTAAAGGCCGCAAGCGTGTCCGAGAACAACCGCGTCTGGCAAGTGCGCTGCACGACATAGTAGGAGGTGCCAAACAAGGCTGAACCACCAAATGCGAAAATCACGGCATTCGTGTGCAGCGGACGCAAGCGACCATAGGTCAGCCACGGCACATCAAAATTCAAGCCGGGCCACGCCAGTTGAGCGGCAATGATCACCCCCACCAGCATGCCCACCACACCCCACACCACCGTCATGACTGCAAACTGCCTTACAACCCGGTAGTTGTAGTTCAGTGTTGTTTCCACAGAAACTCCCTTGGTTTACGACGAAGATGTCAAGAGAGTACATTTCAGGCGGGCAAACTTCCTTGACTTGAGTCAAATTTGGTCGGAAGCCAGATCGTGGGGTGCAAAGCTTAGTGCGTCCTCTCCTGTTCAGACTCAACGGTTTCTGCATACACGCT
This sequence comes from Oxalobacteraceae bacterium, assembly GCA_900299005.1. Classification (GTDB taxonomy): domain Bacteria; phylum Pseudomonadota; class Gammaproteobacteria; order Burkholderiales; family Burkholderiaceae_D; genus Pernthalerella. The sequence goes on from OMID01000036.1 coordinate 20,912, forward strand.
GTCGTCGTCTTGCAGCAGGCGCATGCCAGGCCCCTCCAGATCATCGAACTGACCACTGTCCACGGCGCGAAAGAACACCCACAGCGCCAGAAAAACAAGGGCGACGGACAGCGGTATCAATAAGTACAAAGACTCCATCAGAGCACCTTGTCCGAGTGCTTCGGCAAACGCTGCAGGCGCAGCGCATTGACCACCACCAGTGCCGAGCTGGCAGACATGCCCAGTCCTGCCATCCAGGGTGCCAGCAGGCCCGATGCAGCTGCAGGTATGGCGGCCAGATTGTAGACGGTGGCCCAGCCGAGATTCTGACGTATGACGCGCATGCAGGCCGATGCAGCGTCAGCAGCTTGTGTTAATGAGGACAGTTGCCCGGAAAGCAGCACGGCATCAGAATGCGTCTGCGCCAGCGCTGCGCCCGAGCCCATGGCAAAAGACACATCTGCCGCACGAAGCACTGCGGCGTCATTGATCCCGTCACCCACCATCACGACCACCGCACGATTGCGCTGCAGCTCTTGGACGTAGTCCAGCTTTTGCTGCGGCAGCATGCCGCCTTGCGCAGCATTCATGGACAACGAGGACGCTAGCTGATTAACCATACCCGGCGCATCGCCGGAGAGCAGCAGGGTGGTCATGCCGCGCGCCCTGAAATAGCGCACGGTCTCGGCAGCGTCTATCCTGAGCCTGTCTGCCAGATCGAATCGCGCGTGCCATCGATCCTGGCTACCAAGATAGACGGATGTCTCATGGACCGGCTCCCCGGGCAAAGTAGCCTTGCCGGAGAGCGCGGCAACAAATGATGCGCTCCCGATCCGATAACGCCTACCATTCACCTGAGCCTCCAGACCCATACCGGCATGATGGATCACCGAGGTGGCAGTCGACGACGGTACTGCACGCTCGTTGGCCGCCCGCACCAACCCCTGCGAGAGCGGATGCGCGCTTCCCGTGCCTAAAGCGGCTGCGATACTCATCGCCGCTTCCTCGCTCATATCGTCAAGCATCATCAGCTGCCGTACGCTTGGCTTGCCCTCGGTCAGTGTGCCTGTTTTGTCGAACACGACATGGGTTGCCCGATGAAGGGTTTCCAGCACGTGCGGTTGAATTACCAGCACCCCCTGGCTGAGCAGACGATCCGTCGCTGCCGCAAGCGCTGAGGGCGTGGCAAGCGACAAGGCGCAAGGACAAGACACCACTAGCACCGCCATGGCGACCGCCCATGCTCGAGAGGCATCATGCCAACTCCAGAAGACGAGCACACCCAAGCTAAGCAAAAGCAAGGCCGCGATAAACCAGGCTGCGACCTGATCAGCCCACTGAGACAGGCTCGGCTTGCCCTGCCCGGCACGCTCGATCAACCGTATCAGAGACGACAGGGTGCTGTCCTTGGCAACTTTTTCCACGCGCAGCGTGACAGGCTGACTGATGTTCACCGCACCCCCGGCAAGCCGCTCACCGACTTGTCTGGCTTGCGGCTGGCTTTCACCGGTGAGCAGCGACAGGGCTACCGTGGTTTCACCCTCGACGATCACGCTGTCCGCAGGAATTGCCTCCCCCGGTTTGACAAGCACCATGTCGCCAGCCCGCAAGGTGACCGCAGCCACCAACCTCGCCTCGCGAGTGGAGGGAAAACCGCTCAGCAGCCAGGCAGAAGCCGGCAAGGCACGCTGCAGGGTCTCGAGCGAAGCTGCGGCCTTGCGACGTGCCAGCAGCTCCACATAACGGCTGGCCAGTAGAAGGAAAATGAACATGGTGACCGAGTCGAAGTAGACGTCACCGTCGCCGGCGATCGTGTTCCAGGTGCTGCCGATGAAAGCGGAGGCGATACCCAAGGCCACTGGCACATCCATCCCCAGCACACGCTGTTGCAGATGGGCCCATGCGCCTCTGAAAAATGGCTGTGCCGAGTAAATCACGGCAGGCACGGCAAGACAGAAACTGGCCCAACGCATCAGTTGCATCATGTCCGGCTCAATCTCGCCAGCGTCTGCCATGTAGACAGGAACGGCCACCATCATCACCTGCATCATCGACAAACCGGCGACAAACAAACGCTTGAACATGGCACGCGCATTCTTGCGCAGCAGTTCACCATGCTGAATCGGATCGAACGGGTAGGCGACATAGCCCATTTCACGTACTGCGTGCAAGATATCGCTGGGCTTGCACCGCGATGTATCCCAGCGCACGTGCAATTTCTCATTCGCGACATTCAGATCGACTGTCTGCAGTCCGGGGACCTGCGACAAGCGGCGCTCGATCAACCAGACGCAGGCAGCGCAGCGTATTCCCTCGATGGACAAGGTTGCCTCACCGCCGCCGTCGCTACTGATAAATTGTGCGGACAGCTCAGGTGTGTCATACAGTGCCAGCGCATCAGGCAGCGGCTCGGCAAGGACCTGCGGCAGGGTCTGTCGGTTGCGATAGTACTCGGTGAGTCCGCTGTCGACGATTGCGCGAGCCACAGCCTGACAACCCGGACAACACACCGGCTGTTCAAGATCATCAATGCGGACATGCCAGCCACCACCCTTGGCGACGGGAAGACCGCAATGAAAACAGGAGGTCGTGATGATGGCACTCATCTTTGAAAAATATTCATGGCACCGGCACAATACACAGGATGTCCAGCCAGCCATGCGAGGCACCGGTCGCCGCCCGGTAGAGCCCCAGCAGACCAAACATCAATACCAGCCAACCTGCCAGCGTTCGCACGACCGGCGTTTGCAAGTTGGCCTGCAGCCGACTTCCCAGCATGCCCATGGAGAACAATAACGGCAAAGTGCCCAGACCAAAGGCCAGCATCACGCTCGCCCCGTGCGCCGCCGAACCGGTAACCAAGGCAGTCATCAACACACTGTAGACCATGCCGCACGGTACCCAACCCCAGAGTGCACCCAATGCCAGCGCCTGCCACACCGTCGTGACCGGGAGACAGTGGCGACTCAGCGGTTGCAGACCTTGCCATGCCCACTGCCCGAGCTTTTCAACACGCGATAGTCCCTGCCAGGCGCCCATCAGGGTGAGCCCTAAGGCGACCAGCATCAGGTTGGCGAGCCAATAGCCTCCACGCTGAAGCATGGCAATATTCATCATCGCGGGGATATTGCCCAGCAGACCGGCAAGCGCGCCGGCAATCAGGTAACTGCCGATCCTGCCGGCGTTAAACGCGAGCACACGCAGCCCGCTGCCCGTCGCTTCGCTGAACCAAGAATCCTGAGTCAGCACGGGTACGGGAAAAGGACGACGGGGCGTAGCTACAGAAAAGGCACCGACGATACCGCCGCACATGCCAACACAATGCACGCCACCCAGTAGTCCGATCAGAAAAATCGGCAAGAGCCCAAAGACATTCACGACAGGTCCGAACGAGTCAGAAGTAAGGGGAATGCTCAGATAGTACGGGAATAACGCGCAGGCTCCGAGGATAGCCGCCGTGCGTTTTGCAAGTGGCGGTCGAAGACCATGCAGATATTGCGGATCAACAGACGTCCTTTCAGAGTGACGCTGAGCCATTCCTCGTCGATCGTGAGGAGTCCCATCTCTGCCAACTCGCGCAGCTGCAAAAGCTCGGTTGCAAAATAGACCTGAAAGGTAATCGGATAGGCTTGTTCAAGCGAGCGGACAGATAATTCGAAATTACACATCAGCATCTGAATGATAAAACGGCGCAGCATATCATCCAGGGTGAGCTTGTAGCCACGCGCGACCGGCAGCTCACCCTGATCAAGACGATCGTAGTAGGCATCGAGTGTCTTCACATTCTGGCTGTAGCACATGCCCACCGAACTGATCGCCGAGACGCCACAAGCGATCAGATCGGCTTCTGCATGAGTGGAATAGCCCTGAAAATTCCGGTGCAGCCTGCCTTGCCGCTGCGCGACTGCCAGCTCGTCGTCGGGTTTGGCAAAATGATCCATGCCAATGTACACATAGCCTGCCTCGTTAAGCCGCTTGATGCACATGGCCAGCATGTCGAGCTTGACATCCGAATCAGGCAGATCCATTTCCCGAATCCGACGCTGTGGCTTGAACAAATGGGGGAGGTGGGCATAGTGATAAACAGCGATGCGATCCGGATCGGCTGCGATCAGCGTGTCCAGCGTCTGCGCCATTGACTCGAGGCTCTGCTTGGGCAAGCCGTAAATCAGATCAATGCTGATCGAGCGGAAGCTCGCTTCGCGCGCCGCACGCAGGATATCCAGTGTCATGACTTCCGGCTGAAGCCGATTGACCGCTTTCTGTACCTCGGGGTCGATATCCTGCACGCCCAGACTAATGCGATTGAAACCCTGATCACGCAGTCGATGAATACGCGCTGCCGAGACACTGCGAGGATCTACCTCGATTGAGTATTCACCTTTTTCGTCATCGCTCAGCAAGAAGCAGCGGCGGAGGTGTCGCATCAGGTCGTGCATTTGCTCATCAGACAAATAGGTCGGCGTACCGCCGCCGAAATGAAGCTGCTCAACGTGATTAGCGCCGGCAAACAGTTTGCCCTGCATCTCGATCTCACGCTTGAGATAAGCCAGATAGGTGGCCGCCTTCTCACGGCGTTTGGTGACGATCTTGTTGCAACCGCAGTAGTAGCAAACGGTATCGCAGAATGGTATATGGACATACAGTGACAATGGATGTCGTGTACCGCGTGCACGCGTATGCGAGACTGCATGCAGATAGTCGCGATAACTGAACGCTTCGGAAAAGCGGTCGGCGGTAGGGTAAGAGGTATATCGGGGACCGGACTGGGTAAGCCGGCTGATCAGTTCAGCATCAAACGCCATTGGGTACCTCTGTGGCAGGCTTGTCGTCATGACTGTCATCCTCGATTGCTCCGAAACTAGCGAGCACTGGCAAGGAGCGAGTGCCTCGGGCTGGATCGCAGTCTAGAGAGGCAGTGCGGTAATTACTTTGACTTAAGTCAAACCCGTCGGGCTGATCCTCTGCCAGAGGGAAGCGCATCCCGTAAGGGCAGCAACGCATGCGCTAGTTTTGTAAACCGAGGCACAATTTGACGGTGTTAAGGGTGGGTTCAAAATGCGTCTTAAATCCAAAGCCTCGCACTAGATGGAGCAAGCCTTGATTGTCTGACAAAGACTCGCCAACAATTTGCCGCGTCCCGCGCTGCCGACAATACGCAAGCAGCTTGCTCATCAATCGGTGTCCCAGACCCCGTCCTTTGAGATCCGAGCGGATGATAATGGCGAATTCGGCATCCTGATTGTCAGGATCTGCAACACTGCTGACAACGCCCAGCAGCTCGTCATACCCATCTTCGCCTTTGCGCACCGCGATAAAGGTCATCTCACGGTCGTAATCGATCTGGGTCATGCGTGCCAGCTGCGAAGGATGCAGCACTTGCTGGTGCGTGAACATGCGAAAACGCACATCGAGTGGATCAAGTGCCGTGAAAAACCGCTGATATTCTTCGCCATCCTCAGGTCGCACCGGACGCAGCAGTAGCGGCATGCCCAGCCATTGCACCCATTCCTCCTGCTCTTGCGGGTAGGGTCGTATCGCCAGCCGGTCATCTGCGCAATGAGCACCCTGCGATGCAATGCGAACCCGCGCATCCAGTACGATCACCCCCTGTGCATCGGCCAGCACCGGGTTCAGATCAAGTTCGATCACCTCGGGCAGACAGGTTGCTATCTGACTGATCTGAATCAGCAAATGACTCAGCGCATCCATATCGACCGGTGGACGATCCCGGTAACCGCAAAGCAAGTGAAACACCCGAGTTCGCGACATCAGATCGTGCGCAAGCACCTTGTTGAGCGGTGGGAGACCCAGCGCGTGATCATGCATTACTTCGACCGAGATACCGCCCAGCCCGAATAAAACGATTGGGCCGAACAAGGGATCTGAACTGATACCTGCAATGAGCTCTTGCGCGTCCGGACGTCGCACCATTGACTGCACGGTAAAGCCTGTCAGACTTGCCTCCGGTCGCTGCGAGTGCACACGTTGTTGTATCGCGATAGCGGCTTGCTCCACCGCGTCGCCATCGCTCAGATTAAGCATCACACCACCGACCTCGGTCTTGTGGCTGATATCGGGCGAGAGCACTTTAACTACGACCGGATAACCTACCTCTTCGGCCAGTTGACGTGCCTCGGCAGGCGAGGCTGCCACGCGGGTCTCGACGACTGGGATTCGACAAGCCTTCATCAAGGCCTTGGACTCGGGCTCCGTCAGTAGCGTACGCTCTTCGGACACCACCTGAGCGATGAGCGCTCGAGCTCTCTTCAGATCCATCGGTTCGCTCAGTGAGTCCGCAGCCGGGACCTGCATCAGCAGGCGCTGATTGCGGCGATATTCCACGACTTGCAAGAAAGATTCTACGGCTCGCTCTGGCGTACTGAACTGGGGAATGTCGGATTGTGAAAACAAGTGCCGCGCCTCTGCGACCGAGGCATCACCCATCCAGCACGCAAGCAGCAGCTGATCCGACTGACAGGCGATAGGCGCCACCATGCGAGCGATATCAGAACTTGAGACGATCGCAGTGGGCGAATGAATGAACAGCACCGGATTATCGGGCTGCTTCTCCAAAAGAATGGACAAGGTCTGTCGGTAGCGCTCGGCAGGAGCGTCACCGACGATATCGACCGGATTCCCTTGCGACCAGTGGGTCGGGAGTATCTGATCGAGTGCCTGTTGCGTCTGCGCTGATAGTGACGCCAGACGGCCACTGCCAAGGACCAAGGCATCGGTTGCCAGGATGCCCGGCCCACCGCCATTGGTCAGTATCAGCAGGTCCTCACCCTTCAGTGGACGCGCGCGGGCGAGCATCTCGGCTGCATCAAACAAGGCCTCTGTAGTCATCACACGCAGCATGCCGGCGCGGCGAAATGCAGCATCATAGACAGCATCCACACCCGTCATCGCACCAGTGTGCGAAGCAGCAGCGCGAGCACCTTCGGGAACCCTGCCCACCTTCACTACGAGCACAGGTTTGTTGCGCGACGCTGCGCGAGCCGCCGACATGAACTTGCGTGCCCCTCGAATAGCTTCAAGGTACAACAAAATCGCGCTGGTATGAGAATCTGTCGCCAGATAATCGAGCACATCACCAAAATCCACATCGGCGACATCGCCCAGAGAGACACCATGCGATAAGCCTATTCCCCGTGAGCGTGCCCAATCCAGCATGGCAGTCAGCAATGCGCCTGACTGAGAGACAAAGGCAATCTTCCCCGGCAAGGCATCGGTCTGCGAAAAACTGGCATTAAGCCGACTATGTGGGGAAATCATGCCTACGCAATTAGGCCCCAGAATACGCATCACAAACGGCCTTGCCGCATCGAGCATCGCCTGCCGGTGGCTGCGGCCATCCCCATGGTCGGCATCCATACCCGCCGACAGCACGACGGCAGCGCGGGTACCCCTTTGGGCGAGTTGCGCTATCAAACCCGGGACAGCCTGTGGCGGTGTGGCGATGACGGCCAGTTCGGGTACGGTCGGCAGTCTCGATACGTCGGGGTAAACGGTCAGCCCCTGCAGCTGGGTGTAGTGGGGATTAACGGCCATTACTGCGCAACCCTTGCCAGAACCATGCTGCCCAGCGAGAAGATTGGAAAGCACGGTTGCACCCACGCTGTGCGGACGATCACTGGCGCCGATCAGCACAACGGATTTGGGCGCAAACAGGTAAGACAGATTGCGAGTGCTCATTGGCAGCGTGCCCCTTGGCGATCTCTCTGCGAAGACCTTGGCGCCCGAGCTTGGGTCGTCTCACTTGGCGGTTAGCTTGACCTCAGTCAAATTTTACAAACACAAAACGCCCTCGGCTGCTCTGCGTCTATGGACGATAGGGCTTGTCCGGCTTAATCTATGCTTGCGTGAAGTGCCAACGAAAGCCGTCGCTCCACAACCACTCATTTTTGGGGATACAGCATGTCATATAAGACTCTTCTGGTGCAGGTGGATCAGTCCTCGCAGTCGGCAGAGCGCGTGCAACTCGCCGCAGCGCTGGCTGAGGCAGAGGGAGCTCACGTCATCGGTACAGCGATGACGGGTATCTCCAGAGTTGTGTTCGAGGCCGGCACATTCAATCAGCATGACCCCGCTTTTGATCATCATGTGCGGGCACTGCGCCAGTATGCAGACCACAGCCTCGAGCTGTTCGAGACGGCGACCTCGAAGCAGCCCAGCCTGTCTGCCGAATCCCGGCTACTCGACGATGATGCTGTTGGTGGAATCTGCTTGCAGGCACGCTACGCCGATCTGGTGATGATCGGCCAATTCGATTCCTCAGCGGGCATCCCGGGCCTGATGCCGAGTTTTCCCGAATCGGTGGTCATGAATTCTGTTCGCCCTGTGATGCTCTTGCCGAGTATCTATCGGTTCCATACGCTACCCTCGCACGCGGTCGTGGCATGGGATGGCAGCCTGAACGCCGCACGCGCCATTGCCGGTGCGTTGCCGCTGCTTGAACGTGCGCAGAAGGTCAGCCTTGCGATCCTCAATCCCGCCAAACGACCCGATGCCCACGGGGCTCAACCCGGTGCTGATATGGCGCTGTACTTATCGCGCCATGGTGTGAAAGTCGAGGTGATGGTCCGGGAAACCACCATCGAGGCGGGTGAGGCGCTGCTGTCACTGTGCGCTGACGAAGGCGCTGACCTGCTCGTGATGGGCGCCTTCGGACATACTCGCTTCAGGGAATTGCTACTCGGCGGCGCGACGCGTCAGATACTGGACTCAATGACAGTCCCAGTGCTCATGGCTCACTGAACGTCGGGACGCTGCACAAGAGCGTAGATAAGTACGTACATAAAGTTGTACATAAAGACGTGCATAACGACTTACCCAAAATCGTAGCCACTAACGCTGCGATCAACGATACACGATGACGGGCATCGTGGCGTGCGCCAGTACCCGCTGAGTCTCGCTGCCCAGCAGCAGCTTGTCGAGACCACGTCGGCCATGCGAGGCAATCCAGATCGCATCGCACTGCGTGTCGCGGGCGGTTGCCAGTATCTCTTCATAGGGATGCACGCCGCGCGTGGCAATCGGCTCGCAAGCCACCCTTGCTCCGGCAGCCAGCTGCTTCACCTTGTCCACGTGCGACTGCGCCGTCTGATCCTGCGCTTCCTCGTAGGCTGACAAATCGACCATCGCGCCGGCCTCCGGCATCAGCATGTACGGATACAACTGGGCCACCGATAGCGCTACGATGCTGGCGCCGGTCGTGGCCGCAAATTCGATGGCCGCTTTGGCCGAAGTCTCGGACACCGGGGAACCGTCGGTCGGCACCAGGATTTTCTTAAACATGAGTGCTCCCTGAATAGATCAGTAGTTAACGATGCCCTGCCTGACTATAGCAACCACGCCGATTAAAAAATTGACCTCGGTCAAAACGCTCATACTGGCCAGAGCGGCGGCTCGGACATCAGCGCCACCTGCTCGCGCAGCTCGAGTATCCGGTCTTGCCAATACCGCATTGAACCGAACCACGGAAACGCATGCTGAAACGCCGGATCATCGCGGCGCATGGCCAGCCAGGCAGAGTAATGCAGCAGACGCAAAGTACGCAGTGCTTCCAGCAAAAAGAGCTCTCTCGGCTCGAAGTCGCAAAAGTCTTCATATCCGGTCAGTAGCTCTGCCAACTGCTGGCTCATGAGGTCGCGCTCGCCGGAGAGCAGCATCCAGAGATCTTGTAGTGCCGGACCCATCCGGCTGTCGTCGAGATCAACAAAGTGCGGACCCGCTTCGGTCCAAAGGAGATTGCCGATATGACAATCGCCATGCAACCTCCGCAATCGCAAGTCACCTGCACGCTCATAACAGCGCGCGACGGCTTCCAATGCCTGCGCACTGATACCGGACCAGCTCTCTCGCAATTCATCGGGAATGGCACCATGCGCCAGCAACCATGCTCGTGGCTGCACGCCAAAGCTCTCGCGATCCAGCGCACCTCGGCCCGCAAACGCCGTGCGTGTACCGACAGCGTGAATGCGCCCCATGAAGCGCCCTATCCATTCCAGCGTACCGGGCCGATCCAGCTCGGGTGTCCGGCCGCCCTGTCTGCGGAACACGGCAAAACGATAACCCTCATGCACATGCAGCGTCTGTCCTTGAATGGACAGTGGCGGCACCACGGGTATTTCACTGGCTTGAAGCTCCAGTGCGAAATGGTGCTCTTCCAGAATGGCGTCGTCGCTCCAGCGTCTTGGTCGATAAAATTTGACAATTAGCGGTGGACCTTGCTCCATGCCCACCTGATATACGCGGTTTTCGTAACTGTTGAGCGCCAGCAGTCGCCCATCGGTGCGCCACCCCAAGGCGTCAAGAGCATCCAGCACAATAGCGGGATCAAGACTGGCAAATGAATGGTCAGGAATCGTAGTCATGATCCGGATTGTAGTCTGCCGCGATTGCCACTAACTCGCCTGATCGCGTTACACTGCCGCCCTATTTGAAAAGAGAAACGTATGCCCGACCATCAGCTCATGTCTGACAAGGAATTCGACGAACTCGACCGTTTTCTGATGTCGGAGCGATGCAGTGACGAAGCCATGACCATGGATGCACTGCATGGCTACCTCACCGCCATTGCCATCGGTCCCGACCCGGTGAGCACAGACGAGTGGCTGCCGCGCGTCTGGGGACCCGCCCCGGAAGATGAACCCGAGTTCCGCACTGCTTCCCAGGCGGACCACATCCGCCGCCTGTGCGAGCGTATGCTCGACGACATCATCGTTACGTTGGCCGTGGCGCCAAAAGAATTCGAGCCCTTGTTTTGCGAGCACCTTTGGAAAGGTAAGCCGGTGCTCGATGCCGAAGCTTGGGCATGGGGTTTTACCGAAGGTATGCAGCTCAGGGCATCGGCCTGGCAAGCTTTGCAGACCTCGGCGCAGGCTGGGTTGTTGCGGGCGATTTATCTGCTCGGTGCCGAGGAGATCAAAGAAGAAGAAGTAGCGCTAGTCGATGATCCACTCAAATGCCACAAGCTGGCGATAGAGATCGAGGCATCCCTGCCGCAGATACATCGGTTCTGGGCAGCACAGAAAAAATTGAAGGCGCACTAGTCTTCACGCCAAAGCTGAATCAAGGAATAGCGGGTTCGACCAGCATGGCTGGGCAAGCAGCGCTGTCACCGCGATAATGCCTTTTGACGCCACCGGCTTGGCCTTGCTCTCATCAACCGTTAATGAAGTGCTGCCGGTAGTACCGCAGCTCTTCCACCGATTCACGAATGTCGGCCAATGCCGTGTGTAACTGATGCTTCTTGAAGCCTGCGATCAGCTCGGGTTTCCAACGACGGCACAACTCCTTGATTGTCGACACGTCCACATTACGGTAATGGAAAAATGCTTCCAGCGTCGGCATGTGCCGCGCCATGAATCGACGGTCCTGACAAATCGAGTTGCCACACATCGGCGATTTTCCAGCAGGGACGTACTGCCGCAGGAAATCAATCATCTGCGCCGCCGCCGCTGCTTCGTTCACGGTGGATGCACGCACACGGTCAATCAGACCAGAACGGCCATGGGTACCCTTGTTCCATGCGTCCATACCATCGAGCACTTCATCGCTCTGGTGGATCGCAAAAACCGGACCCTCCGCAAGGATATTCAGCTCGGCATCAGTGACGATGGCCGCAATTTCGATAATCTTGTTGTTGTCCGGGTCCAGACCGCTCATTTCCATGTCGATCCAGACCAGGTTCATTTCGTTCGGGCGAGAGCCTGCTGCGCCCGAGGGAGGACTCCGATCCGTTTCTGATGCTTGTGACATAATTCGATTCCTGACAAAGCGGGGCAAAAGCCCCGTGGCTTTCTCCCAGAATGTTCGGATTTTCTCACATGGATCCCACCCACTTCTCATTACTTTTCGCGGCCTTTTTGCTGGTGACGCTTGGCGTCAAACTATGGCTGGCAACGCGACACATCCGTCATATCGCGAACCATCGCGATACCGTGCCTGCCCAGTTCGCGCAAAAGATACCGCTGGCCGCCCACCAAAAGGCGGCTGATTACACCATCGCCAAGACCCAGCTGAAAATTGTGCTGCTCGTAGTGAATGCAGTCGTCCTGCTGGGCTTCACACTGCTTGGCGGCCTGCAATGGCTATCGGTGACGCTTGGCGAGTTTGTGGGCTCCAGCATGATTTACCAAATCACGCTGATTGCGGCCGTCAGTGTTATCTCCAACGTGATTGATCTGCCCTTCGATTATTACAAACAATTCACGCTCGAAGAAAAATTCGGGTTCAACAAAATGACACCCAGCCTATTTTTTACCGACCTGATCAAGCAGACACTGGTCGGTGCCGCGATTGGCCTGCCACTGATCTGGGTGACGCTGACGGTGATGGACAAGGCAGGCACCTACTGGTGGCTATACGCATGGCTGATCTGGTGCGGCTTTCAGGTACTAATGCTCGGTTTTTACCAAAACCTGATCGCCCCGCTGTTCAACAAGTTCACACCACTCGACGATGACAGCCTGAAAAGCCGCATCGAAGGCCTGATGCAGCGAGTCGGTTTCGCCAGTAAGGGCCTGTTCGTCATGGACGGCTCGCGCCGCAGTGCGCATGGCAATGCCTATTTTTCCGGATTTGGTGCCGCCAAACGCATCGTATTCTTCGACACCCTGCTCTCGCGGCTTGCGCCAAACGAGATCGAGGCTGTGCTTGCCCACGAACTGGGCCATTTCAAGCTCAATCACGTTATCAAGCGGATTGCAGTGATGTTCATCATTTCGCTTGGTTTCCTTGCGCTGTTGGGCTACCTGAAGAATCAGACCTGGTTCTATCTTGGACTGGGCGTCACACCCATGCTTGATGCTGGCAATGACGCCATGGCGCTGATCCTGTTCATGATGGCGCTACCCGTGTTCACCTTCTTGTTTGCTCCGCTATTGTCGATTACCTCTCGCAAGAATGAATTCGAGGCTGATGCTTTCGCTGCGAAACACAGCAATTCGCAAGACCTGATCTCGGCGCTGGTGAAGCTCTATGAAGATAATGCGTCCACGCTGACACCTGACCCACTGCACTCGGCGTTTTACGATTCGCATCCGCCAGCCAGTGTGCGCATACAGCGATTACTCGGCGCCTGAACATGGATCGTACCGAACTGCTCAGACGCAGATGCCGTCATCTCGAGCAGGCGGCGTCTGAAGCTGAGGTCGCCGCTGCACTCGCGATATTGACCGATTGGGCAATCGACAACAGCAGGCTGGTGCGCACTTTTCGCTTTGCCGATTACCACCAGACACTGGCTTTCGTGAATGCCATGGCCGAGGTCGTGCATCGCGAAGATCATCATCCCGAACTGGTCGTCACTTACAACCGCTGCATCGTGCGATATGACACACACTCCGTGAATGGGGGCAAGGGCGGACTGTCTGAAAATGATTTCATTTGCGCCGCCAAAATTGACGAAGTCTTTTCCCAAACCTCATTCGCTTCATGACTGAGTTGCAGGGATTGATAGTTGCCGCCCATGGCCGTCATTATCTGGCCCATGCAGCGGGCAAGACCCTGCAGTGCGTCACCCGTGGCAAGAAGAGTGATGTGGCGACCGGCGACCGGGTTCGCCTGAAAATCACCTCAGTGGATCAGGCGGTCATCGAAGAAATCCTGCCGCGTCATACCCTTCTTTATCGTTCGGATCAGTACAAATCCAAGCTACTGGCGGCAAACGTCACGCAACTGTTCATCGTTGTTGCCACCGAACCGGGTTTTTCCGATGATCTCGTATCACGCGCACTCGTAGCGGCCGAAGCCGCCGGCATTCGCGTGCATCTGGTGCTCAATAAAACTGATATCACGCCACTCCTGCCCGCGGCACGCGATCGGCTGGCGCTTTACCGCACACTGGCCTATCCCGTGCATGAAGTCAGCGCAACTCACGCGCCCGATGTGACCCTGTCTGCACTGCAACCGTTGATGACAGGCCATTCCAGCCTATTGATAGGCCAGTCCGGCATGGGTAAATCCTCGCTGATTCAGCTCCTGGTGCCTGATGCGGATATCGCAGTACAGGCAATCTCACAGCGACTCGACAGCGGCAAGCACACGACGACCTTCACTCGGCTTTTCGAGATCGATCCGCAAACCACCGTGATTGACTCGCCAGGCTTTCAAGAATTTGGCTTGTATCACCTGACTGAAGGCATGCTCGAGCGTGCATTCCCGGAATTTGCAACATCTCTGGGGAGATGCCGGTTTTATAACTGCCATCATCTGGCCGAGCCTGGCTGTGCCGTACTGGAGGCCGTTGAAGCGGGGAAAATCAACCCTGACCGCCATGGGCTTTACCGGCAACTGGTGCATGAATCGTCGCAGAAGGACTACTGAGCCACTGCTCTAAGTGTCCAGCGGACAGTAAAACCCTTATAATCCAAGACGTTAAAAAGATTCGGCGGCAGCCGCAGGCTCGCCGCCGATGTCATTTATGGCAATCAAACACTATCTGCAGTTTGCCGACTTCACGCTCGACGAGTATGAGTATCTGATCGAGCGCGCGAGGATCATCAAACGCAAATTCAAGAGCTACGAGCCTTACCACCCGCTGACAGATCGCACGCTGGTGATGGTGTTCGAAAAAAATTCGACCCGGACCCGCCTGTCGTTCGAGGCGGGCATGCACCAGCTCGGCGGCGCGGCAATCTATCTGAACACGCGCGACAGTCAGCTGGGTCGCGGCGAACCCATCGAAGATGCTGCGCAGGTGATGTCCCGCATGTGCGACATCATCATGATCCGCACCTTCGGCCAAGAGATCATCGACCGCTTTGCTGCGTACTCGCGCGTGCCCGTCATCAATGGCCTGACGAATGAGCACCATCCCTGCCAGGTGTTCGCGGATGTTTTCACCTACATCGAGCATCGCGGCACGATTGCCGGCAAGACTGTCGCCTGGATTGGTGACGCCAACAACATGCTGTACTCCTGGCTGCAGGCAGCGGAAGTGTTTGGTTTTCATGTGAATGTATCGACGCCAGCGGGCTATGACATCAACTCAGCGCTGGTCTCTCCCGGTAACCAGCGATACACAGTGTTCAAGAATCCTGCTGACGCCTGCGAGGGCGCAGACCTAGTCACGACCGATGTCTGGACCAGCATGGGCTACGAGGAAGAAAACGCGGTACGTCTGAAAGCCTTTGATGGCTGGATTGTCGATGGCGCAAAAATGCAGCGGGCGAATAAAGATGCCCTGTTCATGCACTGCTTGCCCGCGCATCGCGGCGAAGAGGTATCAGCTGACGTCATCGATGGCCCGCAATCGGTGGTCTGGGATGAGGCCGAGAATCGCCTGCACGTGCAAAAAGCGCTGCTGGAATATCTCGTGCTGGACAAGATTTGAATTAGTTACGCAAGGAAGAACTGACAATGAGCGACATTAAAAAAGTGGTCCTCGCCTACTCAGGCGGTCTGGATACCTCGGTCATCCTTAAATGGCTGCAGGATCATTATCACTGCGAGATCGTCACGTTCACCGCAGATCTCGGTCAGGGCGAGGAGTTGGAGCCAGCACGCACCAAAGCAATCAAGTTTGGCATCAAACCAGAGAATATTTTCATCGACGACGTGCGCGAGGAGTTCGTTCGGGATTTCGTGTTCCCCATGTTCCGAGCCAATACCGTGTACGAGGGTGAATACCTGCTGGGTACCTCCATTGCACGCCCACTAATTGCCAAGCGTCTGATCGAGATCGCCAGACAGACCGGCGCGGATGCAATTTCGCACGGTGCCACCGGCAAGGGCAACGATCAGGTGCGCTTCGAGCTGGGTGCTTACGCGTTGATGCCAAACGTGAAGATCATCGCTCCATGGCGCGAATGGGATCTGCTGTCGCGTGAAAAGCTGCTTAACTACGCAGAAGATGCCGGCATCGAGATCGACATGAAGCACAAGAATGGCGGCGCACCCTACTCGATGGATGCCAACCTGCTGCATATCAGCTATGAAGGTCGCCATCTGGAAAACCCCGGCGCAGAGGCCGAAGAATCCATGTGGCGCTGGACAGTCAGCCCAGAAGCTGCGCCAGACGCAGCAGACTATCTGGATATCGAATTCAACAAAGGCGATATCGTCGCGCTCAATGGCAAGCAGATGAGCCCGGCGGCTATCCTGGCCGAACTGAACTGCATTGGCGGCAAGCATGGCATTGGCCGACTCGATCTTGTCGAAAACCGTTACGTGGGCATGAAATCACGCGGCTGCTACGAGACCCCGGGCGGCACAATCATGCTGCGCGCGCACCGAGCGATGGAATCGATCACACTGGACCGTGAAGTCGCGCACCTGAAAGATGACCTGATGCCGCGATATGCCTCGCTGATCTATAACGGCTATTGGTGGGCGCCGGAGCGCGTTGCGCTGCAAACGCTGATCGATCACACGCAGCAGTCCGTCAACGGCTGGGTACGTGTGAAGCTCTACAAGGGCAATGTGATCGTCGTGTCGCGTGACTCGAAAACGGATTCGCTGTTCGATCAGACGATCGCCACCTTCGACGAGGACGGTGGCGCCTATGATCAGGCTGATGCAGGCGGCTTCATCAAGCTCAATGCGCTGCGTATGCGGATCGCTGCGAATGCAAAGATCAAGCGCGGGAAATAACTCTCAGCAACCGACTTGACAGGACAAGAACATGAGCAAGCAATTTGATAACGTTTCAGTCATCAAGAAATCCAATGTCTTCTTTGATGGCAAGTGCGTCTCGCACACTGTGATGCTCGCTGATGGCACAAAAAAATCCGTCGGCGTCATCCTGCCCTCAACGCTGGTATTCAATACTGGCGTTCCCGAGATCATGGAAATCACGGCTGGCACATGCCGCGCACGCATTCAAGGCGAGCATGACTGGACATCCTATGAAGCGGGCCAGAGCTTCAGCGTGCCGGGCAATTCCAGCTTCGAGATCGAAGCAAGCGCGCCAGTGGATTATGTTTGCCACTTTGGTTGATGGCACGGGATTGGTAACGCCGCCCGCAACCTCACGCGACTGGTTCTTGATCTCAGAGAATGACGGGCTCTGGTTCTAGTGACACACCAAATCGTTCTCGGACGTTGCATTGAATAAGCGTTGCCAACTCCAATAGCTGCGCGCCAGACGCCCCACCAAGGTTCACCAGCACCAGTGCCTGCCGGTCATGTACCGCCGCTCGGCCCAGTGACTTGCCCTTCCAGCCGCACTGATCGATAAGCCAACCAGCAGCCAGCTTGACCGTGCCATCAGCCTGGGGATAGCTGATCAGTTGCGGATACGCCGCCAGCAGTCTTGCATGTTCATCTCGACTGACGACCGGATTTTTGAAAAAACTCCCTGCATTACCGATCTTTTCCGGATCAGGTAACTTGCGACGCCTTATCGTAATAACCGCCTCACTGATGTCTGTCGGCAGGGGCTGTGAGACACCCCATGCCTCAAGCTCTGCAGCTAACTCGGCATAGCGAATATTTGGCCGCCAGCGCTTGGGTAGCGCGCACGTGACTTCAAGGATCACTGTTCGCTCGCGCAGTGCCTGCTTGAAGATACTCTCGCGGTAGGCGAACTGGCAATCTGCTTTGGCCAGCGAGATGACGTCGCCGGTAGCGAAATCGAAGGCTTTCAAGGAATGAAATACGTCAGACAGTTCGACGCCATAGGCTCCGATATTCTGTATGGGTGCTGCGCCCACGCTGCCAGGAATCAGCGAGAGGTTTTCCAGCCCGGGATAGCCATGGACCAAGGTCCACTGCACGAGAGCATGCCAGTTCTCACCCGCCTGCGCGGTGACATACACGTAGTGCTCGTCTTCGCCGGTGACTGCGATACCGGTGTTGGACATGTGCAGCACCAGCCCATCGACATCGCGGGTCAGCAACAGATTGCTGCCACCGCCCAGTACCAGATGCTTTTGCTTTGACAAAAACGGATCCGCTCGCACGGCACGCAAATCGTCAAGAGCGGCAACGCGCAGGTATAGCGCTGCCTTTACATCAGTGCCGAAGGTGTTCAAGCCGCGTAGCGACTGCTGATGCCGGATATCAAGTTGAGAACTCATCACGCGCCGATTATACCGGCGACTCGAACACGACCTGAGCGATTAACCGAGCAGTGAGAGAAACCTGCAAGGTCCTCTATAATTCTCGGCATCAGATTATTCACAGGAGAATATCCATGCCATCATTCGACGTCGTGTCCGAGGCTAATCAGGTCGAGGTGAAAAATGCAGTCGACCAGGCCAACAAGGAAATCGGCACCCGCTTTGATTTCAAGGGTAGTGATGCGCGCATCGAGCAGAAAGAGCGTGAACTGACAGCCTATGCCGACAGCGATTTTCAGCTTGGACAGGTGCGCGATGTGCTGACCTCGAAAATGACGAAACGAAGCGTCGATGTGCGCTTTCTCGACATTGGCAAGATAGAGAAGATTGGCGGCGACAAGGTCAAGCAGGTCATCAAGGTCAAGAACGGCATCGAGAGTGAAGCCGCAAAAAAAATTCAGCGCATCATCAAGGACAGCAAGCTCAAGGTGCAGGCGAGCATTCAGGGAGATACGCTGCGCGTGCAGGGGTCAAAGCGAGACGATTTGCAGGCAACCATCGCCTTGCTGAAGAAAGAAGTAACTGATCTGCCGCTGGAGTTCAACAACTTCCGGGACTAAATGACTGATTTAAAAACGGCCCGCACCCTCGTAAAATATGCCCCGCAAAGCAGGGCAGGCACCGGGGCTGCGGGCCATCGCCGATGTGCCAGACGGTACAGGCGTGCAGCACATCCCTGACAGCACCAGCGGCTTCTTGTCATAGCTTCTTGTCATAGCGTCTGGTCAGGCCCCACTCAAATCAGACCCGTCATGGATGATCGTTGACTCTGAACCTGAACGCTCTAGTCCGTCTTCGCCAGACGACGCCTGCGCACCGCGTCAGCCAGACCATCAAGCACATGGAGGCTGCTGTCCCAGTCGATACAGCCATCGGTAATGGACTGACCGTAAGTCAGCTCTTTGCCGGGCACCAGATCTTGGCGACCTGCCACCAGATGTGATTCCACCATGACGCCAATGATGCGGTCATCGCCGCCGGCCACCTGGATGGCAATGTCGGCACACACCGGAACTTGATTCTCTGGCTTCTTGGAACTGTTGGCATGAGACGCGTCTATCATCAGCTTTTGCGATAAGCCATTCGCCGCCAATGCCTTGCTTGCCTCTTCAACGCTGGCGGCATCATAGTTGGGTGCCTTGCCGCCGCGCAGAATGATGTGGCAATCCTCATTGCCGGCCGTGGACACGATCGCTGAGTGACCACCCTTGGTAACAGAGAGAAAATGATGCGGCTGCGAGGCTGCCTTGATCGCATCGGCCGCAATCTTGATATTGCCATCGGTACCGTTCTTGAAACCGACGGGACAAGAGAGGCCCGATGCCAGTTCGCGATGCACTTGCGATTCCGTTGTGCGGGCACCAATGGCACCCCAGCTGATCAGGTCTGCGATGTACTGGGGGCTGATCACGTCAAGGAATTCGGTACCCGCGGGCAGGCCGAGCTCATTGATATTCATGAGCAGTTCGCGGGCAATGCGCAAACCCTCATTGATCCGAAAGCTGCCATCGAGGAATGGATCATTGATCAGGCCTTTCCAACCAACGGTGGTGCGCGGCTTTTCAAAGTAGACGCGCATGACGATCTCCAGATCATCTTTCAAACGCTCGCGCTGCTCGGCCAGACGGCGCGCATACTCCATGCCGGCCTTGGTGTCATGAATGGAGCATGGACCAATGACCACCATCAGGCGATCATCCTGCCCATGAAGGATTCGATGCAGCGCGGTTCGCGCATTAGCGGTGACGGTCGCGATGTTTTCTGTACAGGGGAATTCCCGGATCACATGCGAGGGCGGTGTCAGTTCCTTCAATTCTCTAATCCTCAGGTCATCGGTGCGCGGCATGGTCTCTCCAGGAATGATGAATGATTCGCACAAAAATAAAAAACCGCCATTCCTGGCGGTTTTCAAGATTCGGTTCGCTGTCTTCTTTACATGAACTTACCGCTTCTCCACCGCCGACGGGCCGGAATAGCTAAAGTAAAAGTCAAAAAAGAAGTGCAGATTCGACATACTGTTTTGCGTCGTTCGGATAAATCGAAGTCGAGATGGTGCTACAAAACACGTGGGTTGGCAACTTATTTCAAATTAGGCAATTCAACCGGTGCCACCCACAGTCAGATCTTCAATCCGCAGCGTCGGCTGCCCGACTCCTACCGGCACGCTCTGGCCATCTTTGCCGCAGGTGCCAATACCGGAGTCAAGGCGCAGATCATTCCCGATCATAGAGACACGGTTCAATACGTCCGGCCCGTTGCCGATCAGGGTAGCGCCTTTGACCGGATAGGCGAGCTTGCCATCTTCGATCATCCAGGCTTCGCTGGCAGAAAAGACGAATTTGCCATTGGTGATGTCCACCTGCCCACCACCGAAGTTCGCTGCGTAGAGGCCGTGCTTGACAGAGGCAAGTATCTCCGCCGGATCGCGGTCACCGGCCAGCATGTAGGTGTTGGTCATGCGCGGCATGGGCAGGTGCGCATAGGATTCGCGTCGGCCATTGCCCGTTGGGGACATCTTCATCAGACGCGCATTGAGTGTGTCCTGAATGTAGCCGCGCAGGATGCCATCTTCGATGAGGGTGGTGCACTGCGTGGCATTACCTTCATCATCCACATTGAGTGAGCCGCGACGGTCGGCGATGGTGCCATCGTCAACCACGGTGACCCCTTTGGCTGCAACGCGCTGGCCAATACGCCCGGAAAAAGCGCTGGAGCCCTTGCGATTGAAATCTCCCTCGAGGCCATGACCAATGGCTTCATGCAGCAGCACACCAGGCCAGCCCGGCCCCAACACGACCGTCATCGGGCCAGCTGGTGCGGGACGAGACTCAAGGTTGACCAATGCGGAATTCACCGCCTCGCTGGCGTATTTTTCAATAAGCGCTTCGGAGAAATATCCGAAGTCGTAGCGACCACCCCCGCCCGAGGTACCCACTTCGCGACGGCCGTCTTGTTCTGCAATCACGGTCAGCGACAACCTCACCAACGGACGAATATCGGCAGCGATGACACCATCGCTGCGAACGACCAAAACAACATCCTGCTCACCGGCGAGGCCCGCCATGACTTGTACGATGCGAGGGTCTTTGGCGCGCGCCGTGCGCTCGAGCTTTTCCAGTAGATTTACCTTGGCCGTGGCATCCATTGACGCCACGGGATCTTTCGGGAGGTAGAGAGCGCGGGCGCCCGCTGGCTCAATCTTGCCGGCGACCTTGATCTTGCCAGCACCCTGACGGGCGATGGTACGCGTCGCGGCAGCCGCATCGAGTAGGGCACGCTCGGAAATCTCATCAGAATACGAAAATGCTGTCCGCTCCCCCGATACCGCACGCACACCGACGCCCTGATCAATGGAGAAGCTGCCCGTCTTGACGATGCCCTCCTCCAGGCTCCAGCTCTCGCTGCGCGTGAACTGGAAGTACAAATCGGCGTAATCAACGCGATGCGTGAAGATCGACCCCAGCACCTTCAGCAATTTGCTTTCGTCAAGACCATAAGGCGACAGTAGGATATTCCGGGCAGCTTGATGGGTGATCAGATTAGGCTCAATGGGCGTCATGGGCAGGGAAATAGGTTACCGAGAGCTTGATCATACTGGATCGTCTGATCTCCCGCTGATCTGGGAAGACAAAACCCCGAATGCGACAGGGGTTGACGAAACTAGCCAACGCGCCGGGATTTATGGCTGCAGACTTCCGACCCTCCACGTGGGTGGAATCACTGCTAGGTCCATCATGGACCCCGGCCTTCGCCGGGGTGACGGTTTTGCGGTTTCGTTTTGGTTTGGCAGCGAGTCAGCCTTTCATCACCGCGTGCTGAACGATGAACAGGGATCCCCTACCCCCTACCCCGTCATCCCGGCGAAAGCCGGGATCCATCGTTGCGCACCTCGGACTTTCCAAGTGGGTGCGGCCACTGCCAGGTCCGTCATGGACCCCGGCCTTCGCCGGGGTGACGGCTTTTTTAAGAGTGCCCCGTCATGACAGCGAGTAAGGCTTGAGTAACTGCGCACTGCAGGATAAAAAGGGAGACTACCTACCCCCTACCCCGTCATCCCGGCGGAAGCCGGGATCCATCGTTGCGCACCTCGGACTCTCCACGTAGGCGCAGCCACTGCCAGGTCCGTCATGGACCCCGGCTTTCGCCGGGTTACGGTTTCAAGGTGTCATTCAATCGCGAGCTTGCGGTGGGCAAGTGCGGGCAGGCTGGCACGCACCCCAGAGAGATGTTCCGTGTCCAGCGTTCCGTGTACCACGCCTTC
>OMID01000037.1 GCA_900299005.1 Oxalobacteraceae bacterium
CCCTCATACCGTTTCATTCCTACATCACGCGCTCCAACACCGTCATCCTGGCTAAGGCCGGCATCCCTCCCCACGCCACCCGCCCTCATACCGTTTCATTCCTACATCACGCGCTCCAACACCGTCATCCTGGCTAAGGCCGGAATTCCTCCACACGCCACCCGCCCTCATACCGTTTCCCTCTACACCACGCGCTCCAACACCGTCATCCCGGCGAAGGCCGGGATCCATCTGCACTCTGGCAGCGATCATCAATTACCTGCACCGGGCAAATCACCACAGCCCGCCCATCGGACGATACTTCCCCATCCACCTTGGGTTATCGATTTCGCATCACTCATCGACACCCCGCCAATCGCCTGCCGTGACTTTTTCCATGCAAACAGCCCGTTTTTTTCTCAGAAATTGCCTTTGGGAATGCATAATTTCTACTGCGTGAACTAACACAATGCACCACCCATAAAGAATCCCGACCTTCGCCGTGCTGCGGCTTTCAGCGCCCGCGTGCTTTGCCGATCCGGGTTGAGGTCGGCGCGACAGACGGCTGCAGTCATCAGGGGAAGAAAAGCACTATGAGCGATCTATCCTATGTCGCAGGCAAGCCTGCAGCGCTCGCGGCGAACAGTGGCGTGATGGCGTTCGTCTACCGCTGGTTGTTCGATCATGATTTCGACCGGGGTTTTCATCGTCAGGTCGAGCGCGCGGTGGCGGTGCTGATTCTGATCAGCGTGTTTGCGATAGTGCTCGAGCACATCTCCGAGATCTACCAGCCGCACGCGGAGACTTTTCACTGGTTTGATCTGATCACGGTAGCGATCTTCTCGGTCGAGTATTTGTTGCGTCTGTACACGGCGCCGGTCCATCCTGAGTTTGCAGGATATCGATTTCCTCGGCTGAGGTATGCACTGAGTTTTTATGCGCTTGTGGATATGGTGGCGATACTGCCATTTTATTTTTCACAGTTTTTTACAGTTGATGTCGAGATGCTGCGTGTGCTGCGTTTGCTGCGGCTGATGCGGATATTCAAGCTGTCGCGTGAATTGGTACCTGCCTGGACCGAATTTATATCGCTGAATGCGGATCGCACGTTCAGGGCCAAGCTGTATGCGCTTCTGGAGCCCACCGGACATTCAGGACGCATGCATATCATCGTCGACAACTTCATCGTCTTTTGGATTGCGCTCTCGATCGTCTGTGTGGTGTTGGAAAGCGTGGATTCGATCGGGCATTTGTTCGAGATCCAGTTCGCCTGGATAGACGCGATCGCATTCACGGTATTTACCATCGAGTATCTGGCGCGGGTTTACACAGCACCTGAAAATCCGGATTTTCGTGGTCGCTACTTTCCACGCTGGGCGCATGTACGCAGTGGACAAGCGATCATTGATCTGCTGACGATCCTGCCTTTCCTGCTAGAGCGTTTTCTGCCGTTCGCATTGGATCTGCGGTTCCTGCGCGTGTTCCGTCTGCTGCGCATGCTCAAGCTGACACGCTATACCTCCGCGACGACTACCTTAATCAAGGTGATCGCCAGGGAGTGGCAGATTATTCTGGCATCCATGTTCGTGATGTTGCTGCTGGTCGTGCTGACTGCCAGTCTGGGTTATTTGTTCGAACACGATGCGCAGCCAGACAAGTTCGAGAATATTCCCCAATCAATCTACTGGGCCGTGGTGACGCTGGCCTCGGTCGGCTATGGGGATATTTCGCCAGTAACCCCGATGGGCAGGGCACTGACAGTGGTACTGGCACTGGTGGGTATCGGTATTTTTGCAATACCGGCCGGGCTGCTGGCGTCTGCATTCACTGATCAATTACGCATTGATCGCGAGGCATTTCGACATTTGCTCCAGCAGGCGTACACAGATGGCAAAGTTGATCTGAAAGAGAGGGAAGAGATCATTGCCGAAGCCGAGCGATTGCATTTGTCGGATCAGGAATTCAATCGCTTACTGGCAGAGGCCAAGGCAGAGTTCGACAAATCGTTCGCTGCTCAGGAGCTCAGCTTTGGTCAGCTGATGCTGGATGCAAATGCCCACCCGGAGTTCGCTGCCGAGCAGTTCCGAATACTGGTCGCTCAGCAAAGCCTTTTGCTCAAGGCGACGGGGCAAAAGCTAATGCAGGACAAGCTGGCGCAGAGTGATCACCCGGATGAGCTGACTCGTCGGGTCGTGCAGACGATCGCTGATTATCAGTCTTCCGAACAGGGCAGAGACTTGTGATGGTTCGGACGTCACGGCCCTGTCTGGCATGCGGCGTCAGTTGGCGCCTCGGGGCGCCAGGTTTTTGCGAAACAGGTGTTGGGTCAGAACGAAAAATGGCAGCAGGGCTATCCCCCCCATGACACCGACCAGCCAGAGCAGGGTCGGCAGTGTTTCGAAACGAAAAGCCGAGGCTAGCGGCGCCCAGCGGGTCACCAGCCAGAGCGCTGAGGCGGTCACAACCAACACCCATACCAAGGTTGGTGTGATAGGGTTGAGCGCATGAACCCTCCGGCCTTGCGGCGAACTCGCCGGCAGAATCAGCACCGCATTAGCCGTCACCAGCATCACGAAAGCCAGGGCGCGTGCCTTGCCGGTATCGAATAGATCGAGCAGCCCAAGGTAGACCAGAAACACCAGCAGGGTGGTGAGACCACCGTAGGCGAGACTGTGAAGTACTTGCCTAGAGGAGAGCAGGGTTTCATGCGTGCTCCGGGGTGGTCGGGACATCAGATCCGCGGGCCCCTCCGCGGCCTCGAACACGAGGGAGCAGGCAGGGTCGATCACGAGTTCTAGGAAAGCAATATGCAGCGGTGCGAGCAGCAGTGGTTGCCCGAACACGATGGGTAGCATTGCCAGTCCTGCGATGGGCACATGCACCGCCAGCGTATAGACCATCGCTTGACGCATATTGGCGTAGGTGCGCCTGCCCATGCGGATGGCTTCCACAATGGATCCGAAATCATCATGGAGCAGCACCAGCGAGGCTGCTTCGCGCGCGACATCGGTGCCACGCTGGCCCATGGCGATACCGATGTGCGCCGCCTTCAGTGCCGGCGCATCGTTCACGCCGTCGCCGGTCATCGCCACTACTTCGCGCTGCGCTTTGAGTGCCTCGACTAAGGCAAGCTTTTGATGGGGCTTTACACGTGCGAAAACGTTCACGTGACGTGCCTGCGCTGCTAGCGTGACGGCATCCATGCGAGCGATGTCTTCGCCCGTCAGTATCTCAGCATGGGGCAGCCCTGCCTGTCGGGCAATGGCAGCCGCCGTGTGGGGATGATCTCCGGTGATCATCACCACTCGGATGCCGGCACGGGCACACCGGTCAATAGCTGCTGGCACCTCGGGTCGCAGCGGATCAGCTAGCGCAACCAGACCCAGCCATTCGAACTGGAATTCGCTCTGACGGTCGGGCCATGCCTTGCTTGTGGGATGAAGCGCTTTGGCCACAGCAAGCACGCGGAGTCCCATTCCCGCGAGTGACTCGGCATCGTTCAGGACGTGCAGTTTGTGCTCATCGGTCAAGTCGCAGAGCACCGCAACGGCTTCAGGTGCGCCTTTGGCGGCCACGATATCGTCGCCATCGCCGTTACGCCACACATGCGTCATTGCCAGCAAGGCGGGCGACAGCTCATACTCGCGCGCGAGCACCCAGTCCCCACGGTCATCAGGGGTTCGATCCGAGTGTGAGTGAAGCAGCGCATGAAAAGCTTTTTCCATCGGGTCGTGCGGTAGAGTCTCGCTCGCTAGCACCGCATAGTCGAGCAACTCACGAAAGCCGTCCGAGAACTGGACGCGGTGGGCTGGGTCGAGCATCAGACGTTGTCCTGGCACGCATAGCGCAGCGACCTGCATCCGGTTTTGTGTCAGTGTGCCGGTCTTGTCCACGCACAGCACCGTGGTTTCGCCCAGCGACTCGATTGCATGCAGACGGCGTGTGAGCACCTGCGCCGCTGCCAGACGTCGTGCGGCCAGCGCGAAGAAAACAATCATGATGACCGCAAACTCTTGAGGCAGCAGCGCCATCGCCAGCCCGATACCTGCCAGTACGCCCTCGAGCAAACCACTGCGCAACCACCAGAACAAGGTAATCAGAAGCAATGACAGCAGGACACCGATGATCGCAAGCCGTTGTGTCAGGCGTCGCATCTCGGCGCGCAAGGGCGATGTCTGCAAGCTGATGTCCTCCAGCGACTGCCCAATGCGACCCATCTCGGTGCGATGGCCGGTGGCAGTCACAATGGCGATACCCTGACCGGCAACGATCAAGGTGCCGGCATAAACCGGATCACCGTCCGATTTGCTGACGCAGACTGATTCGCCCGTCAGCATGGATTCGTCGGCGGCGAGTTCATGCGCGCTCAGCAGGCGCGCATCTGCCGGCACGCGATCACCCTCGGCCAGCAGCAGGCAGTCTTCTCGCACCAGATCGCGTCCGGCGATCCGCGTGGCCTGGCCATCACGCATCACCAAGGCCCGAGGGCTGGAAAGATCACGCAGTGCAGCAAGTGCGTTGTCAGTGCGGCGCTCCTGCATCACGGTGAGCCCGATGATGATGATGACAAACCCCAGCAGCGTGAGCGCCTCGCTGCGGTCACCCATGAGCAAATAGATGACACCGGCGACCAGCAGCAGAAGGAACATCGGCTCTTGCATGACTTCTCGCACGATGGCAATCAGTGCTCGGCGCTGTTGTGTGCCCAGCTCGTTGGGTCCTTCGCTTTGTAGCCGTCGAGCGGCCATGTCGACAGTCAGGCCCTTCGACGAGGGGGCGGTATGCTGTTGCTTGGTATCATTCATTCTTGGGAACGTGGAGGAGCGGTGTTGGGAGAGACGCCCTGGCTTCCTTGTTAGGCTGACCACAGGCTCCTGGTGCAGGGAGGTGACAAGGGGAAGTAGCTAAGGAGATTGACAAAGAAACGATGGACAAAGAAAAGAAAATTGGTAAAGGGGAGTGATTCATTGAATTAACGCTGCTGCACCCGCTGCAGAGCAGAATACAGGAGATAACATGTCCGAATCCGGATTTCACGTACATGGCCCCCACGATCATGAGGTAGAGCATGCATCACATAATGGCTCGACCAGCATGGCCGTGGCAACGGCGCTACTGGCTACCGTAGGTGCGGTGTTTTCCTACATGGGGGGATACACGCAGGCCAATGCAGCGCTCTACAAAAACAATGCCGCCATCAAGAAGACCGAGGCGTCCAACCAGTGGAATTATTATCAAGCCAAAAGCAGCAAGCAGAACCTCGCCGAACTATCGCTGGATGTGGTAGCGCAAGCGGACAGGCGTCAAAAGTATGCCGAGTCCATTGAGCGTTACAAGACAGAAAAGCAGGAGATCAAGGCCAAGGCCGAGGCGCTGGAAAAGGAGTCACTCGACTGGGACGATAAATCTGAGCAGCAGATGCACCAGCATCATCGCTGGGCACAATCCACCACGGCCATTCAGGTATCGATCGCACTCGCGGCCATCGCTCTGCTGACGCGCCGGCGTGGTATGGAGCTGGCCATGTATGGCCTGGCTGGTTTCGGATTGGTGTTGGGCGTGATGGCCTATCTGCACATCTGAGCGACGCGACACATGGCTTCGCGTGCACGCATGAGGGCTAGTCAATGAAACTGCGTTTTCTGGGCGCCGCCAGCACGGTGACCGGCTCCAAGACTCTGATTGAGCATCAGGGCGTGCGCCTGTTGGTGGATTGTGGCTTGTTCCAGGGTTACAAGAATCTGCGCCTGATGAACAGGGAGCACTGGCCCTTCGATCCGCGTAGCCTCGATGCCGTGGTGCTCACGCACGCGCATCTCGACCACAGCGGTGCATTGCCCCTGCTGGTAAGGAATGGTTTCAAGGGACCCATTTACGCCAGTTTGGCCACCACCGAATTGTGCGGTCTGCTGCTACCCGATAGCGGACATCTGCAGGAAGAGGACGCGAATTTCGCGAACCGGCATAAGACGTCACGGCATGATCCCGCGCTGCCACTCTATACCGAGGAGGACGCACGCCATGCACTGACGTTTTTCAGGTCTCTTGAGCCCGAACAGACCATAGACATTGGCGCAATCAAAGTCCGGCTTCGGCCCTCGGGTCACATTCTCGGCGCCTGCTCGGCCGAGCTGCGAACGGCGCGTGGGAGTTTACTGCTCTCCGGAGATGTCGGAAGACCGGATGACCTGATCCTGCATCCTCCTGCACCCATAGCGCATGCGGATTATCTGGTGGTCGAATCGACCTACGGCGACCGTCTGCACGACCCCCATAATGGCGGCGCCGAACTTGCGGACGTGATCACCCGCACGGCAGCCCGCGGCGGCATTGTGCTGGTTCCCTCGTTTGCGATTGGTCGAGCGCAAAATCTGCTGTACGAAATCTACTTGCTCAAACGTGCGGGTCGCATACCCGATCTGCCCGTATTCATGGACAGTCCGATGGCTATCGATTCGATGCACATTTATCAGCGCCATCGACGCGAGCACCGGCTCTCCGTCGACGAGTGCGAAGGCATGTCGCATGTCGCAAAGATCTGTCGGACGGTTGATGATTCACGCGCCCTGGATCAGCTACGGTTCCCGGCGATCATTATCTCGGCCAGTGGCATGGCAACTGGCGGTCGGGTACTTCATCATCTGCGCTCACTGGGCCCTGATCATCGCAACAGCATTGTGTTTGCCGGGTTCCAGGCAGGCGGGACGCGCGGAGCGCGCTTGGTGGCGGGCGAACGTTCGGTGCGCATCTTTGGCGAAGAGGTGCGCATCAATGCCGAGGTCGTATCGCTGGCCGGCATGTCGGCGCATGCGGATGCGGCCCAGTTGATTGACTGGATGAAGACCGCGCCGACCGCGCCGCGTCATGTATTTATCAATCATGGCGAGGCGAATGCTGCCGATGCCCTACGTGTTCGCATTGGTCGGGAGCTGCACTGGGAAGCCAGTGTGCCGCTGCTTGGGCAGCAGGTAGAGCTTGCCGGTCTCTAACGCTTGACCGTCATCGGGAAGTCACGCAAGAGCTTCTGGCACAGCGCATCCTTGCCCATGTCTTTCGATTTGCTGTCAAAGGTTTGCTGCCCTTTGATGAACAAGTCTTTTGAGGCCGACTTGCCAACTTTCTCCATGCATACCTGAGAGTCTTGCTGGAAGCGCCACGCATAGTAGCTGAAAGGGCATGCTGATCGGGCCTTGGTGAACAGGCCGTCCATCTTGATCAGGTCTTCGCATTGCTGCGCACTGACCGGAAAACAGGCCAGCAGGCCTGCCAGTGCAGCGTTGACGCGAAATGCTGTCATTGGCGTTTTCTTGTGGGGGGCCATGGCTTCTTCCCATCTATCAGTGAATGAGTGAAACACACCAAGCGGGTAGTGTACCGAAAGACGCTGGATCAGGACGCCGAATTGCCCTTTGTTCTCATGATCATCCCACATCCGTTTCACGCATTCTGCTCATGGTGCAGGCGACCCGCCTGTTTTTCATTGAGAAGCCATGCGCGTCAATTTGCCAGTCACCGCCAATAACATCGAGCTCAGCGACGACAAATCGATCGTCTCGAAGACCGACCTGAAGGGGCGCATTTTGTATGTGAACCCCTATTTTCTGGAGATCAGCGGCTTTAGCGAAGAGGAGTTGATCGGCTCGCCTCATAACCTTGTGCGGCATCCTGATATGCCCTCGGAAGCCTTTGCCGATATGTGGCGTGTGCTGCAATCGGGTCTACCCTGGACCGGTATGGTGAAGAACCGCTGCAAGAATGGCGACTACTACTGGGTGGTTGCGAATGTCACCCCGATTTTCGAGCGCGGTCAGGTGACGGGCTACATGTCAGTGCGGAGCCGGCCTGCGGCGGCCCAAGTGCTCGCTGCGGAGGCGGTTTACAAAAAATTCCGTGAGGGACGGGCTCAGGGCCTGGCAATACGGCATGGCGAGGTAGTCAGCACGGGACTGGGTTCGTGGGTGGCGATGCTGCGCGACATGTCGCTCAGTGGACGACTTGCGCTGGGACTCGGTGTGCCTGCCGCCTTGCTGGTTGCGGCGACGCTGGCCTCTGCAATGGCAGGTCAGACGCTGCTTCACACGGTGATGAGCGGCAGTGCCAGCGTGTTGATATTGCTTGCCTGGTTGGGTCTGCACCAGACGATGGTCGCACCACTCAAGGCAGCGACAAGGCTGGCGCGCGCCATCGCTGGTGGCGATTTGTCGACCCGGCTGCAGACGGCGAGTCATGATGACATGGGGCAGTTGCTCAGAGCCCTGCAACAGATGAATGCGAACCTTGTTGCGGTGGTTGGCGATGTGCGCGCAAATGTGGATGCAATCTATCTGGGCAGCAGTGAGATCGCCAAAGGCAATATGGATTTGTCTGCGCGTACCGAATCGCAGGCATCCAGCCTGCAGCAGACTGCGGCCAGCATGGAAGAATTCGCCTCTGCGGTGAGACAGAACGCGGACAATGCCCACCAGGGCAATCAGCTTGCGCAGTCGGCTTCCGGAGTTGCCGCGCGAGGTGGCGAGGTGGTCTCTGAAGTTGGTGGCACGATGGATGAGATCAGCAGCTCGGCGCGCAAGATTGTCGAGATTATCAGCCTGATTGACGGCATCGCATTTCAGACTAATATTCTTGCCCTGAATGCGGCGGTCGAGGCAGCACGCGCTGGAGAGCAGGGCAGAGGCTTTGCAGTGGTGGCATCTGAGGTGCGCAGCCTTGCCCAGCGCAGCGCAGGTGCGGCGAAGGAAATCAAGCAGCTGATCCATGATTCTGTATCCAAAGTGGATGCGGGCAATCAGCTCGTTCGACATGCTACCTCCACGATGGCGGACATCGTGGTCTCCGTCGCGCGTGTCACGGACATCATGTCAGAGATCAGTGCTGCGAGCCAAGAACAGAGTATCGGTATCGAGCAGGTCAATCAGGCGGTCATACAGATGGATCAGGTCACTCAGCAGAATGCCGCGCTGGTCGAGCAGGCCGCTGCAGCGGCCGCTAGTCTCGAACAACAGGCTGCACAGTTGTCGCAGGCCGTATCGGTGTTCAAGCTTCGCTAAGAAGCGCTTCATTAAACACCGCAAGATTTCTCTTTTGTGTGAAATTTCAGTAAGCCTTTGATGGGACAGGCTCCCGCGTCGCACAGCCATGCTGGCTCGCCATCACAGGGGGTTTTTTCAGCGTCTCGCTAAGTCCGGCTGCCGGGGGGGCTCGCGGAGACTGGCACTACAATACGCGGTATGAGCGTCGACGCACATGTCAAACTTTCCATGCTGGACCTCGTGCCGGTGCGCGAGGGAGCCAGCATTGCTGATGCGCTCTGGCAGGCGCAGCGCACCGCGCAGCATGCCGAGGCGCTGGGTTTCACGCGCTATTGGGTCGCAGAACATCACAATCTACAGGGGATCGCCAGCTCGGCAACGGCAGTGCTGGTGGGGCATATCGCCAGCGGTACACGCCGCATTCGCGTGGGTTCGGGCGGCATCATGCTGCCCAATCACGCGCCGCTGACGGTAGCAGAGGCATTCGGCACGCTGGCCGAGCTCTATCCCGGTCGTATCGATCTTGGTCTGGGTCGTGCACCCGGCACTGACCCACTCACGATGCGCGCGCTGAGGCGTGATCGCGTTGAGACCGAGGAGGATTTTCCTCGAGATGTCGCCGAGCTGCATCGCCTGTTGGCACCGGCCGTGCCGGGACAGCGTGTCATAGCGATGCCGGGAGCCGGCACCCAGGTGCCCATCTGGTTGCTGGGTTCCAGCCTGTTTTCGGCATCGCTGGCAGCCGAGCGCGGTCTGCCATTTGCCTTTGCCTCGCACTTCGCGCCGCGGTTCCTCATGCAGGCAGCCACGCTGTACCGCAGCCGTTTCCAGGCCTCCGAGGTACTCGACAAGCCCTACTTGATGATAGGTGTGCCGCTGGTTGCTGCCCCTACAGATGAAGAAGCGGATTATTTGGCCAGTAGTGTCTTCCGCCGCGTGTTGGGAATACTGACGGGCGAGCGCAGGCCGTTGCAAGCGCCCGAGAAGCATTTCATGGGGCGACTGTCACCCGAAGAGCAGCAAGGCATCGCCGGTTTTCTGGGTGCCGCAGTAATCGGTGGACCGGAGCGGGTGAGAGAGGGATTGCTGCAACTGCAGGAGGCTACCGGCGCCGACGAACTGATTCTGACCTGTGATGTGTACGAGCCGGAGTTAAGGCGTCGCTCGTTGAGTATTGCCGCTGAATCGGTGGCGGCGGTGGCGCTCTGAGCTTATTGATAGCGCGCCTTGAACTGTTCCCGGCATGCCTGAGACATTGCCTGAAATTGACGATCGTTTTTTGCGTTTCTTGACGCTTGCAAAACACAGGCATCGTAGGTCTTGGGGCCGTTGTGGCAAGCGCCCAGACTGAGGATCAGGAGCGGCAGGATGGCGTTGCCGAAAAACCGGATTGTGCGAACGATTCTCATGGAGCATGCAACGGCGCCATGTCAGCGCGATTCAACAAACTGTTCGCGATTATTTTAGCCAGAATTTTTAGTTTTTGCGTAGCGCCGAGGTGCAAGGACCGAACGGGATTCAGGGCAATGACGGCGTATCGTCGGGACGCTGCTCCTCAGAGGAAGGACTGATGCCATACGGTTCGACCAGCGGCCATATGTGCCGTGGCACCATCGCAGGGATGCGCGCTGGCTTCTCGCGACGCAGGTGCACGACGGTCTCGATGGCTTTCATTTCCACGCGTGCGCGGGCGAATTCCAATCCACGCGGACCGATGCGGGGCATCAGCCAGCCCACGATGGGTCGCAGCCATTTGGGCATTTTTCGCAGCGGCAGACCACCGGCCGCGCGCAGGGTGTTTTGCAAAAAGCCGCGCACCGCACCCCCACGCTTGCCGCCACTCCCGGGGTGGCTGAGCATGACCTCATCAGCCAGCAAGTTCAGCATTTGCTGGCCGCGTGCGTTGCGCACCAGCAGCCACTGTTGGCCCTCGCCCCCCATGTAGCCCACGGTGATATCGGAGAGCGAGTTGGTGTAATCCACGCAGGTTTTGCAGGTCAGCGGGAAAAAATCCGCTGGTAGATCGGACAGTGGCAGCTGCAGGAAAGGGATTTCCCGGCGTCGTCCGTCTTCGTAGCGTAGCTCCACGTGATAATCGGCACGGAATTCCAGATAGGTGATGCGCTTGGTATCGTGCTCTAGCAGGGAGAGGAAGCGGTGAAAATTCTCCGTGCTCGTATTGTCTGAGCAGGGCGTGCCGATGACGTACAACTGTTCAAGCCCCAGCTCGTGCTCCAGCGAGCGCAACGCATATACCTGACAAGGTATTCCGATCACGGCCAGACGCTTGATGCCGTGTTGAATGGCCGGCTCTAGCAAAGAGAGCAGTGGCGCATAGCCCATGCGCATGCCCCGGCACTGGGCCATGTCTGCGGCCTGGGTGATCAGTACGGGTTCGGGTTTCCACGGGTCGTCGGCATCAGGTTTTACGGTCAAGACCGCGTCGACGCTACCGCGATCGAGCAGACGCTCGGCGATGCGGGTGGTGATGCCAGTCCATTGCGCACCCGTCGAGGGTGTCTTTAATGCCGCCCGGTGCATCGCCCTGAGCACACCGAAGTGAGGCTCATGCTCGCGGGTGGTGTCCCGACTGCGGCCGTGGGTCTGGATTTCCAGTGCCGGGTAATCCGGTCGGATGAACTGACAGGCGCGGCCACAACGCTTGGGGTCTTCTGTGCGGGAGATGCCGCAGTCGGTGCATAGGCTGCGAAAGGGTGAGGCAGGCGGGGGCATGGCGGGAATGGGAGCAC
>OMID01000038.1 GCA_900299005.1 Oxalobacteraceae bacterium
AGCTATCTGTTTTTCTTTGTTGGGGTCTTTGCCCGCGGCGAGTAGTTGTCGAGCTCTGTCGCAACGATCTCTGATTTCCTTCAGCGACTTTGTCGGCCAAGTTCCGCAGTTGTGGTCATTCAATTTGCCATCGAAACGGTAGCGCCATCGGAACATTACGGCGACGCCTTCCCCGCTTCGCTTGACGAGTCCGTAAAGCGAGTTTTCGTCCGTTAAACGAGCACCAATATCGATCGAGGTGATGCTCTCAAGTTTCTTTACTGTTAACTTCGCCATTCTCGCCCTCGAAAAAGTGCCCAACAAAGTGCCCAACAAAGTGCCCAACAAATTGGCTGGCTCTAGCTGGATTATAGCGGACAAGTCTGGATATGATAGTAATTTAAATCCTTTTAAAACAGTGACTTACCTATTTTTATCGGATTGTGGCGGACAGCCGCGGAGTTCTAATTACGTTTATGGGGTGCAAGGGGTCGCGAGTTCGAATCCCGCCGCCCCGACCATCGTATGAAGGCAGCGTCACACTGAACCTTCAAGCTCTCAATGCGGCGGCAACAGCAGGCAGAGCTCACCGGGCAGCACGCTCACTGCGTCGCTCGTTTCATCAGCGACCTGACGCAACTATTTCAAAGAAGAGCATCGCCACCCGCCTTAACTTCTTCCCTCACGTGGCGACACCGACGTCACCACGACCACAGCGCGGACTACGATTCGTCATTGTCTACAACCACACACTTCCCCGGTGTGACCAGACCGAGGGCGGCCCCATGGATCAACCTCCCCACAGCATGATTGGCCAAGAAAATTATCCGATAAATAATTATTCATGTTAATTAGCTATCGTCTCTATCGTTTATTGCATGTTTTTGGTGAAAATTTGCCAGAAAACTCTATAATGGCTAGTTCCTAAAAGATTGCCAGAACGCAACAGCAATCCACGAATAACAGGGGGGAACGTCATGCAGCTGATGTGGGTTTCCGGTCCTACCGGCCATGTCCGTACTGTTTCGATCACGGCTCGAAAAATCCTGGTTGGCACGTGTGCTGTCGCGTTCGCGCTCGTGGCTACTGGCTTTCTCCTCTACCTTATTGGCTTCAAAATTGCGATTGAGGTGCGTCCTGAGCTGGCGCGCAGTCTGGGCGGCGTCACGACAGAGGCCGAGCAGCAGCGAATGGAGTCGGTTTATCGTGAGCGCCTGACCAAGCTGCAAAGCATGCTCGACGCTACGGCGCAAGACATTCGTCAGCTGCAAGCGCTGAAAAATCGTTTCATGGACATCGCAACGCCGGCGACGATGCGCGAAAAACGCAGTGTCATGGAGGACGGCAAAGGGGGGCCCCTGCTTCCCAGCAGCCATTCGGGTCATGACAGAAATCAGCCGCTGGCAGACAGCTTCGATGTTGCCGCCGCCGAATTCGCACAATTTCATCAAGTCGTGGGCGGTCTTCGTGAGGACTGGAATCGCCAACTGAGCTGGCTTCAGACGCTTCCCACGGGCATACCGGTGTCAGGGGATTTTCGGGTCACCAGCGGCTTTGGCATGCGCAATGATCCTTTCACTGGGATGCTGGCTCGCCACGAGGGTCTGGACTTCACCGCTGCCAGCGGAACATCCATTGTGGCCACGGCCGATGGGGTCGTTACCCGCTCCGGCTGGGAGGACACGTACGGCAATATCGTCGAGGTCACGCATGCCGAGGGCTTCATGACCCGCTACGCACACATCAGCAAGCGCCACGTGGCCGAAGGCCAGCAAGTCAAGCGTGGTCAGCGGATTGCCGAAGTGGGCAGTACCGGCCGCTCCACCGGCCCCCACCTGCACTATGAAGTTTTCCGCTACGGCCGCGTGCTCAACCCGGTGCAGGTTCTGCCGATAGGCAATAGCTGATCACGGCTTACCGCAGCATCAAGGGCAGTTTCACCGCCCCTCGAACTTTCAAGCCGGGCAGAACCGGATCGCGATATATTCTCGTTATTGGCGTCTGAGCGATCCCAGCCTTGGAGAGAGCAATGTTCCGTAAAATGAAACAAAACAAGCTGCTGCCGACGCAGGAGAAGTTTGACACCCTCATCGGCGCGACCACAGAGATTTACGGTCGGCTTGTCCTGCTTGACAGCGTCCGTATCGACGGCAAGGTGGTCGGCAATATCGAGACGGCGAAGGACAAGAAGGTGACGGTCGCCATTGGTCGCTCTGGCGAGGTGTCAGGCGACATCACCGCGCACAGGGTCATGGTGGCAGGCAAAATCGAGGGCAATATCTACGCCACGGAACGCGCTGAGTTTCACAAAGATTCTGAAGTCCGCGGTGATATCACCTACGGCACGATCGGTGTCGAGCACGGCGCCAAGCTGCTCGGCCTGGTGATCCAGGCGCAAAACAATGCCAGCACCACGACTGACGCGCAGACCGTGATCAAAATGGCGCAAGAGAAAAAGTAAGCTGCCGACCCTGTAAACGCGTTGCATTAGCACTAATAAAAAAGCCGTCCTCGAAGGACGGCTTTTTCGCGTCGGGCAACAAGACCATCAAGGCTTTTTCTTGAGCTCACCCTTGACCACACCGCCTCGCTGGATGGTGATGCTCTTGAAGCTCACCTTGCCATCCACCACAGCGCGGCTGCCAATGGTCAGATCGCGACAATCGAGCGCGCCGGAGAAGTTCCCTTTCACGTTCATGGTGTCGCAGGTGACATTACCATCGAGGACACCAGACACCCCGATTTGGATCGAATGCAGCGAGAGCGTGCCACGCACCGTGCCATCGATTGTCAGGTAGCCATTCGAACGTATTTCGCCGATGAATTCAAAGCCCTCGCTGATAATGGAAGGCTTGAGGTTATTCACGGCCGGCTTGGCGCCGTTTCCGTTCGGGTAAGGATTGTCGGCTTCAACGACAGGCGCCGGAAGATCCGGCTCTGTCTGGATAATGGTTTCGTTCGGTTCAGACATAGTTTCGCTAACAGACGCTACGGTGCGATCCCGCTCGTCATTTCGTCTTTTGTTAAACACGTGTCACCCCTCCTCATCAGTAGGAGCCAGAGGACGTGGACGAACCGCCATCTCCGTCGATTTTTTGCAGCGAACCCTGCAGGTCGCCGCCCTTCTCGATCTCGATTTCGGCGTACTGAACGGAGCCCAACGCCTTGCCGGTGGAGCGGATGAACAAAGATTTTTTGGCAGTCAGGGTGTCGTGGATCTCTCCGCGCAAATCAATGATTTCTGCAGTGACTTTGCCTTTGATCACACCTGAGCTCGCAACAATCAATTCACGAGCGGTGATTTCGCCCTCAATACTTCCAGAAACAGACGCGATATCGGGGACAACGAAAGTTCCATTGAGCACGACACCCTCGCCCACCGTCAAACATCCGCTTTGATTTGAATCTGCCAACAGGGCCTCCCAGAGTTCAGGTGAAGAAATTCCGCGATATCGGTACTACTGTGCAACTTATGCCTGCAGCAGACGCGTCGATATTCACCTTATCGCCTGCGCGGTTTTTATATCTTAAAGGAAATTATACGGGGAAATATTCCAAAAATCGCTATGAGTTGCAATATTTTAAGTAATTTTTAAGCTTGCAATGTTGCATCCTGGAAACAAACTTCTGTCCGACCCGGGGTCAACTCAGGCTGAGGACATCTCGAGACTTATATAAATAATTTATGCCGCTCATTTAAATTTAAAATTTGATTTATATTTTGCGGAGCAGCATAATTTGACCTGTCTCCTCTATGTCTCCTCCTAGATATAGATTCAGCCCGCTCCCTGAGCGGGCTTTTTTTTGCCTACCCGGCCGCCAGGATGAACTCTGCAGGCCTGCGAGGTTCAGGCCCTGAGCAGGCCGAGGATGTGGGTCAGCTCCATGCGGACGGCCGCGAGGTCTGCGGCGGGCAGCGCGCTTCTTGGCGTGGCAGACAGCTCTGGCGCCGCACGACTATCGAGCTTGTTGCGGGCGCCACTGATCGTGAAACCCTGCTCATAAAGCAATTCGCGTATGCGTCGGATCAGCAGTACCTCATGATGCTGATAATAGCGACGGTTACCGCGACGCTTGACCGGCTTGAGCTGAGCGAATTCTTGCTCCCAGTAGCGAAGGACATGGGGCTTAACGCCACAGAGCTCACTGACTTCACCGATGGTGAAATAGCGTTTCGCCGGAATCGGGGGTAAAGGGTCCAGCAGAGGCTTGGCGGCTCTGTCGTTCATGCGGTGTGCTGGGGTCAGCCGCTATGCGCGGAATTGCGCCGTGTGGCGCTATCGACCATGGCCTTGAGTTTTTGGCTGGCGTGGAAAGTCACCACGCGGCGGGCACTGATGGGGATTTCTTCACCCGTCTTCGGGTTACGTCCCGGGCGCTGCGGCTTGTCGCGCAGCTGAAAATTGCCAAAGCCGGAGAGTTTTACTGCCTCGCCCCGTACCAGCGCATCGCGGATTTCGTCGAAAAAGGTCTCCACCATGTCCTTGGCTTCACGCTTGTTCAATCCGACCTGCTCAAACAATAGCTCTGCCAGCTCTGCTTTGGTCAGCGTGGGCAGCTCTTTTTCTGCCTTTGTCCGCGCCTCGGTGGCAAGTATTGCCCGGCCCAGATCGGCGGCAAGAACAGATTCCATTTCGGCAGGATTGCTGTGATTCATGGCTTTTTTTAGTTCGATGCGGCCCGCTTATTTCCTTAGAGTCGCACCGTGCTTTTTATTGACAACATCGACAAAAGCTGACAACGCAGCCTCTACTGATTCGTCCTGCAAAGTGCTTTGAGTATCTTGCATGGTAATGCGGAAAGCAAGACTTTTTTGGTCTTCGGCGAGCTCTTTCCCGCGATATTCATCAAATAAAACAATATCTTGCATAATTCTACAGAGTGGGCTGGCCTGTCTTTGCTCGCTAAACGTGTCGAGCAGTGATTGGACGCTCACAGATTGTTTAACAAGCAATGACACGTCTCGAATCACGGCCGGGAATTTTGAAATTTCCTGGTAAGCGGGCAGGTACCGCTGCTGCAAACATCGCGCATCCATTTCAAAGACGACGGGAGCTAGCGGCAATTCCAATGTCTGCTGCAATCGGGGATGCAGCTCGCCAATGAAACCCGCCAACTGGTCATGAAGCATCACGCGCGCTGAACGACCAGGATGCAGTGCAGGATGTAGCACCGCTTCAAAACGCGGCTTGGCCGGTGCAAATAAGGCCTCAAGGTCAGATTTCACATCGAAGAAATCCACCGGACGAGCGTCCAGCCCCCACTGCTCGTCGGTGAGCGGA
This sequence comes from Oxalobacteraceae bacterium, assembly GCA_900299005.1. Classification (GTDB taxonomy): domain Bacteria; phylum Pseudomonadota; class Gammaproteobacteria; order Burkholderiales; family Burkholderiaceae_D; genus Pernthalerella. The sequence goes on from OMID01000038.1 coordinate 5,262, forward strand.
CCATAAGCCAGCGCAGCCACCCGTTTGGACTGCGCAATCCCGGCAACGCTGAGCGCTCCATCGGCTACTGCCGCATCCTTGGCGAAAACGGCGCCGATCTCGAAGACTCTGACCCGGCTTGCCTTGCGGTTTAGGTTATAGCGGACATTGGCAACCAAACCACTAATCAGTTGAGAACGCATCACGCTCATCTGGCTGGCAATCGGATTGAGCAGCCGAACTGGATCGTGGTTGTTGGCAAAATCAGCCTCTGCCCCTGCTTCGATGAAGCTGAAGTTCACGACCTCCTGATAATCAAGATCGGCCAGCTGACGACGCAGTGTAAAAAGCGAACGCTCCCCCTCTGGGGCAATGCGTATCGCATTGGGCGCGACCGGTGGCAGCGCGGGAATGTTGTCGAAACCGTGAACGCGCGCGATCTCTTCGATCAGATCTTCTTCGATCTCGATGTCAAAGCGATAGCTCGGCGCGGTGACTTCAAATACTTCACCTTGCTGGATGAAGGGCAATCCGAGCCGGGTAAAGATGTCAGCAATCTTCGCAGCGGTCAGTGGAATACCGATGATTTTCTCCGCGCGCGCAACGCGCAGTCTGACCGGCTTGCGCTGAGGCAGATTCACGATCTGATCATCCACCGGCCCCACTCGCGTCTTACCGGGCATTCCGCAAATCTCGACGATCAGCCCCGTGATGCGTTCGATATGCTCGACTGTGGTGGCGTAGTCCACTCCGCGCTCGAAGCGATGGGCAGCGTCCGTCGAAAAATTGTAACGACGCGCTCTGCCCTGTATGGCCTGTGGCCACCAAAAAGCCGCTTCAAGATAAATATCCGTCGTCTCCAGAGATACTGCCGTTGAATCACCTCCCATGATGCCGGCCAGTGATTCGACCTGAGTCTGGTCGGCGATGACTCCCACCCAGTCATCGAGCTCGACCGTATTGCCATTTAACAGCGTGAGCTGTTCACCTGTGCATCCCCAACGTACCTCAAGCGCACCCTGTATCTTGGCCAGATCAAAAACGTGCGTGGGCCTGCCAAGCTCGAGCATCACATAGTTGGAGATATCGACCAGTGCCGAAATGGGACGTTGCCCGCTGCGTTCGAGCCTTTGTCTCATCCAATCCGGTGTCGGTGCTTTTGCGTTCAGACCGCGGATCACCCGGCCCGAGAAACGGCCACACAGATCGGGCGCGGCGATCTTCACTGGCAGTATTTCGGCCATATCAGCGACAACGGGCGTGAAGGTTGGCATACAGAGGGGGGTGGAAGTCAATGCAGCCACTTCTCGCGCGACGCCAAGCACCGAGAGGCAATCCGCGCGATTGGGCGTAAGCTTGATCGTGAACTTCAGATCATTGAGCGCGCAGTAATCACGAAAATTCTGCCCCACTGGCGCATCACCGGGAAGCTCCAGCAAGCCCGCATGATCCTCTGACAAGCCAAGCTCACGCGCCGAGCACAACATACCTTGCGACTCGACACCACGCAGCTTGCCGACTTTAATCTCGAAAGGCTTGCCGTCAGCACCGGGCGGCAGTTTCGCACCCACCAACGCACACGGCACTCGCTGGCCAACACGAACATTCGGCGCACCGCAGACAATGTTAAGTAAGGTACCGGTGCCCGCATCCACCTGACACACATTGAGCCGATCCGCATCGGGATGCCGAGCCACCTCCCTGACCTCGGCTACCACCACTTGGGAGAACGGTGGCGCCACAGGATCGATCTCCTCGACCTCCAGACCGGCCATGGTCAGCAAGTGCGACAGCTCGTGCGACGTCAGCTTGGGATCGACCATCGTGCGCAACCAGTTTTCCGAGAATTGCATGTCAGGTCACTCAGTTGAATTGTTTCAGGAAGCGCAGGTCGCCTTCATAGAACAGGCGGAGATCATTGATCCCGTAGCGCAGCATGGTCAGGCGCTCAAGACCGGAGCCGAACGCAAAACCGATATATTCTTCAGGATCCAGACCCATGTTCTTGAGCACTGTTGGGTGCACTTGTCCGGCACCAGACACTTCCAGCCATCGACCTTTCAGCGGTCCGCTGCCAAAGGCAATATCAATCTCGGCCGAGGGCTCGGTGAAAGGAAAATAGGAAGGACGGAAGCGCACCTGCAAGTCGTCTGTCTCGAAGAACGCTGTCACGAAATTCAGGTACACGCCCTTGAGATCGGCAAAGCTGATAGCCGTATCAATCCATAAACCCTCAACCTGATGAAACATAGGCGAATGCGTGGCGTCGCTGTCCACGCGATACGTGCGACCCGGCGCGATCACCTTGATCGGCGGGCGATGCATTCGCGCATAACGCACCTGCATGGGACTGGTATGCGTGCGCAGCAGCAGTGGCTTGCCGGTGCTGTCCTTACCATCAATGTAGAACGTGTCCTGCATGGAACGCGCGGGATGGTTCTCGGGACTGTTCAGCGCGGTGAAATTAGTCCAGTCGGTCTCGATTTCAGGACCGTCGGCGACATCAAAACCGATTGATCCGAAAATTTCCTCAATGCGCTGCCAGCTCCGCATCACCGGATGGAGGCCGCCAGTGCCGCGGCCGCGGCCGGGCAGGGTTACATCAATAGCCTCGGCATTGAGTCGCTCCTGCATCTGAGCATCCGCCAGTGCCTGACGGCGAGCTGTGAGCGCGGCTTCAATTTTCTCTTTGGCGGCGTTGATCACCGCGCCCTGGGTTCGGCGCGCATCTGGATCGAGCTTGCCCAACCCTTTCATGTGTTCGGTGATCTGACCGGTCTTGCCGAGATATTTCGCCTTGGCGTTCTCCAGCGCAGCCGGATCGGCGGCGGCAAGGAAGTCTGTCGCGGCGGCGGCGACGAGTTGTTCGAGTGTGCTCATGCAGGTGGCGCTGAAAATGAAAAAGGGGCACAGGTCATACAACCTCTGCCCCTGATAGGCTCGTTAGCGCGAGCACCCGAGAGTGCCCGGTTCGCATCAAGCTCAGGCAGCGATGGTTGCCTTGACCTGATTGACGATCGCAGCAAACGCCGGCTTGTCCATGACTGCCATGTCGGCCAGCACTTTGCGGTCAAGCCCGATTGATGCCTTTTTGAGGCCATTGATGAACACGCTGTAGGTCATGCCATGCTCACGCGTAGCCGCGTTGATACGGGTGATCCAGAGTGCGCGGAACACGCGCTTCTTGTTGCGGCGATCGCGGTAGGCGTACTGTCCGGCGCGCATGACGGCCTGTTTGGCGACGCGATAGACGCGGCTGCGACGGCCACGGTAACCCTTGGCAGCGTCGAGAACTTTCTTGTGACGGGCCCTTGCCGTGACCCCACGTTTTACTCTTGGCATTATCTGCTCCTGTTGTCGAGAGTGAGGTTAAGCGAAAGGCATCATTGCACGGACGGAGTCGATGTTCGAGTCATGAACATTGACGGCGCCGCGCAACTGGCGTTTGTTCTTGGTGGTTTTCTTGGTCAGGATGTGGCGCTTGAAAGCCTGGCCACGTTTGACGGTACCGCCTGGGCGAACGCGAAAACGCTTCTTCGCGCTGCTCTTGGTCTTCATTTTAGGCATGACACTTAGCTGTCCTTTCGGACAGTTCCTTTATTGGACGATTACAGGTGGCAGCAACCGCTGCTCTTGGATGCCTGCACTCGCTTCTCGTGGGCCGCAAATTCGAGTTCACGACCCCTCGGGGTTCCCCCCGGACGCCCTCGCCTTTCGACGGGAGAGCGGATTCTACCAAAAATTACTTCTTCTTCTTGGGCGCCAGCACCATGATCATCTGGCGACCTTCCATTTTTGGAAACTGCTCGATCTGGCCGTAGGGTTCTAGATCGACTTTTAGCCGCTCCAGCATGCGCATGCCGATTTCCTGGTGAGCCATTTCACGGCCCCGAAAACGCAGCGTGATCTTCGTCTTGTCGCCCTCGTCGAGGAAACGGATCAGATTGCGCAGCTTGATGTTGTAGTCGCCATCATCGGTGCCCGGGCGGAATTTGACCTCTTTTACGGAGATCACTTTCTGCTTGAGTTTGGCCTCATGTGCCCGCTTCTGCTCCTGGTATTTGAACTTGCCGTAATCCATCAGGCGACAGACTGGTGGCACCGCGGTGGGCGCGATTTCTACCAGATCGACGTTCGCTTCTTCGGCCAGACGAAAAGCTTCGGAGAGAGTAACGATGCCCAATGGTTCGTTTTCAACCCCGGACAGGCGCAGCTGAGGCGCAGTGATTTCACCGTTGATGCGGTGCGACTTGTCAGTAGCTATTGCAGTGTCCTCAAAAATCCAATAATTAAGCCGTGCATCTGCGCTGAGGGTTATCAGGTTTTCGCTGCAATCTCTTGCTGCAGACGCTCTACCAGATGGTCGATGCTCATCACACCCAGATCGACATTACCCCGCGCACGCACGGCCACTGTGTTTGCATCCCTTTCTTTATCGCCCACAACGACGATATAGGGAATCTTTTGCAAGGAATGCTCGCGTATTTTATAGGTTATTTTCTCGTTACGCAAATCAGCATGCACTCTAAACCCTTGTTTTTTCAGGTTTTGCTCAAGTTTTTGCGCATATTCCGCCTGTCCTTCCGAAATATTCAAAATGGAAAGCTGCTGAGGAGCTAGCCAAACTGGCAATGCCCCGGCGTGGTTTTCGATCAGCATGCCAATGAAGCGTTCCAGCGACCCCAGGATGGCCCGGTGCAGCATGACGGGCACTTTGCGGCTGTTGTCCTCGGCCACGTACTCTGCCTCCAGGCGCACCGGCATTGAAAAATCCACCTGGATCGTGCCGCACTGCCAGGCACGGCCAATGGCGTCTTTGAGCGTGTACTCGATCTTGGGGCCATAAAAAGCACCCTCACCGGGCGAAATCTCGTAAGCGCAGCCCGAACGCTCCAGGGAGGCAATGAGCGCCTGCTCTGCCTTGACCCAGAGCTCATCCGAGCCGACCCGCTTTTCCGGACGCGTAGCGACCTTGTAGATGACTTCATGGAAACCGAAGTCACGGTAGACTTTTTGCAGCAGCGCGGTAAACGCCACACATTCGTCAAGAATCTGGTCTTCAGTGCAGAAAATGTGGCCGTCATCTTGCGTGAAACCGCGCACTCGCATCATGCCATGCAGCGAGCCGGAGGGTTCATTGCGATGGCATTGGCCAAACTCGCCATAGCGCAGCGGCAGCTCGCGATAAGAATGCAGGTTGGCGCGGAAAATTTGCACGTGCCCGGGACAGTTCATCGGCTTTAGCGCGTAGTTACGGTTTTCCGAATCGGTGGTGAACATGTTGTCCTTGTAGTTGTCCCAGTGGCCGGACTTCTCCCAGAGCGTGCGATCAAGTATCTGCGGCGCCTTGACCTCCTGGTAGCCGTTGTCCACATACACCTTGCGCATGTACTGTTCGACCTGCTGCCAGACTGTCCATCCTTTGGGATGCCAGAAGATCAGTCCCGGTGCTTCATCCTGAAAGTGGAACAGATCCAGCAAACGGCCCAGCTTGCGATGGTCGCGCTTCTCCGCCTCTTCGAGCATGTGCAGGTACGCTTCCTGATCTTCCTTTTTCGCCCATGCCGTGCCGTAAATACGCTGCAGCATTTCGTTTTTGGAATCGCCACGCCAGTACGCTCCGGCGAGCTTCATCAGCTTGAATACTTTCAGCTTGCCCGTCGAGGGCACATGAGGACCGCGACACAGATCGGTGAAATTGCCCTCGCTGTAGAGTGATACCGCCTCGCCCTGGGGAATCGATTCGATGATCTCGGCCTTATACGCCTCGCCAATCGACTTGAAGTACGCAACGGCCTCATCACGCGGCAGCACCTTGCGCTGAACTGGCTCATCTTTGCGAGCCAGCTCGACCATTTTTTTCTCTATGGCCTGCAAATCTTCCGGTGTGAATGGCCGCTTGTATGAAAAATCGTAATAGAAGCCATGGTCGATCACGGGTCCTATCGTTACCTGTGCATCAGGGAACAATTCCTTGACGGCGTAGGCTAGCAAATGGGCTGTTGAATGACGAATCACTTCCAGGCCATCGGCATCTTTGTCCGTGACGATGGCAAGATCTGCATCGCGATCGATTACATGAGAGGTATCCACCAGTTTGCCATCCAGCTTGCCCGCCAGCGCGGCCTTGGCCAGACCAGCACCAATCGATGCGGCGACCTCGGTCACGGTGACGGGGTTGGCAAATTGGCGTTGCGAACCGTCGGGGAGTCGGATGGAAACCATGTGTCAGCTCCTGCTACAGGTGGTGCCCGATGAGAAAAGGGGCCTAAAAAAACGGACATAAAAAAACGCGGGACTAGCCGCGTTTTCTCAGTGCATATGTGATACCGGGATATCGACGATATCGAGAGTTCGACTAGCGGACCAGGGTGAAGATTGTCTGGCTAGTTCGCGGTGTCATAACCGGGGTGCCTTTCTCGCTCTTGTCTGCGGATCAGAAAATCGCCGAACCGAATGTTGGTAGGCACGATTGGACTCGAACCAACGACCCCTACCATGTCAAGGTAGTGCTCTAACCAGCTGAGCTACGCGCCTAAAGAAGCGGGAGTATAGCCACTTTTGAATGTTTGCGCCAGTCGCCACAGAAATCCGCGGCTGGAACACCCATTAATTATTTGGCATGTCAACGCACTCGGTCAGTCATCGTCGCTTTGCGTCACGGTGCGCCAGACCGCGTAATGCAGACTTACTCAGGTACGTCTGACATCCTGCACGCCTCTCACGTCGCGAATCACCTTGATAGCTCGCTGCAGCTGCTCGGTCGAGGAGATCTCCCCCGTGAACGACATGCTGGCCTGACCTTTGCTGCTGCGCGTCGATACACCAATCACATTGATCTTCTCTCGCAAGAAGATATCCGAGATATCCCGTAACAAACCCTGCCGGTCTTCGGCCAGCACGAAGACATCTACCGGATACACCGTATCGCTGTTCTGCTTTCCCCATTGGGTCTGGACGATGCGCTCAGGAGTCCTCAAGCACATCTGCGCAAAGTTCTTGCAACTGGTCCGGTGTATCGAAATGCCCTTACCGCGCGTGATGCAACCAACAATCGGGTCTGGCGGCGCGGGCTTGCAACAGCTGGCCATGTGAGTCAGCAAGCCTGATGTGCCAAGCACCAGTACATCAGACTTGGCCCCTCTCGTGACACTGGATGCGCGACTCTTTCGGGTCAGCGCGGCCTCATCCGGCTCCGCTGGCGCCAGCTTGCCAGGCTCTCCCGCGTGGAGCGCCTGTTCAACGAGTCGCAAACTGAGCCGCTCGTTGCCAATTGCGAGCAGTAATTCTTCTAGCTTCGGAAAACCTAATTTGTGTGCGAGATCTTCGAGGTTGACGGCCGTCTTGCCCTCACGCTGCAAGGTTTTCTCGAGCAAGGCCCTACCCTGCGTAAGCGTCTCGGCCTGCTCCACCGCGTTGAACCAGGCGCGTATTTTGGAACGCGTCCTGGAGCTGGCCGTGTAGCCATCGGAGAGCCAGTCACGCGAGGGGCCAGCAGCGCCTGAGGCCGCAGCCTCTCCCTTGGCCGTGATGATCTCCACCGTCTGACCATTCTTCAAGGGCGTGTTTAACGGCAGCATGGCCCCATTGATCTTCGCGCCGCGACAGCGGTGGCCAACGTCACTGTGCAGATGATACGCAAAGTCGATGGGGGTTGAGCCCGAGGGCAATTCAATCACGCGGGCCTGCGGCGTGAGCACGTATACACGATCATTCAGCGATGCCGCCTTTAGCTGCTCTACCCACTGACGTTCTGATTCATCCTGCCCGACCACCACATCGGCGACGTCACTCTTCCACGCCAGAAGTTCTCGCAGCCACGCGATTTGCTGATCGAACTTCTGATCCGCCGATGCGGATGATCCCTCTTTGTAGCGCCAATGGGCCGCCACGCCATACTCGGCAAAGCGATGCATATCCTGGGTTCGCACCTGCACTTCGAGCGTGCGGCCATCCTCGGCTTCAACGACGGTATGCAAGGATTGATAGCCATTGGCCTTGGGTCGGGCAATGTAGTCGTCGAACTCTTCGGGCAGCGGCGTCCAGATGTTATGCACGATAGACAGTACGCCGTAGCAGGTTTTTATATCGTCGACGATGACGCGAAATGCCCGCACATCATGCAAGCGCGAAAAATCGATTTCCTTGCCGCGCATCTTGCTCCAGATGCTGTAGATATGCTTTGGTCGCCCGTACACTTCGGCACGTATGCCTGCGGCGGATAATTCAGCTTTCAGGCGCGCAATCGCTTCATTGACGAAGGACTCTCGCTCCACCCGCCGCTCTTCCAGCATTTTGGCGATGCGCTTGTAGTTTGCCGGCTCGCTGAAGCGGAAAGACAAATCCTCGAGTTCCCACTTGAGCTGCCATATGCCAAGCCGATTAGCCAGCGGCGCATACAACTCGAAGCTTTCGCGCGCATACTTCAGCGTCATGTCGTTTTCGAGTTTTTGTTCCGCGAAGTAGCGCAGCGTCGTCAGTCTCGATGCAAGCCGCACCAGCACCACACGCATGTCGGTTGCCATTGCCAGCGTCATCTTGCGCAGCGTTTCCAGCTGAGCGGTGGCAGCGTTCTTGCTCTTGCCGCTGTCGTGTGGCAGGTAAACTCCACGGTGCAGACGCATGAGCTGTTGGATGGCGTTGACCATATCGGCGACTTGCTTGCCGAAGGTAATCTCGATCTGCTCTGCGCGCTTCTCATCCAGTGTGGTCAGTTCGAACAACATACCGGCGATACGTGTATCGACGTCGCTGCGCAATGCGGCCAGCGCCGACACGACGCCACGTGCAAAGTCGATGGCGTACTGCCCAGTGGGCACCATGCGGCCTTCGTACGCACTGCGCGCAAACGCCTGCGCATCCAGTAACCGGGCGCCTTCCTCCGGACGAAGACCGGAGGTCAGCGCCTCGTCACCGGCATTGATGAAAGTCGTTGATACCATGCGTCTGGCTGACCGAATGCTTTTTCGCGCTGAACGTCCACTCTCGAGGCACCGCCGTCAATGCAGCTCGTGCCTGAGCAAAAACCGGCGCGCCATCGCAATCTGGTCGTCGTGCATGAAGGTTGGCGCGTGTCCGATACCGGGCAGTTCGACCAATTCCGCCTTGGGGCCGCGCTGGGTCATGTGCTCGGCAGTCTCGCGGGTCAGCAGATCGGACTCTGCGCCGCGCACCAGCAGCACGGGACAGCGGATCGCGTCCCAGGTCGCCCATAGGGCGGCCTCGCCCTGTAGCACCATCGGCTCGGTCAGCCCCTGAAAGGGTCGGGCGATCGCCGGGTCATAGTGGCGTCGCCACTGGCCACCCTCTTCCTGGACGAGCACATCAACTGCCAGCTTGCGCCACTCCTCGTCACTGTGCGGACCAAAGGGCGCAGAAACTGTGCGAATGTAATCAATGCCTTCCTCGAGGCTGGAGAACCGCTTCTCGGCACCAAGATACTCAGCAATGCGCGCTAGCGCCGCAAAGTTCAGCACTGGACCAACATCATTGACAATCATGCGTCGCACCGGCGAGTCCGGCAGCGCAGCCAGTCCCATGCCGATCAAGCCCCCCATCGAGGTACCCAGCCAGTCCACCCGCGGTACATCGAGCCGCGCGACCAAAGTCACCATGTCGCTTACGTATTGCGGTACGGCGTAGAACTGGGGATTCTTAAGCCAGGAGGACAGACCGCGCCCCACCACATCCGGACAAATCACCCGGTAACGATCCGACAAATCCGCAGCGAGACGATCAAAATCGCCCGACACACGAGAGACGCCATGCACGCACACCAGCACCTCAGGGTTGTCCGGGTCGCCCCATTGTTTGTAGGCCATGTGATGCAAGCCGGCGGGAGACAGACATTGCACCATTTTGATGAGCGGCTGCATCATTCTCCGACACCCGAAGTTTGTTGTAGAACCTGCCATTCTACTGGTCTCTGCGCTTACAATCCCGGCTTATCTTTGACTACCCACCCCCTGTTTGGCGAGGAAGCAAATGCAAAACCGTCCGCTCTCCGGCAAGACCGCACTGGTCACCGGCTCCACTTCCGGTATTGGCCTTGGCATTGCGCATGCGCTTGCGGCACAGGGCGCCCATATTTTTTTCAACGGTTTTGGGGATGCCGCACGCATCGACGCGCTGCAACAGCAGACAGCCCGTGAATTTGGGGTCATCACAAAGTACAGCAACGCTGACATGTCCGCGCCGGCCGACATCGAAACCATGATGCTCGACGCCTCGGCAGAGTTTGGCGGCGTGGATATTCTGGTCAATAACGCCGGCATTCAGCATGTGGCCCCGATCGAAGATTTTCCAACCGAGCGCTGGGATGCCGTCATGGCCATCAATCTGAGCGCGGCATTTCACACAACGCGACTCGCGCTGCCTTACATGCAAAAAAATAACTGGGGACGCATCATCAATATTGCATCGGTACACGGTCTGGTGGCTTCGGCAGGAAAGTCCGCCTATGTCGCTGCCAAGCATGGCCTGATTGGCCTGACCAAGGTGACGGCACTGGAAAACGCACACACAGGAATTACCTGCAACGCCATTTGCCCGGGTTGGGTGCTAACGCCTCTGGTGCAAAAGCAAGTCGACGCCCGTGCCGGATCCCGCAACATACCGACCGAACAAGCAAAGAAAGAGTTGCTGATGGAAAAACAGCCCTCCGGTGAATTTGTCACACCAGAAGAATTGGGTGCCATGGCGGTATTTCTCTGCAGCCCAGCGGCGAATCAGGTACGCGGGGCGGCGTGGAATATGGACGGTGGTTGGGTGGCGCAATAAGCGCTGGGGAGACGCTGAAAAAATCCATCTCATGGCGAGCCAGCCTCGCTGTGCGACGCGGAAGACTGCCAGATCAAAGGCTTGCCGCTATTTATCCAAGGAGAAATCCGCGGTGATCAATTCATCAGCTTACCCAGACTCGCAGCGAGGTTGACAATAATTTTTGATTCGAACACTCTGCCGTTGTTCACGCTAGCCATGGCTGCACGAAAATGAAAGAGTGCCCCGGTCTTGAGCGAGGTGCTCATCAATCAAAAATTGATCTCGCAGGCCGTGCTGTCGATTAACTCTTCCTTGGTGACGCCGGGCGCCATCTCGACGAGTTTGAGACCCTGTTCAGTCACGTCCAGCACCGCTAAGTCGGTAATGATGCGATCCACGACACTGACTCCCGTGAGCGGCAGCGTGCAATGCTTCAACAGCTTGTGGGACGTTGAACCATCCTTGGCTTTGGCCACATGCTCCATCAAAACCACGACCCGGCCAACACCGGCCACCAGATCCATCGCGCCACCCATACCCTTGACCATCTTGCCGGGAATCATCCAGTTGGCCAGATCGCCGTGTTCAGAGACCTGCATGGCACCGAGAATGGCAATCGTGATCTTGCCGCCGCGGATCATGGCAAAAGAATCCGCCGAGCTGAAGAACGAGGAGCCCTTCAATGCCGTGACTGTCTGCTTGCCAGCATTGATCAGATCAGCATCGATCTCTTCCTCGGTGGGGAAGGGACCGATGCCCAGCAGGCCGTTTTCGGACTGCAGCCAGACGGTGATGTCCTGAGGCACGTAATTCGCCACGAGCGTGGGTAAACCGATGCCCAGATTCACATAAAAACCATCCTGCAGCTCTTGCGCTGCGCGTGCTGCCATTTGTTCGCGTGTCCATGCCATGAGAGTCTCCGGATTACTGTGCACGCACGGTGCGTTGTTCGATACGCTTTTCAGGGTGCTTGTTCACCACAATGCGGTGAACGAAGATACCCGGCGTGTGCACGGCATCAGGATCGATCTCGCCCAGCGCCACGAGCTCCTCGACCTCAGCAATGGTGATTTTTCCGGCCATGGCAACATTCGGATTGAAATTACGTGAAGTCTTGCGGTACACCAGATTACCCACCGGATCAGCCTTCCACGCCTTGACCAGCGATACGTCCGATACCAGCGAGCGCTCCATCACATAGCGTTCACCATCGAATACCCGAATTTCCTTACCCTCGGCGACGATCGTTCCAACCCCCGTCTTGGTGAAAAAGGCAGGTATGCCAGCGCCACCCGAGCGCAGCTTTTCTGCGAGCGTACCCTGCGGGGTGAATTCCAGCTCCAGCTCACCAGCCAGATACTGGCGCTCGAATTCCTTGTTCTCTCCCACATAAGACGCGATCATTTTTCTGATCTGCCGCGTGTTGAGCAGCTGACCAAGACCAAAACCATCGACACCGGCATTATTGGAAATCGCGGTTAGCCCTGTGACGCCGGAGTCGCGCAGCGCAGCGATCAGTGCCTCGGGAATGCCGCACAGGCCGAAACCTCCAACGGCAATAGTCTGGCCATCCTTCACGATGCCGGCCAGCGCGGCAGCAGCATCCGGGTAAAGCTTGTTCATGAGACTCCCAGGGAAAAGTTCATTTCAGGGCAACACGCAGACATCTCGCCCGTGATTGTGCCACGAGCAAAGTGCCAAACCTAGTGGCGGCTGAGGCCGATACCGCGATCTCCACAGATTTGATCAAACCCGGTAACGGGTTGTTATCGGTGGCACCGGCCATTGCAGGGGGTATAGAAAACGTCTGCCTCAGAAAACCATGCGCAAGCGGGCGCGCATGTCCTCGGGTAACAGGACGGATTTCTCCTGTCGCTGATCTACCCACACCACCTTGGATCCCCCCTCTGCAATCATGGTCAGGGGATCGTCGGCGCGTCGGATCTGATGAATCGTGTGAAAGCTGGAACGACCGAAGTCGCCAACCAGCGTCTCAATATCGATCTCTCCGGGGTAACGCAGTTGCTTGAAGAACGTGCAGTGTGCGCTGATGATCACGGGCCCGATGCCGCTCGGATCGGGTGGACAGCCCATGGCTTCGAACCAGGCGATGCGCGCCTGCTCAAAATAACGAAAATAGACCGTATTGTTTACATGCCCCATCGCATCCATATCGCCCCAGCGAATCGGCATGCGCAGACGATGCACCTGCGTGAAATGCTCGGCAGACATCAGAAAGCCGACATGCCGTCGTCTGCCGTCATGATCGCGCCATTGATGAAACGTGATTCATCGGAGGCCAGCAGCAGTAGCAAGGCATCCAGATCTTCCGGTTTGCCAACACGCTTGCGGGGCAGCATATCGACCAGCTTGCGTCCCCCTTCGCTGCGGAAGTACTCGCGGTTGATCTCGGTCTCGATATAGCCCGGACAAAGGGCGTTGACATTGATCCCGTAGCGCCCCCATTCCAGCGCCATGGCCTTCGTCATCTGCACCACGCCGGCCTTGCTCATGCAGTAGACACCGATTTGCGAGAGCACGCGCAGGCCGGCGACGGAGGCAATGTTAATGATGCGATGCTGACGGCTGGGATCGGCCTTGCCACGCAAGATCATTCGCTTAGCCGCTTCCTGCGCAACAAAAAAAGCACCGCGAAGATTGGTATCCATCACATACTGGTAATCGTCCGGTGTGACATCAATCAGCCGCTGCGTGGTCGACACGCCGGAATTGTTGACCAGAATATCGATATGTCCCGCCTCGGTCTCGGCATGCGCCAGCGCTGACTTGATACTGCTGTAATCGGTCACGTCCAGCTGGACCATGTGGGCTGCACCACCATCGGATTCGATCTCTGCGCGAAGTTCTTTCAACCTCTCGGTGCGGCGCGCCGCCAGCACCACTTGAGCGCCGCCCTGCGCCAGTATCTTGGCAAAGCGGGCGCCAAGCCCGCTGGAAGCGCCGGTCACCAGCGCGACCTTTCCCTCGAAATTGACTTCAATGCCCACGTTGTCTCCTGATCAGGGGTTTTTAAGGTGCGCTTAACACGGTTTTTAGCACCCATCTCCTTGGGTTGATGGCAAGGTACTGGCAACGCCCCCAGCGACCTCAAGAGACAGGTTTTTAGTCAGTCCGAAGCGTGAACGGACAGCGCAGCCGTTATCATTACATAAATAAGCCTGCGCCCGGCAGTGTTTGTCTGGTGCGCTCACACAAAATCCCGGACAATCCCCGCTGCTCCATTATTGCCGCTACCAGTCAACTTGAACGTCATGAGCCCTAGCCAGAATCCTGCTTTCCTCGAACAATTCGGTCCCCGTGAAACAATGGCGTATGACGTCGTGATTGTCGGTGCCGGTCCTGCGGGTCTGTCTGCCGCCATACGTCTGAAGCAGCTGGCAGACGCGCAAGGGCAAGAGATCAGCGTCTGCGTGCTTGAAAAAGGCAGCGAGCCCGGTGCGCACATCCTCTCGGGAGCCGTGATGGATCCCCGCGCAATGAGCGAGCTTTTCCCCGACTGGCAATCACGCGGTGCGCCCCTCAACACGCCAGTCACCGAAGACCGCTTCCTGTTTTTGACGAAAACCGGCGCCATCAGCACACCGCACTGGCTGCTGCCCCGCTGCTTCAAAAATCACGGCAACTATGTGGTCTCGCTAGGCAACGTGGTGCGCTGGCTGGCGCAGCAGGCCGAAGCAATCGGCGTCGAGATTTTTCCCGGCTTTGCTGCCTCTGAGATTCTGTACGACGACCAGGGTGCGGTGGTTGGCGTCGCTACGGGCAACTTGGGTGTGGACAAAGCGGGTCAACCCACCTCGGAATTCCAGCTCGGCATGGAGCTACGCGCAAAGTACACTCTCTTCGCCGAGGGCGCTCGGGGCCACCTGGGCAAACAGCTCATCTCGCATTACCAGCTCGATGCCGGACGCGATCCCCAAACCTATGCTATCGGCATCAAGGAACTGTGGGAAATCGATCCTACCAAGCACCAGCCCGGGCTCGTGATGCACACGGCGGGCTGGCCGCTGGACTCAGACACCTATGGCGGCTCCTTCCTCTATCACATGCAAGACAATCAAGTCGTGGTTGGCTACGTCGTCGGCCTGGCATACCAGAACCCATGGCTATCGCCCTTTGAGGAATTTCAGCGCTACAAGACGCATCCCGCCATTCGCGGTTTCTTCGACGGCGGCAAGCGGCTCTCTTACGGCGCGCGAGCGATCACCGCCGGTGGGCTGCAATCGCTACCAAAATTCACTTTCCCCGGCGGTGCACTGGTCGGGTGCGACGCGGGCTTTCTGAACGCTAGCCGCATCAAGGGCAGCCATGGCGCCATGAAGACCGGCATGCTCGCCGCAGAGGCCGCATTCGACGCGCTAACTGCCGGACGCGCACAAGATGAACTCTCGGCCTACACGCGCGCCTTCGAAACCTCCTGGCTGCATGAAGAGCTTCATGTCGCCCGAAATTTCAAGCCAGCGATGAGCAAAGGTCTGTACGCCGGCACACTGCTTGTGGGAATCGATCAGGTGCTCTTCGGTGGCAAAGCGCCCTGGACTTTGCATCATGCCCACGCCGATCACGAATGCCTGCGCCCGGCATCCGAGTTCGAGCCTATTGCTTACCCCAAACCCGACGGCCAACTAACCTTCGATCGCTTGTCATCCGTCTTCATCTCGAACACCAATCACAATGAGCATCAACCTGCCCATCTGACGCTCAAAAATCCCGAGGTGCCAGTCGCGGTCAATCTCGTCACCTATGCAGGACCGGAGTCGCGCTACTGCCCGGCTGGCGTCTATGAATTCGTGCAGGATAGCGGCCGCGAGAAACTGCAGATCAATGCGCAGAACTGCGTGCATTGCAAGACCTGCGACATCAAAGATCCCACCCAGAACATTGTCTGGGTCACCCCCGAGGGTGGCGGCGGTCCCAACTATCCGAACATGTGAGCAAAGAAATTTCTGCCGCATCAACGCTGCCGCCCGACTCGAGGCCTGAACCTGTTCGACTCTCCGAAGCCGTCGGGTATTGGCTGACCCTAGGTTGTATCAGTTTCGGCGGCCCCACTGGCCAGATCGCGCTGATGCATGCCGATCTGGTGGAGCGCAAGCGCTGGATATCCGAGCAGCGCTTTCTGCATGCCCTGAATTACTGCATGCTGCTGCCCGGTCCCGAGGCCATGCAGTTGGCGGTGTACATTGGGTGGTTGATGCATCGTACGGTGGGCGGCATCATCGCAGGCCTGCTGTTCGTACTGCCTTCGCTACTGGTACTGATCACACTGTCGTGGGCCTATCTGGCCTTTGGAGACCTGCCCGTCATCGCCGGCGTGTTGTACGGGATCAAACCTGCCGTGGTTGCAATCGTCCTGGCGGCGGCATGGCGCGTTGGCAGCCGCGCTCTCAAAAACCGCTGGCTGATCGGCATAGCGGCGCTGGCCTTCATTGGCATCGCCCTGCTGCATCTGCCTTTTCCCCTGATCATCGGCATCGCCGCACTGATCGGTCTGATCGGCGGACGATTACGTCCGGATGATTTTCGCCCCGGCGGTGCTCACGCCGCCTCGCTGCGTTCATACGGCCCAGCACTCATTGATGACAATACACCGCCGCCAGAGCATGCACGCTTCCGCCTGAAGTCAGTCGTCATGACATTGACGATCGGGGTTGCGCTGGCTCTGATCAGTCTGGTGGGATTGTCCCTGATGTTCGGTGAAAAAAATCCGCTAACGCAGATGGGCTGGTTCTTTACCAAAGCCGCGCTGCTGACCTTCGGCGGTGCCTATGCCGTGTTGCCCTATGTGTATCAGGGCGCGGTATCAAGCTTCGAGTGGCTGACGCCTGCGCAAATGATCGACGGTCTGGCGCTGGGCGAAACCACTCCGGGGCCGCTCATCATGATCGTGGCCTTTGTCGGTTTCGTCGGTGGGTGGACGAAGGAAGTGCTGGGACCACTCACGCTTTTCGCTTCGGGTGCGACCGGCGCTCTGGTGGCGACCTTCTTTACCTTTCTGCCCTCGTTCGTGTTCATTTTGGCGGGCGGTCCTGCCGTCGAAGCCACGCGCGACAATATCCGCCTGACCGCGCCATTGACCGTAATCTCGGCGGCCGTGGTCGGGGTCATACTGAGTCTGGCGGTGTTTTTTGCCGACGCGGTGTTTCACTGGTCGCAGCCGTTTGCGATCTGGGACAAGACTGCGCTGCTGATTGCCAGTCTGGGCACGGTGGCCCTTCTGCGCTTCAAGTGGAGCACCCCAAGACTGATCGCCGTCTGTGCGGTAGCAGGCCTCGTGGTATCTTATGTGCCGTGGTGGTAACTCTTCGACATGGCGCGCGAAGCGCGCGTGCCAACGTCGTTTTCTGACATGACTGAACGTATTATCCCGGTTGCCGATCTGCGCTATCTGCATGCGGTGCCGCACATTCCTGAGACTCTGACCCCGGCCACCGGACTGCTGTCGGATACGCTTGGTCGCCCCTTGCGTGACCTGCGCATCTCTGTCACCGATCGCTGCAATTTCCGCTGCGTTTACTGCATGCCGAAAAGTGTGTTCGACAAGGATTATCAGTTTCTGCCGCACGAACTTCTGCTCTCGTTCGAAGAAATCACCCGAGTAGCAAAAATTTTCATCGCACACGGGGTGGAAAAAATCCGCCTCACCGGGGGTGAACCCCTACTGCGCAAGAATATCGAAAAGCTCATCGAGATGCTGGCCGTGCTCAACACAACGGACGGAAAACCCCTTGACCTGACCATGACGACCAACGCCTCATTGCTGGCAAAAAAAGCACAATCGCTGAAAGATGCGGGCCTTCAGCGAGTAACCGTGTCGCTGGATTCTCTGGATGATGCTACCTTCAAGCGCATGAATGATGTCGACTTTCCCGTCTCGGACGTGCTGGAGGGAATTGAGGTCGCCTCAGCGGTCGGTCTCGGTCCGATCAAGGTGAACATGGTCGTCAAAGGCGGTCTTAACGATCAGGAAATCGTCCCCATGGCTCGCCATTTCAAGGGCACGGGCGTGATCCTTCGCTTCATCGAGTACATGGATGTTGGCGCCTCCAATGGCTGGAAAATGGATGAAGTGATCCCCTCTGCCGAGGTGGTTCGGCGGATCAGTCAGACCATGCCACTGGAAGAAATCGAACCCAACTACACTGGAGAGACCGCAGAGCGCTGGCGCTACGTTGATGGCAGTGGCGAAATCGGCGTGATTTCAAGTGTCACCCAAGCGTTCTGCAGCGATTGCAATCGCGCCCGACTGTCCACTGAGGGCAAGTTGTTCACCTGCTTGTTCGCCAGCGGTGGTCATGATGTGCGCGCATTGATACGCAATGGCCACAGCGACGACGAAATCATCACCGCCATCGCTCATCTATGGTCGAAGCGACAGGATCGCTATTCCGAGCTTCGCACTATCAATACCGAAGGCTTGTCTGTACGAGACCGCAGGGTCGAGATGTCTTACATTGGCGGCTGAACAGCAGCGACACCCCTCCGATTCTCATGCAAAGCGAATCTCCTGTGCGTATTGCCGATATCACACCGGCAAGCGATACAGAGTCGCTCAGCGTCACTGAGGCACACAACCTCATTCAGGATCACGTACAGCCAATCACTGAGACCGAAACCGCATCGCTCAAGCACGCGCTCGGACGCGTGCTGGCTAGAGATATCGTCTCGCCGATCAATGTCCCGGCGGCAGACAACTCTGCCATGGATGGTTACGCATTGCGAAGCGCAGATCTGGATGCGGCATCGACCTCGCCCACGCTCACCTTGGCGATCGCCGGTCACGCTCATGCGGGCCATCCATTCACTGGTCGAGCGAGCGCGGGGAGCTGTGTGCGCATCATGACCGGCGCAATCATTCCTGAGGAGTGCGACATCGTATTGCCACAGGAACTTGCACATCGCACCAGCGACACTCAGGTCGTTCTACCCTCGAAGACAGTACGTCCAGGTCTGAATATCCGGCGGGCCGGCGAGGACCTCGCCATCGGACAAATCGCACTGCGAAGAGGGCGTCTGCTGACGCCCGCCGATCTGGGGCTGATGGCTTCGCTGGGATTTGCCGAGGTGCCTGTGATGCGCACGCTGCGCGTGGCGCATTTTTCTACCGGTGATGAATTACGCTCTGCAGGTCAGGCCTTGGAGTCGGGTAGCGTGTATGACAGTAATCGCTACACATTGCACGGCATGCTGACGCGTGCCGGCGTACAACCCATTGACCTCGGGCTAGTGAACGATGATCCCGCTTCCATTGAGACGGCACTACGACATGCCTGCACCGAGGCCGATGCGGTGATCACCTCCGGCGGTGTGTCGGCCGGCGACGCCGATTACACGCGGCAGATGATGGCACGACTGGGCGATGTCGCATTCTGGAAAATCGCGATGCGTCCCGGTAGCCAGCTGGCCTTCGGCATGCTGGATCTGAAGGGCAAACGAACACTGCTGTTCGGGTTGCCGGGCAATCCGGTGGCGACCATGGTGGCCTTTTATTTTTTTGCACGACCCGCCCTGCACCGACTCGCGGGGGCACACGTGCCTGCGCCAGTGACCGTGCGCGCGATTAGCGAAGTCGACATCCAAAAAAAATCTGGTCGCACGGAATTTCAGCGCGGCCTGCTCAGCAGAGCGCCCGAGGGAGAACTGCGGGTGCGTACCACGGGCGCTCAAGGCTCCGGCATCTTGTCCTCGATGACCGAAGCCAATGCCATGATTGTTCTGCATCATGATCGTGGCTCGGTCAGCCAGGGGGAATGGGTCGATGTACTGCTGTTCGATGGCTTGACCTGAGTCCGGGAGACCACCCGAGCACCCCCTACCGCGGCTGGTTCCTCATCCAGTCCGCCGTACCAAAAAACGCATTCAGTAAAGTCTCCTGCTTTTCTTCAGGATAAGCCAGATCTCGCATGGCCAGCAGCATGCAGGTCAGCCACTGGTCGCGCTCTGCCGTGCCAATAGCAAAAGG
>OMID01000039.1 GCA_900299005.1 Oxalobacteraceae bacterium
TGTGCCAGCTGAAAAACCGCAAAAAGCCTTGTCATTTCAGCTAATTCCGCTAGCATCTAGCCTCGCGTCATGGCAGACAGACAGCCAGCGATGCACCACCAAAGCGCAGTTGCCTCAATTTAGTGCAGGTTTCATCCTAGCAAATGTTATGAGCCCCAAACCCAGTTTTCTTTCCGATCTGCAACAACGTATCCATGAAGTGGTGCAGCGCTCTCCTGCGGCCGATGTGGAAAAAAATCTCAAGGCCATGCTCAATCAGGGCTTCGCGAAGCTCGATCTGCTGACCCGGGAGGAGTTCGAAAACCAGTCCGAGGTGCTTGCCCGCACGCGGGCCAAGCTCGACGCACTGGAGGCTCGCGTGGCCGAGCTTGAATCCCGGCAAAAGTCCTAAGGGGGTGGGTCTCGCGGTGTTACGCAGCCGGGCGCTGTGCGGCCTGGATGCGCCTGCAGTCAGTGTGGAGGTTCATCTGGCCAATGGTCTGCCGGCCTTCACCATCGTCGGCCTCGCCGAGGCCGAGGTGCGCGAATCCCGCGAACGCGTGCGGGCGGCCATCCAGAACAGCGGCTTCGACTTCCCAACCGGCCGCATCACGGTGAGTTTGGCGCCCGCCGATTTACCCAAGGAATCCGGACGTTTCGACTTGCCGATTGCACTGGGCATACTGGCTGCCTCGCGACAGCTGCCTTCTTCCGAACTGGATCGCTACGAGTTCGCCGGCGAATTGTCACTGACGGGAGAGCTGCGCCCGATACGCGCAGCACTGGCGATGAGCCATGCGATGCAACGATCCGGCGAGCCTCGTCGGGCTTTTATCCTTCCCAAGACCAATGCCGCCGAGGCTGCCCTGGTGCGTGACGCAGAGATTTATCCGGCATCTTCGCTACTGCAGGTCTGCGCCCATTTTGCCGTTGCCAGCCCTGACAATCGGCTGGCTCCCGCCCTGGCGTCGCCAGCTACGCCGTGTTGGCAGTACCCCGATTTTTCGGAGGTGCGCGGCCAGCATCAGGCACGACGGGCGATGGAGATCGCAGCGGCAGGTGGGCACAGCGTACTGATGGTCGGGCCGCCTGGCACGGGCAAATCCATGCTGGCCAACCGCTTGCCCGGCGTGTTGCCGCCCATGACGGATGACGAGGCCATGTCCGCTGCCGCCGTCCAATCGCTGGCCGGCAGCTTCTCAACATCCCAGTGGGGGCGGCGACCCTTCCGCGCACCGCACCACACGGCATCGGCTGCTGCCCTGGTCGGCGGCGGGGGCGTGCCGCGCCCCGGCGAGATATCGCTTGCCAGCCATGGCGTACTTTTTCTGGACGAGCTGCCCGAGTTCGATCGCAAAGTGCTCGAGGCACTGCGTGAGCCACTGGAATGCGGGCAAATCACGATCTCACGCGCGGCGCGACAAACGGTATTCCCCTGCCATTTCCAGCTAGTCGCCGCAATGAATCCCTGCCCGTGCGGCTATCAGGGACACCCGGTGCGCACGTGTCGCTGCAGCCCGGACAGCATCACGCGCTACCAGGGGAAAATCTCCGGGCCTTTGCTGGACCGTATCGACATGCTCGTGCCGGTCTCTGCACTGTCAGCTGAAGACATGCTGCGCCCGGCGGCGGGTGAGGCATCCTGTGTGATTGCCTCGCGAGTGAATCGCTCGCGGGAGCTCCAGCTTCAGCGCCAGCAGAAGATCAACACCGCGCTGTCTGCTGGCGAGCTGGACGCGCTGTGCCAGACCGATGCCACCACTCAGTCTCTTCTGCGCTCCGCGCTGGAACGCCTGCACTGGTCCGCACGCGCCTACCATCGCGTGCTGAGGCTGGCCCGCACCATTGCCGACCTCGACGGCAGCGGCGCTGTGACTGGGTCGCATGTCGGCGAGGCTATTCAGTACCGGCGGGCGCTGGTGTCTTCCTGATACCGACCGCACTCAATGCGCGCAGGTCAGCTGTTACCATCACGGCCATGCGACCTTCCACTTGGCCACTTTTGCGCGTACCAATGGCGAACGTGATGGTGCTTGCGGTGCTTGCCCTGTTTGCCTGCAGCCCAAGCCTGAACTGGCGAGAGGTGCGACATGCCGAGGCTCGTTATGTCGTGCTGCTCCCTGCAAAACCAGCCAGCCATGCGCGAACCGTCGCTCTTGGCGAAGTAAAAGTCGAGATGCAGATGACGGCTGCCGAAGTGGATGACATGAATTTTGCAGTAGCCACCGCGCGTATCGACGATGAAGCACTGCGCAACAATGCGCTTGGCGTGATGCAGCAGGCGATGGTGAAAAATATCGGCGGAAATCTCAAGCAACAAAAGACGCTGACCCTGCGCGATGGCACCACCGCCACCGAAATCGAAGCCATCGGAAAGCTTCCCACTGGCCAGACGATGCGGTTGTTCGCTCGCTTCGCGATGAAAGCACCGCGTGTCTATCAAGCAGTCGCCATCGGCCCGCAGGACAAGCTCAGCGCAGAGATAGCCGAGACCTTCCTCGCCTCGTTCGTGCTGCAGTGATGCACGACGCAGCTCACTATCTCCAGGGCCGACTGGCCATGCGCGTACTGCTGCTATTCGGTTCAGGGTATTTTCTGTCGTATGCTTTCCGGGCAATTAATGCGGTCATTGCGCCATCGCTGATGGCCGATCTGACTTTATCGAATGCCGACCTCGGACTGCTCTCGTCTGCCTACTTTGTCGGGTTCGCCAGTCTGCAGCTTCCACTGGGCGTGTGGCTGGACAAGTACGGCCCGCGGCGCACCGAGGCGTCGCTGCTGATCTTTGCCGCACTTGGAGCGGCGGTGTTTGCCAGCAGCACCACACTCAGTGGCTTGTGGCTGGGACGCGCCCTGATCGGTGTCGGGGTGTCCGCCTGCCTGATGGCACCCTACAAAGCTTATCGCAGTTGGTATGCTCCGGAGCGCCAAAGCCAGCTCGCCAGCGGCATGCTGGTGTTTGGGACGGCAGGTGCACTCGCGACCACTGTGCCAGTGGCCAAGCTGATGCCGCTGATCGGGTGGCGTGGGGTGTTCTGGCTGATGTCGGCGCTCATTGTGATTGTGACAGTGACACTCTTCACGCGTCTTCGCGATGTCGAGCGCGAGCGCATGACATTCACTGTGACTGCTGCCTCCGACTCCGGCGCGCTGTCTTATCGGGCGATATTCTCGCACCCGTATTTCCGGCGCATGGCGCTGCTGGGCAGCGTGCACCAAGGGGGCTTCATGGCCGTGCAGACCTTGTGGGCAGGACCCTGGATGACCCAGGTGCTGGGGCTCTCTGTGGCGCAAACGTCGCTGGTGCTATTCGGGTTTAACCTCGCTTTGCTACTGTCATACCTGACGCTGTCCTGGTGGGCACCACGCCATGTTTCCTTCGGCAATCAGGGTGGCTGGCCTGCACTCAAGGTGGTCGGCATCGGCATTAGCCTGTCTATTCTTCTTCAATTGGTGATGCTGCTGCTGCCCCACCCCTGGGCGTGGATGCTGTGGCTGCCTTTTGCTCTTCTGACGACAGTATCCACACTGGCGCAGACGCATGTCAGCCTGTCCTTCCCCTCGACACAGGCAGGAAGGGTCAACAGCGCCTATAACCTTTCCTTGTTCATTGGCGCTTTTATTGTGCAATGGGGTCTTGGTCTGCTGATTGATTTATTTGTTTCTCATGGATGGGAAACCTCGCCCGCCCTACGCCTGGCCTGGTTGGTGTATCTGTTGGCACAAGCCTTTGCGCTATTTCGTTTCGCGACCAGCAAAGCCGTGGTGGTTACACCAACAGGCGCAACACCAACGCCATAAACCCTCTTTTTAGTGCAGCCTGCCGTGCTATCGTCGCCCGCTGTTAATCACTCTTCGGTTCGATATCCCCCATGTTAATTACATTCAAGTCAAATGCCGCTGCGGATGTGTTGATGTACAAGCTGCATGCCAAGCCCCTGCTCGATCTGCTGGGCAAACCCGTCGATCAGGGAATCATCACGGCAGAAGAAATGCCGTCGGCCATCGAATGCCTCGAACAGGAGGTGGCACTCAGCAAGCGCCCACCGCCCACGACTGCCCATGGAGACAAGACTGTCAGCGACGATGAGGATCTGGAATCCGGCAAAAAGGTCAGCTTCGCCGCACGCGCGTTTCCCCTGCTGGAGATGATGCGGGCCGCTCGACGGGATAATACTTTCGTGATGTGGGGCGTCTGAACGATGCGCTCGCGCCAACCGTTGAGGGCTGCTGGGAGACATCAACACCTCTTGCAAAGCTCGCTGGCGTTCGCGCTTGCTGGCGCCGCGACGGTACTGGCGACAGTACACAAGGGTACTTCTCTGCCGAAGGCGCTGGCCGCCTGCTTCTCTAAACTGCATGCGGCACCCACAGCACGTGGCGCCATACAAGACCTCAGCTATCGCACCTTGCGTCGTTGGGGCACCGCAACGACGCTATCAAACCTGCTTCTGGCAGCGCCGCCGCAACCCGCGCGACTAGGCACACTGATCTGTGCCTCACTCGCACTGCTGATCGACGAGGAGCAGCCCTATACGGAACATACCGTGGTTGATCAGGCTGTATCGGCCTGTGCAGCCGACCGCGAACTCGCTCGGGCGAAAGGTCTGGTCAATGCGGTGCTCAGACGCTTTTTGCGTGAGCGTCATACCCTACTGAGCGATGCATTGCGTACTGATACCGCACGCTGGAACTATCCTCAGTGGTGGATAGACAAGTCCCGACGGGACTGGCCGGGTGAGTGGGAAGCCCTGCTCACGGCGGGCCACCAACGGCCGCCGCTCACCCTTCGCGTAAACCAACGCATGACCACTGTCGATAACTACCTGTCGATGCTGGGACGTGCCGGCCTGGAAGCCCTGCAAATTGGAGAGCACGCAATCCGACTTGCCCGACCTCTGCCGGTCAGTGACATTCCTTATTTCAATCAGGGCTGGGTATCGGTGCAGGACGCCGCCGCCCAACTGGCAGCGCCCTTGCTCGATCTGGCGGCAGGCATGCGAGTGCTTGACGCCTGCGCAGCGCCGGGCGGCAAGAGCGGTCATGTGCTTGAAACCGCCGAGGTCGACCTAGTGGCTCTCGACCAGGACCCGGAGCGACTTGACCGCGTGGCACAAAACCTCGAGCGGCTATCACTGCAGGCACAACTCAGGCGTGGCGATGCACGCAGCCGTGACTGGTGGGACGGCAAGGCCTTTGACCGCATCCTCGCCGATGTCCCTTGCACGGCCTCGGGCATCGTTCGTCGGCATCCAGACCTGCCTTGGCTAAGGCGCGAGACTGACAGCACCGATCTGGCGCAACTGTCGGCGGACATTCTGGACAACCTGTGGTCCCTGCTGCGTCCGGGCGGCAAACTGCTGTTCGTAACCTGTTCGGTCTGGCCAGAGGAGTCCGCAGGTCAGGCGGATGCCTTCGCAAGGCGTCATGAGGCGGTTCGGCTTCGCGCACCAGGCCAGCTGTTGCCGACTTGGGGCGCAAGTGACGATCATGACGGTCTGTTTTACGCGCTACTCCAAAAGCCCCCGGTTTGATACTATCGCCCGGTTTGCAAGAACGTGGTTTTTTTACCACTCTCTCCGGGGCATCATCACGTGGGTGTTTTTCGGCCAGCGCCAGGCTGTGACTATCGTCCAGCCATTGGCCACTACCTCTTAGCGCAGATCAGCCAGCTGCTTCTTGCCTGCTGCCTGCTGCTCGCCGGCGTTCTCTGCGCGTTGCCCGCAAGGGCGGGAGATGGCATCGAGTTTGTCGATGCCGCACTGCAGTCGACTGAGGAGGGCTACATCTTGTCCTCCAATTTCTCTCTCGACTTGACCCATCCGCTCGAAGATGCGCTGATGCGCGGCATTCCACTGTACTTCAAGCTGCAATTGGAAGTCTCGCGGCCACGCTGGTACTGGTTTGACGATGTCGCCATCAAGACCAGCCGCTCATTCAGATTGTCCTACAACGTGCTGACGCGGCAGTACCGCGCCTCCATCGATGGCAGCCTGCACCGCAACTTCTCGCGACTCGATGAGATGCTCTCATTGTTGCGCCATACCGGCCGCTGGCTGGTGGCCGAGCCCGGCGCACTCAAGCCGGATACCGCCTACAGTGTCGGCGTGCAGTTGAGTCTCGACGTCTCGCAACTGCCAAAACCGATTCAGGTCAGCGCGATGGGTAGCGGAGAGTGGCGCATGTCCTCCGACTGGGTGCGCTTCGCCCACAAGACCGAGGCGAAATGAGCCGCGCTTTGCGCTATTTGCTTTTTTCAGCGGCAGCGCTGGTGGCTGTGCTGCTGTACCTGCTGACCGCCGCCAGCGCGAACACGCAGTTGTTCGAAACTTACTACTCTTGGATCTTGGGTGCGAACGTCGCTGCGGGCGCCTTGCTGTTCGTGCTGGTGCTGTTTTTGCTCGCTCGCCTGGCCAGCCGCTACCGCCGCAAAAAATTCGGCTCGCGCCTGATGACGCGGCTGGTGCTGATGTTCACGCTCATGGGCGTGCTGCCTGGGATGGTGATTTATCTGGTATCGGTGCAGTTTGTTTCACGATCGATTGAATCATGGTTCAACGTGAAAGTCGAAACGGCGCTGGAATCCGGGCTGACTTTGGGCAGAAGCGCTCTCGACGCTTCTCTGACCGATTTGCGGCAAAAGGCCAAGGGGGTCGCGTCCGAACTCTCCGAGATGTCCGATCCGGTGCTCGTGGGCCAACTCTCCAAGATCGCCGAGCGCAACCGGCTCAGCGAAGCGGCTGTGGTATCGAGCTCTGGACAGCTGATTGCAGCCAGCTCGAACCGCGTGGCTAGTCTGGTGCCTGATCTGCCCACGCCCTCCATGATGGCCAGAGCGCGTTCGATGGATGGATTTGGACTGATTGAGGGTGACACTGAGGCCGCCGCAGCCAGGAGTGGCGGGGCCAAAGCGACGCTTCGACTGCGGGTCGTGGTGGCCATTGGTGGCGATGGGTCGCTGCTCTCCCTGGGCGGAGGAAAGCCCCGCTACCTTCAGATCATCCAGCCGGTTCCGGAACAACTCGCTGCGAATGCAGAGGCCTTGCGAATCGCCTACGGCGAGTATCAGGAGCGATCGCTGGCGCGAGCCGCGCTTCGCAATTTTTATCTCGTGACGCTGACGCTGACGCTACTGCTGGCCGTGTTTGCCGCAATGGTCAGTGCTTTTCTGCTCGCAACTGACCTGGCGCAACCGCTGCTGCTGCTCGCTGAGGGCACCAAAGCGGTCGCCGAGGGGGATCTCTCCCCACGACCCATCGTCGCCAGTTCCGATGAGCTTGGCACACTGACCCAGTCCTTCAACCTGATGACGATGCAATTGTCCGAGGCAAGGGGGGCTGTGGAGCGCAACCGTAGGGCACTCGAGGATGCGAAAGCCTATCTGGAGTCCGTGCTGGCCAACATGTCGGCAGGTGTGATGGTGCTCGATGATCA
Source organism: Oxalobacteraceae bacterium (assembly GCA_900299005.1). Classification (GTDB taxonomy): domain Bacteria; phylum Pseudomonadota; class Gammaproteobacteria; order Burkholderiales; family Burkholderiaceae_D; genus Pernthalerella. Next base: position 7,414 of record OMID01000039.1, read on the forward strand.
ACTCAGACTAGTCACTTTCAATGCCTCTGCCGAACAGATACTTCAACATGACCTCAAGGCTTGCCTGGGCCAGGCTTTTGCTGCCATCGACGGCTTGCGGGATTTCAGCCTACCCATCATTCACGCATTTTCTGAACAAAACGCGCAGTCGGCGATCAGCCATGCTGATCAGCGAGAGCAGCACTGGCAGCAGCAGATAGCGTTGCCGGGGCGCTCGGCTGGCCCCCACTTCGGCAGCGAGATCACTCTTCTTGCGCGCGGCGCGAGACTCCCCGTGGGCCCGGGGCTCGGGCATGTGGTCGTCTTCGATGATATTTCCGACCTTATCTCGGGACAGCGCTCGGTGGCATGGGCCGAGGTCGCCAGACGCCTCGCCCACGAGATCAAGAACCCGCTGACGCCGATCCAGCTCTCGGCGGAGCGCCTCATGATGAAACTAGAAGCCAAGCTGACCGGCGATGACCGCTCTCTGCTTGAGCGAGGTACCAATACGATCGTCAATCAAGTGGTGGCAATGCAGCAGATGGTGGACAATTTCCGAGACTACGCGAAGACACCACCACCGGTACTGCAACCTCTGAATCTCAACGCACTCATCGAGGAAATTCTCGAACTCTATGCAGGTGTCGATGGCGGGCATCATGTGCAGGCAAGTTTGGATGCCGCACTGCCGGAGATTTTGGGTGACGCAACCCAATTGCGACAGGTGCTACACAACCTTCTGCAAAACGCACTCGATGCAACGGCTGAGGTAATGATCGGTTCGGGCGCACCGAGCATTGATCTGGCAACAGAAGCCATTCGGTATACCGATGCGGACGGCAGTACGCGTACCGCAGTCAGGCTAAGACTGACCGATAACGGACCAGGCGTCAGCCCCGCTGTATTACCGCGCGCCTTCGAGCCCTATGTCACTTCCAAGCCCAAAGGCACCGGCCTTGGGCTGCCGGTGGTAAAGAAAATTGTTGAAGAGCATGGGGGACGCATTGAATTGAGCAACCGCAAGGATATGCGCGGTGCTCAGGTTTCGATATTGATGCTTAGGCTGGCAGGCATTTAAATATTTGACATTAAGAATTGCAAAAAATACAATTTCCGACCATGGAAACGGTATATGAGATGGAGACTCCCCCATGGCAAACATACTGGTAGTCGATGACGAGATGGGTATCCGGGAGCTGCTCTCGGAGATATTGGGTGACGAAGGCCACGTAGTCGCCACAGCAGAAGACGCCAATCAAGCACGAGAGCTGCGCATCTCAGGCACACCAGATCTCGTGCTGCTAGACATATGGATGCCCGACACCGACGGGGTCACGCTGCTCAAGGAATGGCAGCGCGATGGGCTGCTGACCATGCCCGTCATCATGATGTCCGGTCATGCGACCATCGACACAGCCGTCGAGGCGACGCGCATAGGCGCCATGAATTTCCTCGAAAAGCCCATTTCGCTGCAGAAGCTGCTCAAAACCGTTCAGCAAGGACTGTCGCGCGGTCAGGACCCGGCACGCGGCACGATGCTGAACCATAATGGGCATACCCGTCACGGTCTTTCCGCCGATAAGGCTGCCCTCTCCGCGCCCGTGAATACCTATGGTGGGTTCGGCAATTATTCCAGCTCGCTAAACACCTCTCCGTCCAACTATGCGACGCCCGAAAAAGAATTCCGCGTGTCATTCGAGCTCCCGTTGCGTGAGGCACGCGATGCCTTTGAACGGGCGTATTTCGAGCATCATCTGGTGCGCGAGGGCGGCAGCATGACACGCGTGGCCGAACGAACGGGACTTGAGCGGACTCATCTTTACCGCAAGCTCAAGCAGCTCGGCGTCGAATCCAGCAAGGCCGCGAAAAAATCCGGATGACGATCGTCCGGCTGGTCGTCGGAGGCAGTGCCGAAGAACGCGAGCAAGCGATCTCCCGCGAGAGTCCGCCCGGCACCAAGGTTGTCGCGCTGCTCGAGGGAATAAGCACCGACAGCGGTCTGAGTTCGACTGACACCCTGAGGGTTATCCGAATCGCCCCCGGCTGTCCCTGCTGCACAGGCAGCCTAACCATGCGGGTCACACTCAATCGCCTGCTCCGAGATCCTCCCGATCTGCTGTTTCTTGGCCTCACGGAGGCTTCCCATCTGACCACCGTGAGAAGCTTTTTGCAAGAAGAGCAATATTGCGGTAGGCTGGACCTCGGGCCCGATGTACATTGTGGGCACCAGCCAGAAATCCGGGCATGAGATTTGCGAGTCACTATTGAATTTCCCCTTCGAAGCACCATGTTGGACCGCAGGAGAAGAACGCGATTGCTTCTCCCCGCACGTCTCCAAGGAGCCCGCATGAATCTCATCTACAACAGCGAACACTACAGCGTGGTGGAGTTTGGCGCTGAGGCAGGAATGGAAGCAATGCGTTTCGGCGGGGATGAGATCCTGGACAAACCAGCCAAGAGAGAGATTTTCATTGCCGGCCCGCTAGCCGAGTCATTTCGTCAGCATGTGCGCGAGCTCATCGCAACGGCGCCCAGCATGGAAGAGATCGATGAATTCCTGGGCAGCTATGGGTCGTTGATGGCACAGCCAGTGGTGCTCCACTGACCGAGTGGTCCTGATTGCACGCCAATTCCCGTCCGGTCACCAGCAATCAGACTGGCATTCACGATCAGCTGCATGCGCAAACGATTCGGCATGTGAACTCGCACTACCAGCGCCCGATTGCTGCCCATAGTCGGCAGGCCTTCGAGACCGCGATTGCTGCGTGGCGCTCTGCGGGCAACAAGAACCTGATCATCGACGCTGGCTGTGGCGTAGGGCTATCCACGCGAAAGCTTGCGAAGCACTACCCCGACTGCTTCGTGATCGGCATCGATCAATCAGCAGCCCGTCTGGCGCGAGAGCTTCGCTGGGAAGGCGACGTACCAGACAATCATCTGCGGGTGCGCGCTGATCTGGTTGATTTCTGGCGACTGATGCTGCACGAGCGCATTCACCCCGCTCACCACTACTTGCTGTACCCAAATCCCTGGCCAAAAAAATCCCAGCTTGGGCGTCGCTGGCACGGTCATCCGGTGTTTCCCACCTTGCTTGCCCTGGGCGGGCATATCGAATGCCGGAGCAACTGGAAAATTTACATCGAGGAGTTTGCGTCAGCGGCCACTCAGCTGACGGGTGTTCCGAGCCACTGCGAAAGCTTTTCCCCAGAGCTTGAAGGGCTTACGCCATTCGAAGAAAAATATCGGGCATCAGGCCACGCTCTCTGGCGCTGCGAACTGCACTTACCCACCACCGTGCAACAGTGAAGCACGAGCGCCAATTCATGATAACGTTGAGCGATCGCGATTACGGAGTATTGACCCTCCCATGTGCCAGCTGCTGGGAATGAATTGCAATGTCCCGACTGACATCGTGTTCAGCTTCACCGGTTTTGCGACGCGGGGTGGCCTGACAGATGAACACAGGGATGGCTGGGGCATCGCCTTTTTCGAGGGTGCAGGCGTGCGACTATTCATCGATCATGAACCAGCTGTCGCATCTCCTGTCGCCAGCCTGATCAAGAGCTACCCGATCAAATCGACCCATGTTATCTCGCACATTCGCAAGGCAACCCAGGGACAAGTCGCGCTGGAAAACTGCCATCCTTTCGTGCGCGAGTTATGGGGAAAATATTGGGTGTTTGCGCACAATGGCGACCTGAAAAATTTTGCCCCTGCGTTGAACGGACCATTTCGACCTGTTGGCAATACTGACAGCGAGCGGGCCTTTTGCTACTTGTTGCAGCAATTGAGAGAAGCCTTCGGCGACACTCCACCGACCACCGATGTGCTGCGCGCGGCACTGCAAACGCTGACCTCGGAGATCGCGGCGCATGGCGTATTCAACATGATGCTCTCCGACGGTTCTGCGCTGTATGCGCATTGCTCCACCCGACTTCATTACATCGTCCGCCAGTATCCATTCACTCAGGCTAAATTGTCCGATGAAGATCTGACCGTGGACTTTTCGGAAGTCACCACGCCGAACGATCGGGTGGCTGTCATCGTCACTGAACCGCTAACCACCAACGAAACCTGGCATGCGTTCAGCGCTGGGGAACTGCGCGTGTTTATTGATGGTGCGCCACTGACATGAAATCCGGGCGGCTTAGAGATTGGGCGCCAGCCAGCGCTGTACCTGTTCGACGCTGGCCTTGCGACGTGCTGCCATATCGTTGACCTGATCTTCGCTTATTTTACCCACGGCAAAGTACTTGGACTCCGGGTGCGCAAAATAAAAACCGGATACCGAAGCCCCTGGAAACATCGCATAAGACTCTGTCAGGCTCATGCCGATGTCCTCGCACTCAAGAATGCGGAAGACATCTGCCTTCACCGTATGCTCGGGGCAGGCTGGATAACCGGGTGCTGGTCGTATGCCACGGTATGACTCGGCAATCAGGGCCGCATTATCAAGATGCTCGTCGGCGGCATACCCCCACAAATCCTTGCGCACCCGCTCATGCAGATATTCGGCAAAAGCCTCCGCCAGTCGATCAGCAAGCGCTTTTAACATGATGGAGGAATAATCGTCGTTCGCATCCTCAAAGCGTTTTTCGTGCTTGTCGATGCCGATGCCAGCAGTCACGGCGAACATCCCGATGTAATCGTTAATTCCCGAGGATTTGGGCGCAATGAAATCTGCCAGGCACTGGTTCGGGCGCTGCACGCCATCGATCACGGGCCGCTCGGACTGCTGGCGCAAGCCATGATAGGTGAATGCGATCTCGCTCTTTGTCTCGTCGGTGTAGATCTCGATATCGTCGTCATTGACACTGTTGGCCGGCAAAATGGCCATGACACCGTTGGCAGTCAGCCAGCGGCCTTCGACGATCTTCTTCAGCATCGCCTGTGCCTCGCGATACACATGGCTGGCAGAGTCACCCACAATCGGATCCGTCAGGATCGCAGGGAAAGGCCCGGCGAGATCCCAAGTCTGGAAGAAAGGGGCCCAGTCGATATAGTTTGCCAGCACGCCCAAATCTACGTTACGGAAATGGCGACGGCCAATGAGTTTCGGTTTGTGGGGTGCCGAACTGCCCGCGAAGGACAGCGCCATCTTGTTCTTTCGGGCAGCCTCCAACGAGACCATGGGCAAAGCCTTCTTGCCTGCATGCTGATGGCGAATGCGTTCATAGTCTGCCGTCAGCTCGGAGACATACTGCTCGCGCGACTCCGGTGTGAGCAAGGATTGCGCAACGGACACGGAGCGAGAAGCATCCGGCACATAGACGACGGGACCTTCGTAGTTCGGCGCAATCTTCACTGCCGTATGCGCGCGACTGGTGGTCGCACCGCCAATCAGGAGTGGTATTTTCAACATCCGAAAGTGCGGGTCGCGCTGCATTTCCTTGGCGACGTGCGCCATTTCTTCCAGTGATGGCGTGATCAGCCCGGAAAGTCCGATGATGTCGGCATTTTCTGCCTTGGCTTTTGCCAGAATTTCGGAGCAGGGCACCATCACACCCATGTTCACGACCTCGAAGTTGTTGCATTGCAGGACGACCGAAACGATGTTCTTGCCGATATCGTGAACATCCCCTTTGACGGTGGCAATCACGATCTTGCCTTTGGCTTTGGCCGCTATGCCTGTGCGGCGTTCTTCTTCGAGTTTTTCTTCTTCAATGAAGGGCACCAGATGGGCGACGGCCTGCTTCATCACTCGCGCCGACTTCACCACCTGCGGCAGGAACATTTTCCCCTGACCGAACAAGTCACCAACGATATTCATCCCGTCCATCAACGGGCCTTCGATCACATGGATAGGGCGGCCACCACGGGCCGCGACTTGCCGGCGTACCTCTTCGGTGTCTTCGACAATCCATTGCGTGATACCGTGAATTAACGCATGGGAGAGCCGTTTCTCGACCGGCGCATCGCGCCATGCCAGGTTTTGTTCGTCTTTTTTATCACCCGCCTTCAGCGTGGCCGCAATCTCGATCATGCGCTCGGTCGCATCGTTGCGGCGGTTCAGCACGACATCCTCGACGCAGTCGCGCAATTCGGGATTCAGATCGTCATACACGCCGATCATGCCAGCGTTAACAATACCCATGCTTAGGCCGGCTCGAATGGCGTGGTAAAGGAAAACCGTGTGTATGGCCTCGCGCGCCGGATCATTGCCCCGGAAAGAGAAACTGACATTCGACACACCGCCGCTGACCTTCGCGTGAGGCAGATTCTCACGTATCCAGCGCGTGGCCTCGATAAAATCCACTGCATAGTTATTGTGCTCGTCAATGCCGGTTGCAATGGCGAAGATGTTCGGATCAAAGATGATGTCTTCTGGTGGAAAACCAATCTTCTCAGTCAGCAGCCGGTAGGCGCGCTCACAGATCTCGGTCTTACGGGCAAAGGTGTCTGCCTGTCCGGTCTCGTCGAAAGCCATCACGATGACGGCCGCGCCATAGCGGCGGCACAGCGTGGCTTGGCGGAGAAACTCTTCTTCGCCTTCCTTCAGGGAGATGGAGTTGACAATCGATTTGCCCTGCACGCATTTCAGACCCGCTTCGATCACGGACCATTTGGAAGAGTCGATCATTACCGGCACGCGGGCAATGTCGGGCTCGGCAGCGATCAGGTTCAGAAAGCGCGTCATCGCCGCCACGGAATCCAGCATGGCTTCGTCCATGTTGACGTCAATGATCTGGGCGCCATTCTCTACCTGCTGGCGCGCGACTGCTAACGCTTCTTCGTACTGCTCATTGAGAATCATGCGCGCGAAAGCCTTGGAGCCTGTCACATTGGTACGTTCACCAACATTGACGAAAAGCGAGTCTTCGTCAATGGTGAAAGGCTCCAGTCCGGACAGGCGCATCGTGTGCAGATGAGTAGGAATGTGGCGAGGCGGGATACTCTTTACCGTATCCGCGATTGCCCTGATGTGCTCCGGCGTGGTGCCACAGCAACCACCGGCAATGTTCACGAAACCGCTGTCGGCGAAATCCTTCAGCAGTGAGGAAGTGACATCGGGTGTCTCGTCAAAACCAGTCTCGGACATTGGGTTTGGCAGACCGGCATTGGGGTAGATGCAGACATAGGTCTCGGCAATCTTCGAGAGCTCTTCTGCATAAGGGCGCATCAGCGCCGCGCCAAGCGCGCAGTTCAGGCCGACCGTCAGCGGTTTCGCGTGGCGCACCGAATTCCAGAAAGCCGTCACCGTCTGGCCTGAGAGCACGCGCCCGGAAGCGTCTGTGACGGTACCAGAGATCATGATCGGCAAGGTCTGGCCGGTCTCTTCAAAGAACTGATCAATTGCAAACAGTGCTGCCTTGCAATTGAGCGTATCAAACACCGTTTCTACCAGCAGCACATCCGCCCCGCCCTCGACCAGCGCGCGAGTCTGCTCATGGTAGGCAGAGACCAGTTGGTCAAAACTGACGTTCCGAGCACCGGGATCATTGACGTCTGGCGAAATCGACGCCGTCTTCGGCGTAGGTCCGAGTGCGCCAGCCACGAAGCGCGGCTTGTCAGTTGTTGAGAATTTGTCGCAGGCGGCGCGCGCAATGCGGGCAGCCTCAAGGTTCATCTCGTAGACGAGATGCGCCATGTGGTAGTCGTCTTGGGCGATCGAGGTGGCGCCGAAGGTGTTCGTCTCGATCAGGTCGGCGCCGGCTGCCAGATACTGCTCGTGAATCTCGCCAATGATTTGCGGCTGGGTCAGCGTCAGCAGCTCGTTATTACCCTTGACGAAAATTTCTTTCCCAGGAACCGAGAAATCTGCAAACCGACCACCGCGATAATCCTCCTCGGTGAGCTTGTAGCGCTGGATCATGGTGCCCATCGCGCCATCGAGGATAAGAATGCGCTGAGCAAGCAGCGATCGCAGCGTGGCTTCGGTGGTGGAAATGGCGTCGCGTTTCATCGAGAGTAATCCGGCACTGCGCAAACGAAAAACCCGGCCTGCAAAGCGAAGCCGGGTCTGTGCGCCGCTTTAGCAGTATTTATTCAGGGTGGAGTGACCCGTAGCGCCCGCAAGCTGGTTTTGACTTGGTTAATCAAATCGGCGCTCGCGAATTATACGGTAATTCAGGCCTCAAGCTGGAATGCTTGCCCGGCTTCCAGAGGGAAACCTTGCAAGAATTGCGCGGCCTCATGTCTTTTACCACCGGGCTTTTGAAGCTCCAGCAACCGCAGCGCGCCCTCACCGCAGGCAACCAGGATTCCATGAGCGTCCGCAGCGAGAATTTCTCCGGGAGGGCCGGACGATGCCTGCACGCTGGCACGCCAGATTTTCAGTGGCGTGTCGCCAATCTTCGCCAGAGCGCCGGGAAAAGGATTGAACGCCCGAATCCGCCGCACAAGCTGCTCGGCAGACAAGCGAAAATCCAGTGTGGCCTCTTCCTTGGAAATCTTTGCAGCATAGGTAACACCTTCCTCGGGCTGCGGCGTGAACGGAAGCGCGCCGGCCGCCAAGCGATTCAACGCATCGACGATCATGCGCCCCCCAAGCGCCGCCAAGCGGTCGTGCAATGCGCCTGTCGTGTCATCTGTCGAGATAGGCTCACTTTCTTTGACAAGGATCGGCCCTGTATCTAGCCCCTCATCCATTTGCATGAGCGTGATGCCCGTCTCGAGATCTCCGGCTTCGATAGCCCGGTGTATCGGGGCAGCACCACGCCAACGGGGTAACAATGAGGCATGGATGTTGATACATCCTGAGGGCGGCAATTGCAGCACCGAGGCGGGCAAAATCAGCCCGTAGGCCGCAACCACCATCACCTGCGCTTCTGTGTTCTTCAGCAAGGCATGGGCATTAGCGGCTTCTTCCGGATACTTGCCATTAAGCCGCAGCGACACCGGTTGCGCCACCCGCATGCCGTGCGCAAGCGCGTATTGCTTGACGGGAGAAGATTGCAGCTGCATGCCGCGACCGGCAGGGCGATCGGGTTGTGTTAACACCAAAGGAATGGAGAAGCCCGCTTCGTGCAGGGCTGCAAGCGCGGTGGCAGCGAAGTCGGGCGTGCCGGCGAATATGACTTTCATGAAGAGATTATAGGCACGGCGAATGACGCCGACGTGCTTCAGCGAGCGTCGAGTGCTTGCTTGTCGCGCCTGAGCTCGCGCTCTTCTTTCTGCAGCTTGGTCTTGATGCGGTTGCGTTTGAGTGGGGACAGGTATTCAACAAACACCTTGCCTTTGAGATGGTCCATCTCATGCTGGACGCAAACCGCCATCAAACCTTCTGCATCGAACTCATGCGTCTTGCCCAAAAGGTCTGCGGAACGCACGCGTACGCGCGAAGGACGCTCCACTCCGTCGTAAATACCGGGCACGGACAGGCAACCCTCTTCATAGACCTGAAGGTCATCGCTGGCCCAGACAATCTCCGGGTTGATAAGCACTTGCAACTGATCACGTGTTTCCGACACATCGATCACGATCACCTGCTCATGCACATCCACCTGCGTGGCAGCCAGTCCTATGCCGGGCGCGTCGTACATGGTGTCGGCCATGTCCTCGACCAATTTTTTCAAACGCTCATCAAAAGCGCTGACCGGGCGGGCAATTTTGTGCAATCGAGGGTCGGGGTAGCGAAGGATAGGTAGCAAGGCCATACAACTTTTGCGCAACAAGCATAAAAAAAGGCGTGTTTCGAGTCCGGAAAACGGCCTGCTCATCCAAAATGCGCCGCAACCTTTTTTCAGAGCAGATGCCGATTCGAATTTGCCGCACTGGCGATGCGCGCGAAAGCGAACGACTACCCCTGCAGGAATACGAAGACCCGTGATGAAAAAGTGTAGCACAGCGAACCCGATGAAACGATCCGCCCGGATCACCTGCCAAGCGCTGATCAGCCTGCTGTTCGCTCAAGCGCCCGCGCTGGCAGCTGCCGGCTTCCCCGCGTGCGAATGGGCAATTGATGCGCCTGATCAGCACCACGTGCAGCGAGGGGACACGCTGTGGGGGATCGCCTCGCTGTTCCTCAACAATCCCTGGTGCTGGCCCCAAGTCTGGGAGGGTAACCGCGATCAAATTCGCAACCCGCACTGGATCTACCCGGGGCAGCTGATTCTGTTAGACAAGGCTCGCGGTGTGCTGCGTGCTGACCAATCCGACGTCGATGGATACCGGCTGGAGCGCTTGTCACCCTCGGCTCGGGCCCTCTCGGCGGAACGGACACGTGTTCCAGTAATTTCAGAACACCTGCTCAACATGCTCTCCCGCACGCGCTTGCTGGATGCACGCCAGCTGGAAAGCACCCCACGCATCATCGGCATCGCCGAGAACAAGACACTGGCCGCCGTGGGGGACGCCGTCGTTGTTCGCGGTGAACTAGAGAGCGCGTCACGGTTCGATGTGATTCGACCGTCAATGCCCATCACTGATCCCGGCAGCACAAAAATTCTGGGCGTGGCAGGCCGCAAAATCGGCCGCGTCGATCTCGTCTCGCGGGGTACGCTATCTCACCGGTTTCTGGTGACCGCCTCAGAGGCAGAGCTGCAGTCGGGCGACCTTCTGGTGCCCATGGCCGAGCCAGTGAGTTCCCCCGTGTCGATTCACCCGTCCGAAGCGCCACCCGGACAATTGGCCGCCATTTTGCACGAGGGCCGCTGGGCCGGACCGAATGACCTGGTGGTGATCAATCGCGGCGCGAACCACGGACTGACGATAGGCAGTGTGGCCAGGGTGACACGGCACGTTAGAATTCGCGCGGATGAGTCCTTGCAACCCAATCACCTCGCTGAAGAAGTGCAAGATGTTGCACTCCTACTGGTGCTCGGTATTGCCGACCCCATGTCTGTTGCCGTGGTCATTCGCTCCCGCGATACCGTCACGGTGGGCGATAACGTTCTACCCCCCTGAGCGAGCACACGATGTCTGATACCGAGGGATTGGCTGACTGGCTGCGTCTTTCGCTCACCGAAGGCGTAGGCACGCAGACTGCTCGCGAGCTACTAAGCCGCTTTGGGCTCCCGGAAAACATTTTCAGTGCAGGCTTTACCGCTTTGCAAAAGTACGTTCCTCAAAAGCTGGCGCTAGCCCTCGGCGGACCACCCAGCGACGTGATCAGAGCGCAAATAGAGAAGTCGTTGGCGTGGGTCGAACAACCCGGCAATCGGATACTCACGTTTGCGCACAGCGACTATCCGCCAGCGCTGCTCAGCATCCCTGATCCTCCTCCGGTAGTCTATGTGAAAGGCCGAACCGAGTTACTGTCGCGCTTGTCGGTCGCCATTGTGGGCAGCCGCAACGCCACGCAACAGGGTATTCAGAACGCTGAGCGCTTTGCGCAGACACTGAGCAACGCCGGTCTGACAGTTGTCTCCGGCCTTGCGCTTGGGATCGATGCGGCCGCCCACCAAGGTGCGTTAAGCGCGACCCCGGCACACGGGTCGACGGTGGCCATTACGGGCACCGGACTTGATCTCGTCTATCCTGCAAAACACAGACAGCTCGCTCACCGCATTGCGGCAGAAGGTTGTCTGTTGAGCGAATATCCACTTGCCACCCCGGCGATAGCTGCCAATTTCCCTCGCAGGAACCGATTGATCAGTGGGCTCTCGCAAGGGGTGCTCGTTGTCGAGGCAGCACTGCAATCGGGTTCGCTAATCACCGCGCGCAGTGCGCTCGAGCAGGGGCGCGAGGTCTTTGCTATCCCTGGGTCGATACACTCACCACTTGCCAAAGGCTGCCACCAACTGATCCGGCAGGGCGCGAAGCTGGTGGAATCTGCGCAGGATATTTTGGAAGAACTGCGCTGGCAAACGCCAAGCGCCATCTCTGAACCGAAGGCGCCAGCCGCCGTGCTCAGCGCTGATGCTGAGCGCTTGCTCGACGCCGCCGGACATGATCCGGTATCCGTGGACGAGCTCGCGGAAAGAACCCATCTCCCAATGATGTCCATCCAGGCCAGTTTGCTCGAACTCGAAATGCAGGGTCACGTCGAGATGCTTGCCGGGGGTCTGTACCGTCGCTTGATTTAAGCTGCTTTTCTCTATCCTCATGTCGAGACCGTATTCCGCAAAAACTTCTGCGCGATATCTCCAAATCACGGCAAAGCATCTTCATCTGGTATTTAATTTGTCATCAGCAAAATCGCTTAAATTGGCGCGATTGCGAACTCTACTTGCATGAAATTAAAAGAAAATCACGATAAAATCAAAAATAAATAAGTACTCTCGGCAGTTTTTTCTGCGACACGCTTGTGCGATCGCATCGTTACGGCTACAGTACAAACATGTTTGAGGTCCTCGTTTACCTTTACGAAACCTACTACCGTCCCGATGCCTGCCCCGATTCGGCAGTGCTCGCGAAAAAATTGTCGGCTGTCGGTTTCGAAGATGAAGAAATCTCGAAAGCACTCGGGTGGCTGACCGACCTCGCGGAGACCACCAACGAGATGTTCAGCCAGCAGGCCAGACAAACCGCTTTCTCCTTCGGATTCCGCGTCTACGCTGACCGCGAGTACGATCTGCTCGGCAGCGCGGCTATCGGGTTCGTCGAGTTCCTTGAATCCGCCGATGTCATCAATGCGCTGCAACGCGAGATCGTGATCGAGCGCGCCTGCGCCACCAATGAGTCCCCGATTTCCCTCGACAAGCTCAAAGTCATCGTGCTGATGGTGCTATGGAGTCAGGGCAAGGAGCCTGACGGCCTGATGTTCGATGAATTGTTCATCGACGACGACGAGGCCGGCCCCCCGGTGTATCACTGATCGCCGTTTCGCCGCGCTGGGGCGAGCGCCTCGTGGCGCCCCACCATTCCCGAAACCACAAGGATTGCCGCCTTCGCCCGGCGGCGCCCCAAAAGACGTTCGGTACCCCGAAGGCGCGTCAAAAGGGTTGACAAACCGCACCCGGCTTGCGAAGTCGGCGATAACGCGCTTATCATTGGCCGCAATACGCTGAAGTTGTCAAATAGTTAGCGCCGCATCCGTTTTCGCTGCCCAGCCTAGGAAAACGGGTTCAGGTCTCCCAAGACCTGCATTCTGCTGCTCGCCCTGATCCGGATACATCATGAATAAAACGCTCATCATCGCTGAGAAGCCCTCTGTCGCGAATGACATCGCGAAGAGCCTTGGTGGCTTCACGAAGCACGATGAGTACTTCGAGTCGGACAACTACGTGCTGTCTTCTGCGGTAGGCCATCTGGTCGAGATTGCAGCGCCGGAGGAATACGATGTCAAACGCGGCAAATGGTCATTTGCCAATTTGCCAATGATCCCGCCGCACTTTGCGCTGAACCCGATACAAAAGAGCGAGTCTCGACTCAAGCTTCTCAACAAGCTTCTCAAGCGCAAGGATGTCGGAGAAATCATCAATGCTTGCGACGCCGGGCGCGAGGGTGAGCTGATCTTCCGGCTCATCGTCCAGTACGCAAAAGCCAAACAGCCCGTCAAACGCCTGTGGCTCCAATCCATGACGCCGGGTGCGATACGCGATGCGTTTTCTCACCTACGGGAAGATCAGGAAATGTTGCCGCTCGCGGATGCCGCGCGCTGCCGCAGCGAGGCAGACTGGCTGATTGGCATCAACGGCACTCGCGCAATGACCGCATTCAACTCGAGAGAAGGCGGTTTTTACCTGACTACCGTCGGACGCGTCCAAACGCCAACCCTGTCGATCGTTGTCGAGCGCGAAGAAAAGATCAAACAATTTGTGCCGCGTAATTTCTGGGAAGTGCGCGCCGAGTTCATCTGTGCCGCTGGCGTTTATGAAGGACGTTGGCTGGACACAGCCTTCAAGAAGGATGACACCGATCCAGAAAAAAAAGCCGAGCGTCTATGGAGCAAGGCGGCGGCCGAGTCTATCGTGGCCGCATGCCGCGGCAAGGCAGGCACGGTCACCGAAGAGTCCAAGCCTAGCACCTCGACAGCACCTGCACTTTTTGACCTGACAAGTCTTCAGCGCGAGGCGAATGCGCGGTTTGGCTTCTCGGCGAAGAACACCCTCGGACTGGCACAAGCACTGTACGAAAAACACAAGGTACTGACTTACCCGCGTACGGACTCCAAGCACCTGCCGGAAGATTATCTGGGTACCGTCAAACAAACGCTGGAATCGCTTGGAGAGAACAATAACTACTATCCCCTGTGCGCACAGATACTGAACAACAGCTGGGTCAAACCCAACAAGCGCATCTTCGACAATACCAAAATCAGTGACCACTTTGCGATCATCCCGACAGGCCAATGGCCAAAGTCGCTATCGGAACCCGAGCAAAAGCTCTACGACTTGGTGGTGCGACGATTCATGGCCGTATTCTTCCCGGCTGCCGAGTATCTGGTGACGACGCGATTCACCGAGGTGTCGGGTCATCAGTTCAAGACCGAGGGCAAGATACTCACCCATCCCGGCTGGCTCGCCGTCTATGGCAAGGAAGCGATCGACCCCAACGCCAAAGAGGGCGAGGGCAGCGGAAGCTTAGTGCCGGTCGCCAAAGGCGAGAAGGTCAAGACCGACAAAGTCGATCCGCATGAACTGATCACCAAGCCTCCCGCACGCTACTCCGAAGCGACGCTATTGTCGGCCATGGAAAGCGCAGGAAAACTGGTCGATGATGAAGAACTGCGGGACGCCATGGCCGGCAAGGGTCTGGGCACGCCGGCGACCCGCGCGGCCATCATAGAGGGTCTGCTGAATGAAAAATACCTCATCCGCGAAGGTCGCGAGCTGATACCCACGGCGAAAGCTTTCCAGCTCATGACACTGCTGCGCGGACTCGGCGTGGCCGAACTCACCGCACCTGAACTGACCGGGGAATGGGAATTCAAGCTCGCACAGATGGAACGGGGCGGTATCAGCCGCGAAGAATTCATGCGCGAGATCGCGCAAATGACTCAGACCATCGTCAAGCGGGCGAAAGAATACGACAACGACACCATACCGGGCGACTATGCAACGCTCACGACCCCATGCCCGAATTGCGGTAGCGTGGTGAAAGAAAACTATCGTCGCTTCGCCTGCACGAAGTGCGAATTCTCCATCAGCAAAATCCCCGGAAGCCGTCAATTCGAAGTTGCCGAAGTCGAAGAATTGCTAACCAACCGCACCATTGGCCCACTGCAGGGTTTCCGCTCGAAGATGGGTCGCCCGTTTGCGGCGATACTCAAAATCTCGCGTGACGAAGAAATTCAGAACTACAAGCTCGAATTTGACTTTGGCCAGACCAATGACGATGACGAGGGCGCAGATGCCGTCGACTTCTCGGGCCAGACGCCGCTGGGCGCGTGCCCCAAGTGTGGCAGTGGTGTCTTTGAAATGGGTCTCGCCTATGTTTGCGAGAATACCGTCGCCAAGCCCAAGGCCTGCGATTTCCGCAGTGGCCGCATCATCCTTCAGCAAGAGATCCTGCCTGAGCAAATGATCAAGCTGCTCAACGAAGGCCGTACCGATCTGTTGCCTGGCTTTGTGTCTCAGCGCACTCGCCGTCCATTCAAAGCTTTTCTGGTCAAGGGTAAGGATGGCAAGGTGAGCTTCGAATTCGAACCTCGCAAAGGCAAGTCTCCTGCGTCCGTCACAGAGGCGGCCACCGAGGACGACGCTGCGCCCACCAAAAAACCCGTCGCCAAAAAAGCCGCCAGCAAGACCGCCGTCAGCGCCATGCCAGTAGCAACGAAAAAAGCACCGGCCAAAAAAGTGGCGAAGACTGCTGCCAAAACTGTGCGTAAGACTGCCGCAAAGAAAGCCGTCGCAAAAAAAATCAGCGCAAAGAAAGCTGCCTGACCCGGCAGACACGCCTCATCCAGGTCGCGCAAGGCGAACCCTTGCGTGGCCTCAATCGCTGCCAGCTCACGCCGAACTTTCCCCGTCACTTCCGTTTCTACTCTGCGCATCTTGAAGCCGTTCTCCGGTACGCCACGGCTTGCGTACTGATTTTTCACATGATCCTATGCGGGAGAGATCTATGACCCAGTGGTTGATATCGATTACCTGCGCGATGCTGATGGTCGCGTGCTCGGGCATGACAGGCAGGGCTTCTGGCGGTGGCAGCTCGGGCGCAAGCTCGACGGGTAGTTCGACGGGTAGTTCATCCATGCCCGCCGAGAGCCGTGGGCAGTCTGGCAGTAGCTCATCTTCCAAACCGAACGAACCGGATGCCTCGTCATCCGGATTTGGCCCCGGTGGCGCGGGCAGTATGGGTACTGACACACCTGCCACCCCGAGTACAGCCCAGTAACACGGGCTTTACCGCTTGTAAATTGAGGCCGGAGACGTTCCTGGCCTGACCTGAAAAAAGCATGCGTTACACTGTCAGGCTGCGCGCATCGCACTGCCTGACATGTTATCTACCACCCGAGCACCCCAACTTGCGTCTGTACTGATCGCCAGTGGCATCATCCTGTCACTGGTGATGGGCGTTCGTCATGGCTTTGGTTTCTGGCTGCAGCCCATCTCTCAGGCACATCAGTGGACGCGCGAGACGTATTCACTGGCCATGGCGATCCAGAACTTGTTGTGGGGCGTGTTCGGGCCACTCGCCGGCATGGCCGCAGATCGTCTGGGTGCCGCGCGCGTGGTCTTCTTTGGTGCGCTGATGTATGCCGCAGGTCTGTTGTGGATGGCCGCCATCGATCATCCGCTCGCCTTTGTTTCCGGATCAGGCATCCTGATTGGTGCGGCGATGGCATGCACCGCATTCGGCGCGTTATCAGGCATCGTGGGCCGCACCGCCTCGGTCGCGCAGCGTTCTTGGGCATTCGGCATTCTTGGTGCGGCAGGCTCTTTCGGTCAATTTGCGATGGTGCCGATCGAGCAGCAACTTATTGCGATCACCGACTGGCAACAGGCCCTGTGGATTCTGGCCGCAGCAATCACTCTGGTGGTACTGCCGCTGACGCTGACACTTCGCGAACCGACACCCTCGCATGGCATGACTGTCCATCATCAAAGCGTCAGTGAAGCCATCGGAGAGGCCTTCGGCCACCGCCCCTTCATGCTTCTTGTGGCAGGTTATTTCGTGTGTGGTTTTCAGGTGGTATTTATTGGCGTGCACCTGCCGGCCTACCTGAAGGATCAGGGCATCACCGATCCGCAGGTCGCGGTAACTGCACTGGCACTGATCGGCCTGTTCAATATTGGCGGCTCTTACTGCGCAGGCAAACTAGGTGGCCAACTGCCCAAGCGCTATCTGCTATCGGGTATTTATTTCACTCGTGCCATGTTCATCACCCTCTTTCTGCTGGCCCCAGCCTCGCCGATGACGGTGTACCTGTTCTCGGCGGCCATGGGCTTGCTGTGGCTATCGACAGTGCCCTTGACTAACGGTTTAGTGGCGGGGATTTTCGGCGTGCGGTATTTGTCCATGCTGTCTGGCTTTGTTTTCCTGTCGCATCAGGTGGGCAGCTTTTTGGGTGTCTGGCTCGGCGGATATCTCTACACCATCGACGGCAATTACCAGACCGTGTGGCTGATCACGATCGCCCTCGGCGTGTTTGCAGGACTGATCAATCTGCCCATTAATGAATCCCCGATTGCTCGCCAATCGGCGGTCGCCTCATGACGTATCCGAACACTTTGCGTGCAGCCCTGACCGCGCTCGGCCTCGCCGTGCTGATGATGATCTTTCAGGCATATCTGAGGCCCGGGTTCATCATTGATCTTACTAATCAACTGTTTTTGTGCCTTTGACATCATTTACAAACACGGATCCCATGTCCCACGCTGCGCAATCCCGCTCGCCGATACAAGCGCTACGCGCCTCGCGCATCCGTGAAGTAGCCAATGCTGGCATGGGCCGCGCCGATGTGCTGCCTTTCTGGTTTGGTGAGCCCGACGAGGTTACACCCGAGTTCATCCGAGAGGCCGCCAAACGCGCATTGGATGAAGGCGACACTTTCTACACACAGAATTTTGGCCTGCCTGCACTGCGCGAGGCGCTCGCGGCATACTCCTCGCGACTCCATCAACCCACGCAGGCGGCAAACATCGCCGTGACCTCGTCAGGCGTATCAGCCTTGATGCTGATCGCACAACTGCTGCTGAACCCCGCCGACAGGGTCGTGATCGTCACACCGCTGTGGCCGAATCTGGTCGAGATACCCAAGATACTGAATGCCGAATCGGTAACCGTTTCGCTCAAGCTTGACACCACAGGTCCTGAGCCGTCGTGGACATTGGACCTGGACGAGTTGCTGGACGCGCTCACACCCGGAACGCGTGCGCTGCTACTCAACTCACCCAATAATCCGACAGGATGGACAATCACCCGAGAGCAGCAAGAGATCATCCTTGCCCATTGCCGTAAGCATGGCATTTGGTTGATGGCTGACGACGTCTATGAACGGCTGGTCTATGACGAGTCTTCAGGACAAACCGCGTGCGCGCCTTCTTTTCTGGATATTGCCGATCCAAACGAGCGCGTGGTGTCGACCAACAGCTTCTCGAAATCGTGGCTGATGACTGGCTGGCGACTTGGGTGGATGCAAGTGCCTGTGTCACTGATGCCAGATCTCGGCAAACTGATCGAATACAACACCTCCTGCGCACCTGGCTTCGTGCAAAAAGCGGGCATCGTCGCCGTTGAAAAAGGAGAGGAAATCGTGGCGCATTCCATTGCCCGTTATCGCAAAGCGCGCGACTTCCTGTTCGATCGACTCTCTGCACCAGTCTTCCGCGAGGCGGGCCTCATTGCGCCACGACCCACGGGTGCGATGTACCTGTTCTTCCGCATTCAGGGCGAGCATGACACCTTGGCCCTGTGCAAAAAGCTCGTTACTGAAGCAGGGCTCGGTCTGGCACCGGGCAGCGCATTCGGACCTGAAGGCGAGGGCGCTATCCGCTGGTGCTTTGCCAGCTCCCTCGACCGGCTTGAACTAGGGGTGCAGCGACTCGAGCACTTCCTTGGGCGAGGTGGCGCGTAACTTGTCGCTTACCCTTTAGCTTGGGCTATCCTCTCTAATCGAAAACACATGACGTACACAGGAGGCAGCATGGCCCAACGGATCAAGACCACGATTTCAGGCAGCCTTCCCAAGCCCGCGTGGCTGGCCGAGCCAGAAAAGCTGTGGGCACCCTGGCAGCTACAGGGCGAGGCACTGCAGCAAGCCAAGGCCGATGCCATGCGGCTGGCTGTCGACGATCAGCTACGTGCCGGAATTACTGTGATCGGCGATGGCGAGCAGACACGACAGCATTTTGTGACGACCTTCATCGAGCATTTAAGTGGCGTCGATTTCATCAACCGCAAGACCGTGCGCATCCGTAATCGCTACGACGCCGATGTGCCCGTTGTGGTCGACAGGGTAGCGCGTGCGCGTCCGGTGTTTGTAGAAGATGCCAAACGGCTGCGCTCACTGACGAATCAGCCGATCAAGTTTACGCTGCCCGGCCCGATGACGATGATCGACACGCTCTTCGATAATTATTACAAGAGCCGCGAAAAGCTGGCATGGGCTTTTGCCGAAATACTGAACGAGGAAGCAAAAGAACTTGCCGCCGCTGGTGTCGATATTGTTCAATTTGATGAACCCGCATTCAATGTGTTCTTCGACGAAGTACGCGACTGGGGCGTGAAAACACTGGAGCGCGCCGCGCAGGGTCTTGAGTGCAAGACGGCAGTACATATCTGTTACGGCTATGGTATCGAAGCGAATATCAAGTGGAAGCAAGGCTTAGGTGATGAATGGCGTCAGTATGAGCATGTTTTTCCCTTGCTGGCAGAGAGTCTCATCAATCAGGTCAGCCTTGAATGCCAGAATTCCCGCGTGCCGATGGAATTGATCGCTCTGCTTAAAGGTAAAGACGTACTGGTCGGAGCGATCGACGTGGCCACACAACAGATCGAAACGCCTGAAGCCGTTGCCAGCGTGCTACGCCGGGCACTCCAGTACGCAAACGTCGAGCATGTGCAAGCTTGTACCAACTGTGGTCTGGTCACGCTGCCGCGCGAAGTCGCCTCGGCCAAGCTCGCCGCGCTGGCAGCGGGTGCCGAGCTTCTCAGCGAGGAGCTCGGGCTGCGTTAACCTCTCCCTAGCCTGCCTTGGCGTCTCGCGCTGCAGCGGGAAGCCTCGCGAGAGGCTGAAAAAAACGCCATGTGATGGCAAGCTAGCGTCGCTGTTCGACGCAGGCGTCTGCCAACTTAAAGGCGTGCAGCGACTCCCCCAAAGGAGAAATCTTGCAGTGGTTAATTAATCAGCGCTTCTCACGGGGAGTAGAATGACGCAATGGACGTTACCTTAAACGAGCTGGAAGAAGCCATCAATTACTGGCGACGGATGCGTCCCTCCACGGGGGAGGAGCGTGCGCTGTCGGCCGAAGTGAATTCGCTTGCCGACATTTATGCTCTCATGATCTTCGAGCGCGCTCGCAGCCGGCCTTTGACATCGCTTGACGGTGATGCACGGCTGCTCATCGAGGCTTGGCGCGCCTCAGCTGAGGGCAATGCCGCCTGATGTCGATGCTGCCGCTGGGTGGCTAAGCTGATGGGGCTGTGCCCCGACCCTTCACCCTGGGCGTCTTCATGCCTGCGTGGCAGATGACCCAGCCATTCCGCCAGCAAGCGCCGCAAACGCTCCGGCGAAATCCGGTGGGTGGCATCGGTGTTCTGATACAACCAGTCGGACAAGGCAAGGAAGCTCGCGAAGGGTGATTCGCCCAGCAAGGCGGGCATCAGATCAGCACATCGTCCAGAGTTGCCGATCAGATCCCAATAACGTGCAAACCGCACCAGTCGCTGCATCATGAGAAAACTGATCCTGTCTGTCGCCAGTATCTGATACGGCGGTGCGCTGTCGAAAACCAGGCCGTAAGTGGCGGTGTGGCGGCTGATCGGCGCACCTCTCAGGCGCTTGAGTAGGCCAACCTGGATCTCATGCGGACGCAAGGCGGCGAGCTGATCAAAACCCGCTGCAAAACTTGTCACATCCTCACCCGGCAGGCCAGCAATCAGATCGACATGCAA
>OMID01000040.1 GCA_900299005.1 Oxalobacteraceae bacterium
CCGTCATCCCGGCGCGGGCCGGGATCCGGGCGGGTCAAGAGGGGCTGAGCAGGAATCTGCTCACGGACATCGTTGGTGCCAGCGTGGGTATGGGTCCGATCGTTCGCTGGGACGAGGGGTTGACCTGGTCTCAAGGTCCACCGTCATCCCGGCGCGGGCCGGGATCCGGGCGGGTCAAGAGGGGCTGAGCAGGAATCTGCTCACGGGCATTGTTGGTGCCAGCGTGGGCATGGGTCCCAGCGTTCGCTGGGACGACGGATTGAACTGGTCTCAAGATCCACCGTCATCCCGGCGCGGGCCGGGATCCAGGCGGGTCAAGATGGGCTGAGCAGGAATCTGCTCACGGGCATTGTTGGTGCCAGCGTGGGTATGGGTCCGATCGTTCGCTGGGATGACGGGCTGACCTGGCCTCACGATTTACCGTCATCCCGGCGCAGGCCGGGATCCATGATGACTCTGGCAGTGAGCCAAAATAATTACACCCTCGCCAGTACACATTGGGCTCGTTTCACCCCAGCCTCTCCGAGAGGGAAACAATCTCCAGCGCCTCCGGGCCCACTCGTCGGTAACTTTGCATCACCAGGGGATCATGTCCCGGAATAATATGATCAGGCGACTCTGCCAACGTCTCGATCAGTTCATACGCAGCTAGCATCTCGCTGGTCTCGATCACGATAGGAAAAGGTGAGCGCTCCCGCAGGTTATCCAGATAATGCGAGGCATCGGAGGCGATGACGATCCAGCCGCGTGTTGTGTGGACTCTCACTACCTGAAGCCCGCGCGTGTGGCCGCCGACCCAGTGCACCGTGATGCCTGACCGTAGTTCATAAGCACCCTCGTGGAACGCGACGCGCTCCTCGAAATTGGCGACTACCAGATCACAAATATCTTTTACGTCATAGGCATGGCGACAGAAGCGGTGCCGCATATCCTTGCCGGTCGCGTAGGACATTTCTCGTTCTTGTAGATGAAAGCAGGTACTTTTTAATTTTTCGGTATTGCCAGCATGGTCGTAATGCGCATGCGTGATGATGGTGTCGCGAATATCCTCCAGATGAATCCCGGCAGCTTTCAGCGAATCAATCGGGCATCTCAGCAGATGACGCTTGCGCCGCTGGGCTGCCTCTGCGCCGAAGCCGGTGTCGATCAGGATGGTTTCGTTACCGGATTTCAGGAACCAGACGAAATAGTCCATATCCATCGCGGCATCATGCAGGTCGTGTGCGATGAAATTTTCCAGTCGGCGGCGCGGCATGTGCGCATAGCGCAGGGCATAGGCTTCCCAGATTTTTGTCGTCATATGACTTTCCTTTTAGAAGGGGAGTCAGATAGCCGCCGCAGGGCGGCGAAAACCGCCAATGCGCCAGTACAGCCAGAGCGCGATGCTGAGGTTGAGTAGATTCCACAGAATGCCATTGATGAATGCGGCGTGATAAGACCCGGTGATATCGAAAACTTTGCCCGACATCCAACCACCCAGTGCCATACCGAACAGAGTGGCGGTGAGCACCGTACCCACTCGCGCCCCTGCTTCAGCTGGTGGAAAATATTCCCTGACGATGATGGCGTATGACGGCACGATCCCTCCCTGAAAAAGGCCAAACATCGCCGAGATCAGATACAGTGACATCAAGCCATCGAAAGGCAGGAACATCAGCAAAGCGATACCCTGCAAGCATGAACCCAGTATTAGCGTGCGCATGCCGCCAATGCGGTCGCAGATAAAGCCGGAGATCAGCCGGCTGGCGATGCCAAAGCCTAGCATCAGTGACAGCATTTGCGCGCCACGCGCGGCACCGAAACCCAGATCGCTGCAGTAAGCCACAATATGCACCTGCGGCATGGACATCGCGACACAGCAGGACAAGCCGGCAATGGAAAGTAGTAGCTGCGCCTGATTCAAACTCAAGCCGAAAGGTCGATCAGAGGGATGGGCGTGGGATGGTATGCCCGCCGGACGCGTCCCTTCCAGCAAAGGGGGTCGCGGTCTCAGCCGCAAGGCGAGTAACGCGATGCCGATGCCACAGACAACTCCAATCAGCAGATAGCTTTGTCGCCAGCCCAGGTGGTCTATGCCCCACTGCATGAGGGGTGGCCACAAGGTGCCCGCCAGATAATTACCACTCGCACAAATAGCGACCGCGATCCCGCGACGCTTGTTCCACCAGAGGGCAGTGTCTGCGACGAGCGGCGCAAAACTAGCGGATCCGCCGAACATGCCTATCATCCCATGTGCACACGCGAGACTGATAATGCCCGGCGATTGACTAGCCCATAAAAACCCGAGCAAATTGCCGGCCGCACCGACCAGTAATACGCGGAATACGCCGAATTTGTCAGACCAACGGCCCATCAGAATGCCGCCGATGCCAAAGCCCAGCATCAGCACCGTGTAAGGCAATGAGGCATCAGCCCGCGTAATCCCGAATTCAAGCTGTGCTACCGGCAGTACCACCACGACAACATACATACCGACGCTGCCTAGCGTCATGATCGCCAGCGCGAAAAGCAAGCGCAGGAAGGCGTAGCGTGAATCAATCAGGTCGGAGGAACTGGGCAGGTGGCTCACGGTGCGCGCGGGTCAGGGATGGGTCGGTGTGCGGATCACGGCCGGTAGCCCAGTACCTGTAAGACTTCGGATACTAATTGGTCTTGCTTGTACTCGATGCCGTTGGGATCGACGCCGGTGCGCACGACTACCACGCCGGCAGCGGGTACCACGCTCACATACTGCCCTTTGTTACCAAAGGTGGTGAATGTGCCTTTTGGCACACCTGGCATGGTATCAAGCAGCCAAGTCTGCGCACCATAACCCCATTCGTTCGGTATCGGTGGCTTGGTGGGGGCGGGGGTACTGAGGAACTTGACGAAGCCTTCCGGCAGCAGGCGCTTGCCCTTGTGCACACCATCACGCGCGAGCAAGATGCCAAAGCGCGCGAGATCGCGCGCGGTGGTATAGGTCTGACTGGAAGCGATGAAATTTCCCTGATGATCGATTTCCATCCGCGTGTTATACATGCCCAGCGGATGAAGCAATTCTTCATAGGGGAAGCGCAGGTAGCGCGCATCGTCATTGAGGATATGGCGCAGGGAACGCATCAGCAGCAATGTGTCATTGTTGGCGTATTTCCATCGTGTGCCAGGTGCGACCTCCAGGGGCGTGCCCGTCGCTGCACTGATTACATCCTGCCCACCAAAATACACCGCTGCAGAATTCGCGCCACCGCTGTAGAGGCCACTCGACATCCACATTAACTGTTCATAAGTAATCGCGCGTCGGGGATCGCCCTGCGGCCACTCGGGTATGGCGACCGGTGCATCGAGTTGCAACAGCCCCTTGTAGCTGGCTATACCCATCAGTGCAGCCGTTATGCTCTTGCTGGTCGACCATGTGCGGTAACCCGTGTACACACCAAAACCCGGACGATAGCGCTCGGCAAGCAGATGCTCACCGCGCGCCGTGACCCGGATCACCAATACCGAGGTTGTGACCGTGCCGCGTTTTTTTGCATGCGTTACTCCATCGAAGGCACGCTCAAGCACGATCTCGAGTGCCTCGTGCCGACGGTCGATGCCACTCGGGGGTAGCGGGCTTTTGTCACCGGCCGGGAAAGGCACTTTGCTCAGGTCAGGCGCGGGCGCCAATGAGACAGAGGGCAGTCGCGGTATATCGCTCTCTGTCCAGTTCGGCGGCAGGATGGTGCAGCCGGTACTCTCGCGAAAAGCCGCAATACGGGTGAATTTGCCGCCAGGATCTTTGGCGATCACCAGCTGACGTTGTTGATCGATCACGGGGTCCGGAAAGCCGCGTCCCTCGACATCGACCAGCTCCACGCGCTTGATATCGTCCAGAGGGCGATTCATCAGAAAGTGTGCCGAGCAGGTGAAGATCGCGCGATAGCCCGCAATGATCATCGGGTCCTCAGGGTCAGCCGCACCACCCAGCGTTTGGTAGGGTGCGGCGTTTTCTGCGATGGCCGTCAGTGACAGGGCAGCGAGCACGACTGCCGTCATCACACGCCAACCGGGGAACATTTTTTTGCTGAGACCTCGCGTCATGATGAATTCCCTTTTATTTTAGTCAGTAGCACTGCGCTCGCGGTGCACCGCGAACTTCATCAGCTGATCATCGCGCCACGCGCGGCGTGCATTGAGTTCATCGTGCTTGACGAACTGACGGCGTTGCGACTCGACTTCTTTGACCAATGCTTCGTCCCACGGCCGACTCTGATCGCGCGATTGAGAGATGCGGTGGAACAGTGGACCGAAGCGCGCCGCATAATCAGCAACCCCCTGGGGCGCGTTGAGGTCGATGGTCTCGAACGGACCCATGAACGACCAGCGCCAACCTAGGCCATCGCGTATCGTCTTGTCGATGTCTTCACAGCTGCAAACGCCCTCGGCGACCAGCGTCCATGCCTCACGCAGCAGCACGGCCTGAAGACGGTTCAGTACAAAGCCCTCGGTTTCCTTGTTCACCCTGACCACGGACATGTCAGCTGCCTGCATCAGTTGTTCAGTGAAAGCGAGGGTCGCTGTCGATGTCTGTGGCGAACCCACCAGTTCGACGATGGGTACCAGGTACGGAGGGTTGACCGGATGCGCAACGAGGATGCGCGGTGACATTCTCAGGTTCAGTCCGAAATCGGAAGCGGGTATGCCCGAGGTCGAGCTGCCGATGATCAGATCGTCAAATCCCAAGCTGTCGATCTTCTCGACCAGTTGGCGTTTTACGTCGACCTTTTCCAGCACGGACTCTTGCGCATAGCAGGCCCCATCGAGCGCCTGCTTTAGTTCCGGCACGACACTAATGCGTGCGCGGATCACCTCGACAGGTTCTTTTAGAAGGCCATAGGCGTGCAGGCCATCAAGTTGCTGCGCCACCAGCGCGGGGGCGCTCTCGAGTACCTGCGAGCTGACATCGAACATGCGCACAGGCAGACCGGCGCGTGCAAACACAATGGCCCATCCTGCGCCCACGAGCCCTGCGCCAATCACGGTGACCGGTCTGCCGCCGGTGACGTCCGCTGCTTTCATGTTGTCTCCCTGATTTGTTTTTGCGGTGGTTATCGTGTGCTAGGTCGCAGTCCAGCCGCCATCCAGCATGAGCGCGCTGCCGGTCACCAGACTGGACGCAGCACTGGCCAGAAAGACGACCGAGCCCATGACTTCGTCGATCTGCCCGATGCGGCCGAGCGCAATTTTGCTGATGACGGATTGCTTGAACTCGGGATCAGCGAACATGCCTTTCGTGAGCGAGGTTTCAATGAAGGTGGGGCAAATGGAATTGACACGAATATTCTGCTGACCCAATTCCCAGGCCAGCGCCTTGGTCATGCCTTCGATCGCGTGCTTGCTCGCGCAATAGACGGTGCGCCGGGGCGCGCCCACATGACCCATCTGTGACGAGATGTTGATGATAGAGCCCGGTTGGCCTGCCTTGAGCAAGCCTCGCGCCACCGCACGGGTGAGATAAAACACGGAATGAACATTTAGCGTGAAGATGTCATCGATATCTTCATTGGTCACTTCCACCAGCGGCTTAGGTCGGTTCATGCCGGCATTGTTGACCAGCACATGAAAAGGACCCTGCGCATCGACCATGGCATCGATGGCCGCTGCATCGGTGACATCGATCACCACATAGTCGGCCTTGCCGCCGCGAGCGTTGATGTCCTTGCAGGCGGCCGACAAGGCATCTTCCGTGCGCGCAGCCAGCGTGACTTTGGCGCCGGCCTGAGCCAGCGCCACGGCAGCTGCCAGCCCAATGCCGCGACTGGCACCGGTGACGAGTGCGGATTGGCCGTCGAGCCGGAAATTCGGTGGGGGTAAATTCATGATCTTCCCTGTGCTCAGGCCGGTACGCCACCGTAGGGAACCTCCTGTCGACCATAGCGGCGCACGCGCAGATTGGCCTGCTCTCCGTGCGCGATCATGCCCTCGATGGCGCACAGGCGCGAGCAGTACGCGCCGACCATCGTGCTCGCCTCGTCGCTGAGCACTTTTTGATAGGTGCAGGTCTTGATGAATTTGCCGACCCACAGACCGCCGGTATAGCGCGCGGCCTTGCCCGTGGGCAGTGTGTGATTGGTACCGATGTCCTTGTCGCCATACGCGACATTCGTGCGCGGGCCAAGAAAGAGGGCGCCATAGTTGCGCATGTGCTTGAGGAAGTAATCGTCGTCGCGCGTCATGACCTGAACATGCTCGGAGGCGATGCGGTCAGCTTCGCTGACCATTTCATCGACGCTGTCACAGACGATTACCTCGCCATAGTCACGCCATGACACCGCCGCAGTGCTCGCGGTCGGCAGGATGGTGAGCAAACGTTCGATCTCGGCCATGGTCTCGCGGGCGAGCTTTTCGGAATTCGTCAGCAAAATGGCCGGCGTGTTGAAACCGTGCTCGGCTTGACCGAGCAGATCGGTTGCGCACATCTCGGCATCGACGGTGTCATCGGCAATGACCAGCGTTTCGGTGGGGCCAGCGATGAGGTCAATGCCCACGCGGCCAAACAACTGACGCTTGGCCTCGGCAACGAAGGCATTGCCCGGACCGATCAGCATGGATACCGGTTGGATGGTTTGCGTGCCAATGGCCATGGCACCGATTGCCTGCACACCGCCAAAGGTGTAGATCTCGTCGGCGCCCCCCAGGTGCATCGCAGCGACCACGGCAGGATTCGGGCTGCCATTGATTGGCGGAGAGGCAGCAAGTATGCGATCAACACCGGCGACCTTGGCGGTCACCACGCCCATGTGCGCGGAGGCGACCAGCGGGAATTTCCCGCCGGGGACGTAGCAGCCGACACTGTCAACCGGTAGGTTTTTGTGACCTAGGATGACGCCGGGCAGGGTCTCAACTTCGACATCACGAATGGCTTCGCGCTGGATCTTCGCAAAATTACGCACCTGTAGCTGGGCAAATTGGATGTCGTCTAACTCGCCTGGCGATAGCGAGTTCACGCACTTGGTGATCTCGTCCTCAGACAACCGAAAGCTGGCCGGTGACCAGTGGTCAAATTTTTCGACAGTTCGGCCACGGCTGCGTCACCCCGTGACTCGATATCGGCGAGGATGGCGGTTACGGTGTCGCGCACCGACTGTTCGGTTTGGATTTTCTGGGCGACGGTCTGGCCTGCCTTGAGTGATCGGATCATGGCGCTGTCTCTCCGGGATCTTGTGATGGGTCGTTAGGGATACTGCAGTGGAAACGAGTGTAGCCCGAAACACCGGCGCAGAGATTCAGCTTTGATGAGGCCGGACTTTTGCCAGCACCCATAAAAAAGCCGCTGGTGCAGTGCACTAGCGGCTTTTTCGGACTTCCCGGAGCTGGGAAGTGAATGCGATTTTTACTGCGTGTTCGTGGGCAGCAGACGCACGGCAATGGCATGCACATCGATCTGCTGGAACAGCACTGGACCGCGCATGTCGCGGCGACGACCGCGCTTGCGCCAGATGCGCTGGGCCTGGCTTGAGGGCCGTGACACGATCTTGATGTCGAGCTTGCCGGGAAGCTCCTGATCAATCATTTCGGTTTCCATTTTAGTAACTCCACCACGAGTTTACGCGGGTTTTCAGGGGACTGTACAAGCACTTAAATACTGTATATATAAACAGTATACCACAACTCTGGAGCGCCCCCGATTTTCTTCTCCGGAGGGGGGCTAGGCAGGCTTTTTAGAGCATTTGCCGATGCCGGTGGTGATGATGAAGCGCGCGCCGAAAAATAGTGTGGCGGTTTCTGCGAAGAAGATCATGATCTTGCGCAAACCCGCATGAACACTGGCTTTTTTATCAGCGCTCGCAGGTTCGCAATGACGGTGTCAGCTACTTTCGAGCACGCGCAGCTCGTTGCTGGTTTGACGTAATCGAGACGCCAGCACGCGCGCGATTTCCGTCATCAACGTGATGCTCAGACGTTTGTGATTGTCCGCGAGCTGATCGAACCGCGAGCGCGAGAGTGACAGCAGTTCGACATCGGTGACTGCGGTTGCTGAATCAACCCGGTTACGACCATCAAGGAAGCCAAGCTCGCCGATGAAATCCCCCTGATGGTGCGATGCGAGGTGATGTTCACGACCATCGGCCAGGGGGACGTCCAGTCGGATTTCGCCCCTCAGGATGAAATAGAGGTCGTCACTCTGCTCGCCAGCGGTGAACAGGCGTTCTCCGGCCTTGAGCCAATGCCGTTGCATGCACGCCTCGAGGTCGGCCAGCGTATCGTCTTTGCGGTGGCGGAAGACATCAAAGTCGCGCAGAGCATAGCTCGGATCAGCGCGCGGACGCAGGCCCGCCTCGGTCAGCCACTGATCCTCTATCCACCCGAGCGCATCATCCAGTTCGTCAAATACATGGGTATGCTCGCGCTTTTTCAACATGCCGGTGTGGTCGAAGTACTGTCGGAGATTCTCTCCGCTGGGGAGTTCGCCGGGCAGATCGCTCAGAAGGAGCTCGTGCCCGTTCTCCGCCAGGCTATCCCGTATTTGTTCGATCGCATGCACCGCACTAAGGTCTACCGATTGCACCCACCGCAGATCAAGTATCAGGTAGCGGTAGCCGGCCAGGTAAGGCTCTGCCGCCCGAATCAGCTGGTTCGCGGTACCGAAGAACAAGGGACCCTGCAACTCAAGGATGGCGGTCTGCTTGCCTTTGTCTTCGAGGAGCGCGCGCTCATGCTCCAATCGTTCGCAGCGCGAAAAAACCTGATTGCCAAAGGTGTTGCGACGAACAATCTGCGTACCAGCCTGCCTGCGCAAGAACAGCAGTACCGCCAGAAGGAGTCCCGTGCCCGTTGCGGCAATCAGGCTCACGGTCAGGGCGACCAGCGCCACCGTGACCATCACGACGACATCAAGTTGCGTATCGCGCGAGCGCACCAGGGACAGCGCGTGACGGTCAATCATCTTCAGGCCGACGACAATCAGAATAGCCGCCAGCGCCGCCAGCGGTATCCAGGCAATAAGCGGAGCGAGCAGCAGGTAGGCTACCAGTACCATCACCCCTTCAATCATCCCCGAGGCATTGCTGCGCGCGCCACTGGAGATGTTCACCAGCGTCGCTCCCATGGTGCCAGCACCCGGCAGGCCCGAGCAAAGCGACGAGGCGAGATTGCCGATGCCCTGACCAATCAGTTCGCGGTTCGAATCATGACGGGAGCGCGTCAGCGTATCCAGCTCCACACAGGTTTTCAGCGTATCGATGGACAGGAGCACCGCCAGCGACAGCGCAGGGTACAACAGGAGGGATATCGGGGGCAGGTTAGCCTCTGCGATGGCCTCCCATGGCAAGAGCAGACCGGAAAAAACATTCGGCAAGCTGGTCAGTGTGCCGGATCCGCTGACGCTTGCATGCAAGTCGCCCACGGGGCCCACGATGAGCGGGTTGCCGTGCAGTGAACGCAGCGAGGCATCCTTGAGGGCGAGCATGCCATAGGTCAGCATACCGCCCGCCAGTGCAATTATCACAGCCGGGACGCGAGTCGAGAGCCGTGGTCCCGCCCACATCAGTACCATCGCAACCGCCCCTACGATCAGGCTCGGCGCGCGCCATTGCTCCGGCGTGGTCAGCGCAAACAACACGCCGTTATTGCCGGCAACACCCAAGCACTTTGGTGTTTGCGCAGCGATGATGATCAAACCGACGCCAGAGAGATAACCACTGACCACCGGGTAGGGCATGTATTTGATCAGTCCTCCCAAGCGAGACAAGCCAAACAGCATTTGCAGCAAGCCGGAGAGCGCGCCTATCAGCAGCAGCGAGAGCAATACCTGATTCGCCGCCATGCCGGCATGCGTGAATTGCAGTGCGAATGCGCTCAGCACTGCCGCTGCCGGCGCACAGGGAGAAGAGATCAGCCGCTGGCAACCGCCGAATCGTGCCGCCAGCACTCCCAGCACGGTGGCGCCGACCATGCCAGCCATGACGCCTTGGGCGTTGAAGCCCTGACCCAGTGGTTCGTACACGGCCACACCAAAACTGATTGCGGCCGGCAATGCCACTACCGAGGCGGCAAGGCCACCCCAGACATCGCCCGCCTGCACGCGCATGGCTGGAGTCATCCGTCCAGCCTGACCTCGCTGAGCGAGAAAGCTGATTTTGGCATCTTCAGATCGAGCTTCTCGAGCACCTGAACGAGCAAGGCAGCGATAAACAGATCTCGGTGTGGTTTTGAATCGGCAGGCACGACATACCATGGCGCGTGCGACGAGCTGGTGGCCGACAAGGCCTCTTCATAGGCTCTCATGAAATGCGGCCACAGCTTCCGGTCGGTAAAATCCGAGGGCTGGAGTTTCCATTGTTTGTTGGGATCGTCCAGTCTTGCCTGCAGACGTTTTTTCTGTTCATGTTTCGAAATGTGGAGATAGCACTTCAGGATGATCGTGCCGCTCTCATGCAGCAGCGATTCGAAATGCTGTATGTGACGAAAGCGCATCTCGCAGGTGGCCTGGTCGATCAGGCCTCGCACGCGCGTGACCAGGACATCTTCGTAATGACTGCGATTGAAAATGGCCAGCTCGCCCAAGGCAGGCACCTTGCTGTGAACGCGCCAGAGAAAATCATGCTGAAGTTCTTCCTGCGTTGGCGCCCCGAAGGCAACTGCCCGTACGCCCAGAGGACTGACCTGCGAGAACACATGACGAATTGCGCCATCTTTCCCCGCCGTGTCCATGCCCTGCAAAACCAGCAGTACCGAACAGCTGCGGGCAGCGTGCAGTGTGGCCTGAAGATGGTTGAGCCTCTCCGAGAGTTTTTTTGTGTGAGCCGCAAGCGCATCACTCTCAGCAGGTAGTTGATCGGGTGGGCGCGTGTCGAATTGATCAAGGTTGAGCACACTCTTGTGCGCTACCCGCCAGGGTGAAAGATCAAGGTGTTCCATCCGATGTCCTCCCTCTCAGTCACCAGGTCATCTGGGGGATGTTACGTTTACCGGCGCCGAAGTCCCAGCACCATGACGGTTCCGACCACAATCAGCGCGCCGGCGATCTGTATCGGCGCGATCGACTGACCAAGCAAGAGCCACGCTAGCACAAGCGCAAATACGGGCTCGATATTCATGATCGCTGAATTGCCGACCACCCCCAGTCGGGGTAGCAGGCTGAACATCAGGGTGAATGCGGTGCCATACAGCAGGGTCAGTCCTGCCAGCCCCCACCAGCCTGTGGATGACTGCGGCAATGACCAGCCATCGCTGACCAAGGCCAGTAGCGAGGTAAGCACGGTCACCGTGCCCAGCGTGATCACCGTGCGAACCCGGCCGTCGATATCCACCGCTTCATGCTGCGTGATCACCATTGCCAGCGCAAAGGTGGCAGCGGCCATCGTTGCAAAGCCAACCCCCGCGCCAATCTGCTGCCAGTGGGCGTTTGCGCCCAGACCGGAAGCGGCGCCCAACACATCGAGCGCCAGCGCCAGTCCGAACAGCATGACTGGCATGGCCTTGAGCACAAAGGGTTCCGCACGGTGCTGGTACAGCACTCTGGCCCAGAACGCCGTCCATAGCGGATAGGTATTGAAGGCCAGGAGCGCCAGTGCCACTGGCAGTCGCGCCACCGAGGAATACAGGCAAAAACTTTGCACCGTAATCAAGATGCCTATGACCGGCAGCGCTCGCTGATGACGCGCACTAAACTGCACGCGCATTCGCTGCCGAAGTAGCAGCAGCGCAATGATCAATGCCGTCACTCCGCTGCGAAAAATGACGGCAGTCATGACACTCACTGAATCATTGAAAGCCAGGCGAGCAGCAACGTGATTGGCCCCCATCATGGCGGCGATCAGTAGCAGGGTAAGGAAAGCAGGTCGTGACAAGCGGGCAGTCATATTTTTGTTATCAGCCTCGGTATGTGAGAGGGTTTCAAGCCCCATTGTAGGTCGCATCGCTACCATTTGCGTCGTAGTTTCAATAAAACTAAAGTTTTGGTGACAGACGAATTTTCTGTTAGCGTCGCTGGCAGTCAGTTCAATGGAGGCCAGCAATGCATGCTAAAGAATTCAAATCACGCCCGGTTAGGCAGTTGCGAGAAGATCTTGCGCTGGCACTGCGCGCTGCGGCGCATCATGGCTTGGGTGAGGGTATTTGCAATCATTTCAGTGTCGAGCTGCCTGATGCTTCAAACCGTTTTCTGATCAATCCCCGAGGCTTGTTCTGGTCCGAAATCGGGCCTGACGATATCGTGATGATTGATGAGCAGGGCAATCGTCTCGCTGGCCGCCATGAGGTGGAGCCCACAGCCATGTACATTCATGCGGCCATCCACCGGATCTGCCACAAGGTCTGCGTGCTGCACACGCACATGCCATTTGCGACCGCGTTGACACTGACGACACGCCGCGCGTTGGACACGACCCTGTCGCAGAACGCGATGCGCTTTCACGGCCGCATTGCCATCGACGCGAACTACAACGGCGTGGCCCTGAGTCATGACGAGGGTGAACGCATCGCGACTGCGATGCAGCACGCGGACATCGCTTTTCTGGGCAATCACGGCGTCGTGGTCTGTGGCCCCAGTATCGCGTATGCCTATGACGACTTGTATTACCTCGAGCGTGCGTGCATGGTCGAGGTGCTCGCCGCGCGCAGCGGAGCGCCTCTGGCGCCGGTCAATCCGGTGCTGGTGGACGAGGTCGCAAAGCAGCTCGAAGGTGAGCGGCTGCAGGCCGATCTGTTCTTCGAGGCATTGCGACGCACGCTTTGAGGGGTGATGCGCAATGCGGTTTGTAGTGGTTCAAAACTTGCTTTTAAATTACTAATGAATGCAAGTCACTGACTTGGTGCGAGTGTGACAGCGGGATACCAATCATCATTTGGAAGCCAGGTCGGGAGGCGTCACTGCTGCCGACAATCCCCTCTGAGCGCTGTCACTCAGACTATGAATCGGCGATCACGAGAACAGCCATCCCGATTCCTCCAAAAAGATGTCGGGAATGCCCTTGACTGTGGCAAATGACACGACACCAACCAAACTTCCACTATCGTCGGTATTAAACCAAAACTTTCCGGTCTTCGACTCGTAAATCACTTCGGCAGCTGTCTCTTATACACATCTGACGCTGCCGACGATACTCCTTGTGTAGATCTCGGTGGTCGCCGTATCATTAAAAAA
>OMID01000041.1 GCA_900299005.1 Oxalobacteraceae bacterium
CGACCACCGAGATCTACACAAGGAGTATCGTCGGCAGCGTCAGATGTGTATAAGAGACAGGTACGGAAGAGATAACCGCTGAAAGCATCTAAGCGGGAAACTTGCCTCAAGATGAGACTTCCCGGGAACTTGATTCCCCTAAAGGGTCGTTCGAGACCAGGACGTTGATAGGCTGGGTGTGGAAGCGCAGTAATGCGTTAAGCTAACCAGTACTAATTGCCCGTGCGGCTTGTCCCTATAACCTTGACAGGTATAGACAAGTGTTTTTGCGTATGCCAATGAATGATTGTGCAACACGCCCGCAAAATGACGCAGTACCTACTTCTTCCGGATTGGGTTGTTTGTGAGGGCCGGTAACTAGGGCTCCACAAGCAGCTTTACAAGTTATGCCTGATGACAATAGCGAGTTGGTACCACCCCTTCCCATCCCGAACAGGACCGTGAAACGACTTTGCGCCGATGATAGTGCTGCAACCAGTGTGAAAGTAGGTCATCGTCAGGCTACTATGCGAAAAACCCCCGGCTGAGTCAGTCGGGGGTTTTTTATTTTTGGCGCCTATCGTAGCGGGGGGCGCGCAAGGAACTGTTCGGCAAGTCGCACCCAGTAGCTTGCACCGATAGGTAGCAATTCATCATTGAAGTCATAGCTTGGGTTGTGAAGATTGCAGGGCCCGAGTCCATGTCCAGCCATTCGGTGTGCTCCATCGCCATTTCCGATAAAGACATAACACCCTGGCTTCTCGAGCAGCATGAATGCAAAGTCTTCCGACCCCATGGTGGGCTCGAGCTTTTTCAATACACCATCCTTGCCAACCACTTCGGCCATGATTTCTGCTGCAAACGCTGCCTCCGGCTCGTGATTGATAAGGGGGGGATAATTGCGTCGGAAGTCAAAGCCCACCTCGGCACCGAAGGCTGCCGCCGTGTGCGACGCGATCTCCTCCATACGAGACTGGATAAGATCAAGTGCTTCCATTGTGAATGTGCGCACCGTGCCAATCATCTTCGCCGAGTCTGGGATGATATTGGTCGCGCTGCCCGAGTGTATTTGTGTGATTGACAAGACTCCCGCATCCAGCGGGTTCTTGTTTCGCGAAATGATTGTCTGCCAACTCTGCGCTATCTGAACAGCCACCATTACCGGATCTGTGCTCAAGTGAGGTTGCGCCGCATGAGAACCTTTTCCTTGGATCGTCAATTCGAATTCATTGGATGAAGCCATCATCGGGCCAGGAATGACGCCCATCGTACCCGCCGGTGATCCAGGCCAGTTGTGCATGCCAAATACTGCCTCCATCGGGCATTGCTCGAAAAGCCCCTCGTCCATCATCCGTTTCGCACCGCCCGCACCTTCTTCCGCTGGTTGAAAAATCACATAAACGGTCCCATCAAAATTACGATTTTTTGAGAGGTAATGCGCGGCTCCCAAGAGCATCGCCGTATGACCATCATGCCCACAGGCGTGCATCTTCCCTTCATATCGAGAGCGGTGCTCAAACGTGTTCAGTTCACTTAGCGGTAGTGCATCCATGTCCGCGCGCAGCCCGACGCTTCTTTTGCTACTACCATGGCTGATCACGCCGACCACGCCGGTCCCCCCCAAACCTCGGATTACCGGAATGCCCCATTCGGTGAGCTTCGCCGCGACCAGATCAGAGGTTTTAAACTCTTCATAGGACAGCTCCGGATGCGCATGGATACTGCGCCGAATCTGTTTAAGCTCTTCGTGGAAGGCGAGTATAGGATCGATCAGCTTCATGGTGATTTCTTCCTTGATGTAATGCGGCACCCGCAGGGAGAGGGCGCCCCTCTCGTTAGGCCCGGCTTTGTGAGCAAGCTACTATGTAATATTACCCTTGACTGCGTAGCTCGCCATAATTGCAAATCTAGCAAACCCTATTTCACCGGAGTTCCGATGACTACCCAAGTTATACGGGCCGCCTGCCCGCATGATTGCCCAGATACCTGTGCCATGCTCGTGACCGTGGAGGATGGCGTCGCCACCTCTGTTAAAGGTGATCCCGACCACCCCAACACCGCCGGCGTTTTGTGCACCAAGGTGGCTCGCTATCTGGAAAGAACTTACCACCCCGAACGACTCCTTTATCCGCTCAAGCGAACAGGCAAAAAGGGCGAAGGCAAATTCCAGCGCGTCAGTTGGGAGGAGGCGCTCCGTCTGATTTCGAGCCGATTACGAGCGATCGCCGATCGCGACCCACGTGCCATTCTCCCGTACAGCTATGCTGGCACCATGGGTGTGGTACAAGGCGAGTCCATGGCAATGCGATTTTTTAATCGCCTTGGCGCAAGTCAGCTCGAGCGCACCATTTGCTCCGCTGCCGGTGGGATTGGTATCAAATACACGCTCGGTGCAAAAATGGGTATGGATACCGAGCAGTATGAAAATTCAAAGCTGATCCTCCTTTGGGGTGGCAATCCAATCGCCTCGAATTTACATTTGTGGATGAGGGCCCAGGAAGCTAAACGCCGTGGGGCAGTGCTGATTGCGATTGATCCCTATCGCTCGCTCACTGCCGAAAAATGCGACCACCACATCCCCCTGTTGCCGGGTACCGATGCCGCCCTAGCACTGGGCATGATGCATCTTCTTATCCAACACGACTTGCTGGATCACGATTACATCGAAAACTACACGCTGGGGTACGATCAACTCAAACATCGCGTCGCAGAATGGACGCCTGAAAAAACCGCACAAATCTGCGGGATCAGCGCAGCACAAGTCGAAATGCTGGCTTGTCTATATGGAGAGACTGCACAGCGCGGCGATCCCGTCGCCATCAGGGTCAACTACGGTGTGCAGCGCGCGCATGGTGGCGGCATGGCAGTTCGCAATATCGCCTGCCTCCCAGCGCTGGTGGGTGCGTGGCGACATCCGGCGGGTGGCATCCTAATCTCTTCCGGAGAAACCTACCCAAAAAACGAGCAGCCATTGCAGCGTCCAGATCTCATGCCACAAGACGTTGCAAGGCCTCAACGCACGATCAACATGAGCACGATCGGCGACGATCTGCTTCGACCCGCCTCGCCAAGCTTCGGCCCAGCCATCGAAGCCCTAGTGGTGTATAACAGCAATCCGGTCGCTGTCGCTCCAGAATCCGCCAAAGTCGAGAGTGGATTCGCGCGCGAGGACTTGTTCACCGTGGTCCTTGAGCATTTTCAGACCGATACGGTTGATTATGCGGACATCGTCCTGCCGGCCACCACCCAACTGGAGCATACCGATATCCATGCCAGCTACGGGCATTTGTACATTGTTGCGAACAATCCCGCGATCGCTCCGCTGGGTGAGGCGAAACCCAACAGCGAAATCTTCCGCTTGCTGGCGGCATCCATGGGCTTCGACGACCCTTTGTTCAAGGAAAGCGACGACGACATCGCAGCGCAAGCCTTCGATGCCACCCATCCGCATGCCAGGCAATTTGACTGGACCCAGTTGAAACACGATGGCTGGATGAAGCTTGACGTACCCGATGCGCCATTCGCCCACGGCGGGTTTCCCACCCCTTCAGGCAAATGTGAGTTTTATAGCGAGCGGATGAAGAGCGACGGCTTCGATCCGTTGCCAACGTACCTGCCTCCTTACGAATCGATCGCGAGCGCTCCCGAGTTGGCTGCGAAATATCCGCTCGCCATGATTTCTCCTCCGCAAAGGAACTTTCTCAACACCACGTTCGTCAATGTGAAAAGTCTTCGCGATACCGAGGGGGAACCCTATCTTGAGATGCATCCTTCAGACGCCAACTCGCGCAGTATCGCAGATGGAGACATGGTCCGGATATTCAACGATCGAGGCACTCTGCTCGCTAAAGCGCATGTGACCACAAATACCCGCGAAGGTCTGGTCGTTGCGCTATCTATCTGGTGGAAGAAGCTCGCCTCGGATGGCAAGAATGCCAATGAGCTCACCAGCCAGCGACTAACCGATATGGGAAGAGCACCCACTTTCTACGACGTGCTAGTTCAAGTGGAAAAAGCCTGAAAAAATACTGTTTGATTAAAATCCATAAGCTCTCGCCGCACACAGCGGGCAGCCAGCCGTTGATGAGATGAGCGCCTGCCTCGCGCTGTACCGCTGTCTTGTAAAAAAAAGAATGTATTCAGTGCATCCGCTTAAGTCAAAAAAGCACCGTGCGCGACGCTTAATAATGGGCGAAGCCTTGCATGCCCTTTTTCGGATCGCGGTTACATGACATCCTGCTTGCGAGCTGTATGCGCTGCCATAATTACCATTACGCTTAACGGTTGCACCGAGCTGGCGTACTACGCCCAAGCTGCACATGGCCAGCTCACGCTGCTGAACGATGCTAAGCCCATCGAACGCTGGCTATCGGATCCCAGCGTCAAGGATGATCTCAAGGGAAAGCTCCAACGCGTTCGCGCTATTCGACAATTCGCGGCTCAAGCGTTGAGTTTGCCAGACAATGGCAGTTACAAAAGTTTTGCGCGCCTTGATCGTCCGTTCGTCATGTGGAATGTTGTCGCCACGCCCGAGCTCTCGCTCAAGCCCGAAAGTTGGTGTTTTCCTGT
Organism: Oxalobacteraceae bacterium; assembly: GCA_900299005.1. GTDB lineage: Bacteria > Pseudomonadota > Gammaproteobacteria > Burkholderiales > Burkholderiaceae_D > Pernthalerella. The sequence goes on from OMID01000041.1 coordinate 4,549, forward strand.
AGCCGGTTGCGTTGATTACCGGGGATACTATGATCAAGCCGATGCACAGGCTTTCGCTCGGAAGCTGCGTGATCGAGGTCTTGATGTCCGTGTGTCGGGTGTTCCCGCCTACTCCACACTGGGCTGGTTCAACGATCCCGTGCTATCCACTTTCATCCACTACCCGGAAGCAGAATTGGCGCGGCTGATCTTTCACGAGCTTGCGCACCAGGTCGCCTACGCCGGCGATGATTCACAATTCAACGAATCCTTTGCAACAGCGGTCGAAGAATTCGGTCTTGAGCACTGGCTTGAGATGCGGGGTGATGGGGAGGTACGATCTGCCTACATCGAGTTCCAGCACCGGCGAGCGGATTTCTTGAGCCTCCTGGAACACTACCGCCAGCGACTGGAAGCTCTCTACCAGAGCGAACGTACAGCGGGCGACAAGCGACGCGAAAAATCAGCGCTGCTGGCGGGGATGCAGTCAGATTATGTCGCGTTAAAGGCCTCATGGGGAGGTTATGCGGGCTATGACCGATGGTTCGGCGAACCCATGTCCAACGCCCACTTCGCGCTAATCTCCACCTACCACGACCTGGTGCCCGCCTTTCGCGCACTTCTGCAGGAAAAACAGAGCCTGCCTGCCTTCTATGCAGCAGTTCGGGCACTCGCCCGCACAGATAAAGTTCGGCGCCGTTTGACCCTCGAGCGCTACATGGCCATGGCGCAGCGGGCACACAGCGATGGCATGAATCAGACTGCTGCATCGCAATAAAAACACAAGACACTCTCTTTCCGCTAGCATCAACCTGCATAAAAGTGCTCTCTAGAATTGCGCTCACTTCAGAGGGCGCTTCATTAATATCGACGGTAAATAACCTGCTCTCTCAAGAGTCCGTTCTGTGAGGTGTCCTATGGATAAGCCCTGGCTGAAGTCCTATCCCCCCGGTGTTCCAGCAGAGATCGATCCCGATCACTATCGATCACTGGTGCAGTTGATGGATGAGGCTTTCCATGCCTATGCTGATCGCACCGCCTATATCTGTATGGATAAGCGCATGAGCTTTGGCGAGCTCGATACGCTCTCAAAACAACTTGCCGCCTTTTTGCAGTCGCAAGGGCTTGCGCCTGGCGCTCGCGTCGCCCTCATGATGCCGAATGTCCTTCAATATCCAGTGGCTATTGCAGCCGTGCTTCGGGCTGGATTCACGGTTGTCAATGTCAATCCGCTTTACACTCCCCGTGAGCTCGAACATCAGCTCCACGATTCCGGTGCGGAAGCCATCATCGTTCTTGAAAACTTTGCCCACACCCTCGAAAAAGTCATTGCGCGCACCTCAGTCAAGGTGACTATTGTCGCCAGCATGGGCGACCTGCTGGGGAACCTAAAGGGTGGCGTCGTCAACTTTGTCGTGCGCAACCTCAGGAAGCTCGTACCAGCTTTCGACTTGCCTGCTGCAATACGTTTCAATCAGGCGTTACGGGAGGGATCTGCTTCCACCCTTCGTCCTGTGCAATCACAGCATGACGATATCGCCTTCCTGCAGTACACAGGTGGTACGACGGGCTTATCAAAAGGAGCGATGCTCAGTCATCGAAACGTGATCGCAAATCTTCTGCAAAATGAAGCCTGGTTGCAGCCAGCGCTGGGCAAGGAGCCCAAAGTAGAGGCACTGATTTTCGTGTGTGCACTGCCGCTTTATCACATCTTCGCACTGACCGTCTGTTGCCTAGTCGGTATGCGAATCGGTGGCATGAACATTCTTGTACCGAATCCGCGAGACATTCCCGGGCTGATCAAAACACTGTCAAAATACCGTTTCAACATGTTCCCTGCTGTGAATACACTCTACAACGGCTTGTTGAATCACCCGGAATTCGCAAAGCTAGATTTCTCGATGCTGAAACTGTGTAATGGCGGTGGAATGGCGGTACAAAAAGCCGTCAATGACCGTTGGCGTAGCCTGACCGGCAAGAGCATCGTCGAAGGTTATGGACTCTCCGAGACCTCTCCCGTCGCAACCGCCAATCCGGCCGACGCCACCGAATTTACGGGCACTATCGGCTTGCCGATTTCTTCCACAGAGATCGCCATATTGGATGACGAAGGAAATCACCTCCCCGTGGGTGAAACGGGGGAAATCGCCATTCGTGGCCCTCAGGTCATGAAGGGGTATTGGCAGCGGCCCGACGATACGGCGCAGGTAATGACCTCAGACGGATTTTTCCGCTCCGGAGATATCGGATTCATGGACGCCAGTGGCTATGTCACTATCGTCGATCGCAAGAAAGACATGGTGCTGGTATCTGGTTTTAATGTGTACCCTAATGAAGTCGAGGGCGTCGTCGCGTTGCACCCTGGCGTACTAGAGTGCGCAGTCATTGGTGTGCCCGATCCGAATTCGGGAGAGGCAGTAAAATTGTTTGTCGTTCGACGCGATCCCGAGCTAAGTACCGAAGAACTCATTGCCTATTGCCAGGATCAATTGACTGCTTACAAGCGTCCCAAATTCATCGAGTTCCGCGATGAATTGCCCAAGACGAATGTCGGGAAAATATTGCGTCGAGAGCTGCGTGAGAGCAAGAACCTATCTCATTAGGGGGATGGCAAGGCGACGCTGCCGCAGACAGTGCCGACGCACGGCAAGGTGGTGGCAACGCCACCAGCGACCTAACGCGATAGGTTCCGAGTCGGCGGTAGCTGCCTGAACCCTCGGGTCTGAATCAGGCTTCTGATGGCAGTGGGGGAAGCGAGCGTGGCTTTCGTTGATCATCCGTAGCCACATAAGTCAGCGTTGCTTCGGTTACCTTGACCACCTCAGATTGCAGCCGATTTCGTTCTGCATACACTTCCACCGTCACAGTAATGGATGTCGTACCGGTTTTTATGATCTTTGCATAGAAAGAGAGTAAATCGCCGACGAATACCGGCTGCTTGAACACGAAGGAATTGACCGCGACGGTGCCCACTCGACCGTTCGCGCGTCGAACTGCGGGCAGTGCACCTGCGATATCGACTTGGGCCATGATCCAGCCGCCGAAGACATCGCCGTGCACATTGGCATCCGAGGGCATTGGCATCACGCGCAACGTCGGCATACCGTCGGGCAGCGTGGTGGTTTCCTGAGGGATGGTCATGCAAACTCCTGTTGTTGTGGTCATCGAGCGGCGAGCGAAGAGGCTACAATGCCCTGATAAAAGCACAGAATAAACCAAAGTGCCGCTGTTAGAGGGCCTTTACTTACCCATCATGCGCCACCATTCCCACTCAATCAGTCATCAACCGCAGGCATCCGCCGGTCAAGTCACCCGAAATGACTGGGCAACAATCAAGACGCTGCTTCCCTATTTGTGGCAATGGAAATGGCGGGTATTACTTGCGCTCGGCTGCTTGATCGCCGCTAAGCTTGCCAACGTGGGCGTGCCGCTGGTACTCAAACAGCTCATCGATAGTTTGACCCTAACCCCCAGCCATCCAGCGGCAGCGCTGGTGCTGCCGATGGGCGCATTGATTGCGTACGGATTGCTGCGCCTGTCCACGACCGTGTTCACTGAGCTGCGTGAATTCTTTTTTGCCAGAGTGACCCAGAGGGCGGTACGGACCATAGCGCTCAAGGTCTTTCGCCACTTGCACGCATTATCACTGCGCTTCCACCTTGGCCGTCAGACAGGAGGAGTTACCCGAGATATCGAGCGCGGCACTCGAGCGGTGTCATCTCTGGTGTCTTACACGCTCTTTAGCATATTGCCGACCTTGGTAGAGATCTCGCTGGTGCTGACCTATTTGTCGCTGCAATACGATTTGTGGTTTTCAGCGATCACACTTCTGGCGCTGATTGCTTACATTGCTTTCACTGTCATCGTCACGGAATGGCGTACCCATTTCCGCCGTACGATGAATGAGCTCGATTCCAAGGCCAACACCCGGGCGATCGACTCGCTGCTCAACTACGAAACCGTCAAATATTTCGGAAACGAAGAATACGAAGCCCGACGTTATGATGAGGGACTCCAGCGCTACGAGAGTGCAGCAATACGCTCGCAGACATCACTGAGTCTGCTGAATGCAGGTCAGTCACTCATCATCGCCATTGCGGTAACCCTGATCTTGTGGCGCGCTACCCTGGGCGTGATCGAAGGAAGCATGACACTGGGTGATCTCGTACTGGTCAACGCCTTCATGATCCAACTCTATCTGCCGCTGAATTTTCTGGGAGTGCTCTATCGTGAGATAAAGCAGAGTCTCGCTGACATGGAAAAAATGTTTAATCTCCTCAATGAGTACAGGGAGGTTGCCGACGCAGAGGATGCCAAGGCACTTCATATCCATGCAGCGGCGCTACAGTTCCGGCATGTCGATTTTGGCTACGACAAAAACCGCCAGATATTGTTTGATGTGAATTTCGACGTCCCTGCGGGTACCACGACAGCTGTCGTAGGTCATAGTGGTTCTGGTAAATCGACGCTCGCCAGGCTGCTTTTTCGTTTTTACGACGTCAATGGCGGCAATATTCTGATTGACGGGCAGGATTTGCGAACTGTCACCCAGTCTTCCCTGCGCGCGGAAATCGGGATCGTTCCCCAAGATACGGTGCTATTCAATGACAGCATCGGCTACAACATCGCCTATGGTCGTTCTGGTGCCACGCATGACGAGATTGTCGCTGCCGCACGAGCTGCCTACATTCATGACTTCATTGTCAGTTTGCCGGAAGGATATGACACTATGGTGGGAGAGCGTGGACTAAAGCTTTCAGGTGGCGAGAAGCAGCGCGTGGCGATTGCGCGCGCACTCCTCAAAAACCCGGCCATTTTGATTTTCGATGAGGCGACGTCGGCACTCGATTCGAAGGCCGAGCAGGCTATCCAGTCACAGCTCAAAGAGATTGCGCGGGACCGTACCACGCTGGTCATCGCGCATCGTCTCTCGACTATCGCCGATGCTCATCAGATCCTGGTGCTTGATCAGGGCCGTATCCTTGAGCGCGGTACCCATGCACAGCTGCTGGCGGCAGATGGACTGTATGCGCAGATGTGGGCGCGGCAGCTAGCCCGCCAAGATGAGACATCGTCCGCCTCTCCCGCAACCTTGGTGTCGGCCCGGACCTGAGGCGGTCAGCCAGGCGGGCGCCCAGGCGCTTTTGTCGGATGTCTCTTACAATCCGACATCCCCCTGAATCAGCCCGACCCGACCGATGAACCCTCGAAGCCTGCTCGTTGACAGTTTTCATGCCGCGGTGGCAGCTGCTGATCCGCTCAAGATCGTGGCCGCTCATCTTCCGCCGCCTCCCTCAGGTCGAACCCTGGTTA
>OMID01000042.1 GCA_900299005.1 Oxalobacteraceae bacterium
GAAGACCCCAAGCGTTGTGGCCGCGCCTGTCAGTTCATCCGACCGGATTACCCGGCACTGGAAATCCAGACCCACGGCCGCAGTCGGTGCATAGGCTGCGAAAGGGTGAGGCAGGCGGGGGCATGGCGGGAATGGGAGCACTCACCGAGCTATCCGAGAATGTTTCCCCTTATTAAATAGTCAAGCTTGAGGTCTGTCCACAGATTTCGTGGGCAAGTCTGTGGATAGCCACAGGGGAATTGAATTAAGTAATTGATTTCATTAAGTAAATCGAGTTTGTGTGAAATCAGTTTTCGGTGGAAAAACCCTCCGGTCCGTCAGCTTACTGCAAGAAAAGCTTGCTCATAGATGCAAACATAAACAAGAATGATTCGCATTAAAGTAATCCATCAGTTGGGAAATGACGGCAAAACCGAAACGACGGCAATTTTTCAAGCGGCGTTGGAGCGCATTCCGTGCAGCAAATCGGCTAACGACAGCAAGGGTGTTGGCCCTGACGGCAGCCACACTCTGCGCGCAGGCTGCCGCTCAGATGAGCGCGGAAGAAACGGCCGAACGCAGTCTGCCACGCGTGGACGTGGTTGGCACGGCGACCAGTGCGATCAACAGTCCGGGATCTGCGCAGGTGATCGATGCAGCGACGCTCGAGGAGAGTCGGGTCTTCAATGTCAACGAAGCTTTGCGAAAAGTGCCGGGCTTGCATATTCGCGACGAGGAGGGCGTGGGTCTGCGTCCTAATATCGGGATTCGCGGACAAAACCCCACACGCTCGACGAAAACACTCTTGCTCGAGGACGGATTGCCGTTGTCGTTTGCACCCTATGGTGACAATGCAAGTTACTACCACCCCCCTATCGATCGCTATGATGCGATCGAGGTCAGCAAGGGCACTCAGGTGATACGGTTCGGGCCGCAGACCGCTGGTGGTGTCATCAACTACCTCACACCGATGCCGCAACAGGAGCGTGCCGGTTTTGTAGGGTTGGCTGCTGGCACGCATGGTTACCTCAATGGACATGTCATGGCCACCGAGAAGGGTGCCATGCTTGACCTGTATCACAAGGAGTCCGATGGTGCGCGCGAAAACATGCACAGCCGTCTGGATGACCTGAACTTTAAGTGGGTGGGGCGGTTGAACGACGAGCAGCAAATTACTCTGCGCGCAAGCCATTTCCGCGAGTATTCGCAGCTGACCTATTCGGGGTTAACGCAGGCCGAGTACGAGGCCAATGCTCGACAGAATCCGTTCAAGCATGATTATTTCGAGGCTAATCGAACGGGGCTGTCTGCAACGCATGAGTGGAAGCTCAATGCCGAGCGTCGCTTGCTCACCAGCGTGTACGGCGCTTACTTCGATCGCGACTGGTGGCGCCAGGCCTCAAGCTCCGCAGATTGCCGTCCGGTGAATCTGATGAACTGTCGAGTGGATGGTCGCTTGCGCGCCTACACCACCCTGGGGATTGATGGTCGACTGTTCCAGAGGCACGCAAGCTTTGGTTTGCCGAATGACCTCGAGCTCGGTGTGAAGCTGCAATCCGAGGTACAGAAACGCCGGCAAGAGCGCTATTCTTCTCTTGCGAACTTCACCAGTGGTTCAGGTATGGAAGTCATCGAGCATCAGGAGCGCCGTGCGCAGGCTCTCTCGGCGTTTGCATCCAACCGCACGCAAATCAATGAGCGTCTGGCGATTACGCCCATCGTGCGCGTCGAGAAGATCCACTACCAGCGCGACCTTTCGCTCACCAGCACGGCGGCAACGCCGACATCTGGTGATGCCAGTTTCACTGAATTTGTACCGGGCCTTGGTGCCACCTATGAACTAAATGCTAGTTCGCAGCTGTACGGGGGGGTGCACAAAGGCTTTAGTCCGCCGCGGGTCGAGGATGCCATCAACAGCAGTGGCGGGACGGTAAACCTGAGGGCCGAGCGCAGTGTGAACGCAGAGCTTGGCCTTCGTGCATCGCCGTCCAAAGACTTGCGGTTTGATTTGGCAGTCTTCCGCAATGATTTCAGCAATCTCGTGCAGGTGGGCAGTATCGCCGGTGGCTCGACCACCTACTCCGAAGGCAAGGCGCTGTTTCAAGGCATGGAATTGGCGGGGCAAGCGGACCGGCTAAGCGAAGCGGTGGATGGCAATCTGTTTGTGCGGGCAGCATTCACCTGGCTGCCGACGGCTCAACAGAAATCCAGTTTCAATAATCCTACCTTGACTGCGCCGGTGGTGAGCCAGGTTGGCAAGCGGCTACCCTACGCGCCGGAGCACTTGCTGACACTAACACTGGGTTATCGCGCTCCTCAGCGCTGGAACGCGCGGCTTGAGTATGTGCAGGTGAGCCAGCAGTATGCGAGCTTTGACAATGCGGTCGAGCCATCTGCCGATGGACAGAAAGGCCGGATCGATGCCCATGGCATCTGGAATGCGGTGCTCAATTACACCATCGGGCAGGCGAATTTTTTTGTGACCGGAAAAAATCTGAGCGACAGCACGTATATCGTTGATCGCACTCGAGGCATTCAGGTCGGCATGCCCCGCACACTCCAGTTCGGGATGAAGTATGCGTTCTGATGAGCACAGGTTCACTGCAGCAGTCCCGTCGCCCTGCGTCATGTCAATCTCCTCCGCTTGGCGCAGGTGCGACGGGCCGTTTTTTCAGCGTCGTCCTTGTCCCTCGGGCAGGGTGTAGGCTCGGTGCCACTCGGCAGACGAAAAAAATGCATCCTCACGCAGCCAGGCGATCAGCATGTCGGTCGCATCCACACCCCAGAAGCATTGACTCCGGACCACCGCAGTAGGCACACCGAATACTCCTGCCGCGATGGCAGCGTCCCCGTTCTTGATCAGTTGCTTTTTCACTGTATCCGACGCCAGCGTCTCATGATGGACATTCAGTTCTGCCAGCAACGCCACCCATGCGTCGGTGTCATCGGGCAGTTGACCGTCTTGCCACACAAAGCGAAACAAACGATCCACTACCTCAGTGGTGTTGCCAAGCGCAATCGACAAACGCAGCAATGGTAGAGGATTGAATGGGTGGCGGGGTGGTAATCGCATGGGAATCTGATGACGATGCGCCATCCAAAGGCAATGCGCGTAAGTCCAGCCACGCTTAGGTGGTATCTCGACCGGGCCGGTATTGTTCCAGTGTTTGAGCAGTCCGGCGAACAGTACCGGGTGCGGAGAGATACGCAGGGATGGCACTTCGCGTCGCAGACGCTGCCATTGCAGGTAGGCGAAGGGGGAGATGAAATCAAAATACCAGTCGATAGGCGAGCCATCTGAGAGCCCTGTGGCCGAGGCGGTGGGCTCGCTCATCGCTTAATGATTTTCAGGGGGGAGGCAATAGGTCGGCATGTCGCAATCGGTGCATGCGCACTGATTGCGCACGAAAGCCAGGCATTTGCTGGGACCCCGGGTTTCTATCATGCCTTGCGTGATCGGATTGGTCGGGTTGGCGCATTCTCCCTGCAGTCGGGCTTCCAGCGCGACTTTTTGTTCCTTGCTGAGAGTGCCAGTGCGCACGGCATGCACGAATTCCATACGCCCGCCATTGTCAATGGCCATCGGATGGTGGATGAATTCGTCAGCAGCCAGGACGCTTGAACTGATCAGCGCAATCAGAACTGTCGCGAGACGAATTATCGCCATGGCGCTACTCCAGCATGTCGGCCCAGATGCTGCGAGCCCAGGTGTTGGCGTGCCTTCCCTCGAGCTCGGTGGGCCCGGCAGACAAACCTCCGGATCCCTGAACGACCTTGAAAGTCTGCTCTGCGGCCACGTACTCGTGCACACTGGCGACGTGGATCACGTGACGATCATCGATATAGCTGTAGCAGGTATTGGTCAGCATGGGCGCAGGGTTGATATCAAGTCCGCTTAGCTGCGCAACCACGGCGGCGGCTGCCACCTTTGCGTGATTGTTTGCCATGTGGCCGCTCTTGGGCATTAACTGGGCAACCTGTATCGCATCGCCGATCACAAACACATCTTTGGCGACTGCAGATTCAAAGCTCTGGTAATTCACACCGCACCAGCGATTGTTTGCCAGGTTGGCCAGCCCTGTCTGAAGGGCGATCTTACCGGCACGCATCTGAGGCAGGGCGTTGATGACATTGGCTTTCACGTCTTCGTGAACGTCGAATTTGATCAGACCCTCTTTGGGCGAGACCGCAATCGCCTTGTGCTGGTTGCGGTATTCGATGATGCCCTTGTACTGCTCTTCCCAGACTTTTTTGAACAGCGCCGGCTTGGACACCACATCCTGGTTCGAATCCAGTACCAGTACCTTGCTCTTTGGTTTGAAATTCTTGAAGTACCAGGCCACTTGAGAGGCGCGCTCGTAAGGGCCCGGCGGACACCGGAAAGGTGCCTCGGGAATCGTGATCGCGTACACGCCGCCATCCGGCATGGCCTCTATTTGTCGACGTAGCGCCAGTGTTTCTGGCCCTGCCCTCCAGGCTTGCAATATCTGGCCAGCTGCTTGCGCATCGCTCAGCCCCTCGATGCTCGACAGATTCAGGTCAATACCTGGCGACAGCACCAGCTTGTCGTAACCCAGCGTGCTGCCGCTGGCAAGCTTGATGATGCGAGCCTGGGTGTCGATCGCCGCTGCCCAATCGCGCACCAGGGTGATGCCGTGGTTTTTTGTCAGCGTGGTGTACGGGCGGCTGATGTCGGCCAGTTTGCGGCTACCACCGATGACCAGATTGGAGAGCGGGCAGGAGACGAACTCCTTGTCTGGCTCGATCAGGGTGACGTCCAGTGCGTGATCGGATAACAGGCGGATATATTTCGCTGCGGTGGCGCCGCCGAAGCCGCCACCGATGACCACCACTTTTGCGCCGCGCATTGCGAATGCTGATACGGGTCCACCAAGCAGTGCCAGTGCACTGCCGGCTTTCATAAATTCTCTACGGTCCACGTCGCCTTCCTCAGGGGGTCTGGCTGGCGAAGTATTGGGCCAGCAATCGGATCTGTTCTTCGGAGTAGCCCTTGGCCAGCTGATGCATGATCGTGGCTGGTCGCTCGCCGGATTTGAAGGCTTTCATCTGGGCTTCAACGTACTCGGCTTTGAGGCCCGCCAGTCTGGGCACGGACGCATCAGCGACGCCTTTGCCCTGGGTGCCGTGACAATTGGCGCAGGTCGCCGCCAGACTTTGCGTGTAGAGAGGTTGCGGATCAACGGCGAGCGCTGGGCACGCGGCGCAGAGGGTCAAGACAAATGACACCGCTGCAAAAACGGTTGGTGTGAGTGGGGTGAGCTTCATCTGCTATCTCCTGCGGGATGAGCCGCGCGCAGTGAGGTAGGGCCGTGGCCCGAAAGGTCCAAAAATACGAGCAGGGACGCCTTGCTGCTGGCAGGGCCGACGCGTCTATCCTCGATCGTGCGATGCCGCAATTGTAACCGTAAAATTTTCGGCTGATATACTAAACCGGACGTCTGAATGATGAATTAATTCCTCGGGGACTTGGCTGTGATAAAAAAAATTTCATTAGCACTCGCGGGCCTCGCAGTGGCGGCGGCGGCACACGCCGACTGGACGCGTGTCGAGCATCCCTCGAAAGAATATGCGCTTTACATCGACAAAGAGACACTGCGTCCCTCGGGCACCGGCACGGTGCTCCTTTGGCACCTGCTCGACTACACCATCGCTCAGGATTACGACGGCAAAGCGTACTTGTCTCTCAAGGGCGAGACCGAGTACGACTGCGAGAAGGGTGTTCGGCGTACGCAAATGCACCTGCGACATCAGGATGGCATGGGCAGTAGCCATCTCGTGCATGCGGCCTACAAGCCGGGTCCATGGGGGCCGCCTCTCGCTGGTACGCACGAACAGACGCTAATGCGGCTCGTCTGCAAAGGCAGCTGACGCGGACGTCCCGACATGGCCTTGCATGGAACATTCGGACGGATACAGGCCGCGCCGGAAAATTTCATCTCCGATGCGCTGATACAGGACATTCGCTCGCAAGGACTGGATGACGGCCGTCGGCGCTTTCTCAGGCAGAGCTTCGCTGCAGCGAGTGCGGCGCTGATGTCAGGTGGTGCGCTCGCGGCCGACCCCCCCGGTGGTGACGGCGATCCGGCGATATTGAGCCTGCCAAAGCACAGCACAAGCCTGGGTCATCCGGTCGCACATCTGCCTTACGGTCAGCCGTCAAAACACGAAGCCAATCTTCAGCGTCGAGAATCTCCCGGTCTGACTCGTCGACGCGAGAGCAGCATTGCCTTCACACCGCTTCAGGGGCTGTTCGGCATCATCACACCTAGCGGACTTCACTTCGAGCGGCATCATGCGGGTTGGCATGACATCGATCCTGCGTCGCACCGACTACTGATCAACGGGCTGGTCACCACCCCCAAAGTTTTCAGCGTCGCTGACTTGATGCGATTACCCTCGGTGTCACGCCTGCATTTCATCGAATGCGGCGCGAATACCGCTATGGACTGGGGTTCACCCGCCGTACCTTCGGTCCAGTACACGCACGGCATGCTGTCCTGTTGCGAATTCACGGGCGTGCCGCTATCCCTGCTATTGGAAGACTGTGGCATTGACAAGAAAAAAGCGAAATTCATTCTTGCCGAGGGCGCAGATGGTGCCAGCCTGACGCGTACCATTCCGATCGAGCGCGCACTCGATGATGTCATCGTCGCCTGGGCAATGAATGGCGAGATGCTGCGTCCTGAAAATGGTTATCCGCTGCGACTTGTCGTGCCGGGTGTGCAGGGCGTATGCTGGGTCAAATGGCTGCGGCGCATCGAAGTGGGTGACGCCGCCTATGCGACGCGCGAAGAGGCCACGCAATACATCGACCTGATGCCAGACGGGCTGTCTCGCCAGTACACGCTGATACAGGAATGCAAATCGGTGATCACTACCCCCTCGGGTGGACAACGATTGCTGGACAAAGGCTTTTTCAACATCACCGGGCTGGCATGGTCGGGCAGGGGTGCGATCGCACGCGTTGACGTCTCCGTCGACGGCGGCAAGCACTGGAGAACGGCCCGGCTGGAATCTCCCGTGCTGCCAAAGTGCCTCACGCGTTTCAACATTGATTGGGTGTGGGATGGCAAGCCAGCCATCCTGCAATCTCGTGCAATCGATGACACAGGCTATGTGCAACCCAAGATGGCCGAGCTTCGCGCGGTACGTGGTGCGCGCTCGGTTTACCACAACAACGCCATCCAGTCGTGGCGCGTGGAAGCAGCGGGAGAGGTGGTAAATGTGCAGATATCGTAAATCGCTGCGTTCGCTGCTTCTGCTTGGTTTGCTCGCTTGGAACTCACCGGCGTTGGCAGACAATTATCCGAACACGGGGCGGCGTGCGACGCCAGCGGAAATCGCGGCGTGGGATACTGACGTGAGACCGGATTTTCGGGGACTGCCTCCCGGATCGGGCAGCGTGGCGCAGGGCATGAAGCTGTGGGAAGCGAAGTGCGCCAACTGCCACGGGGCATTTGGTGAATCGCCGGCGGCATTCCCGCCGCTGGTGGGTGGCACCACGCGTGAAGACATTGCCAGCGGTCGCGTATCCAGCCTGATCGCCGCGACGGAAAACGCCAAAACCACCATGATGAAGCTAGCGACCGTATCGACCCTGTGGGATTACATTCGTCGTGCGATGCCCTTTGATGCGCCCAAGAGCCTCTCTGTTAACGAAGTCTATGCGGTGACTGCCTACCTGCTCAACCTGGCCGACATCGTGCCGGCTGATTTCACGCTTACGGACAAAAATATCCGCGACGCGCAGGCCAAGATGCCCAACCGCGCTGGCATGACGCTCAATCACGGTCTGCGAGAGATCAATGGCAAACCGGATGTGGCGAGCGAAGCCTGCATGAGCGGGTGCCGGGTCGATGAGGCGTCATTGGTCGTGCTGCCACCCTCAGCGCGGGGCCTCAACGGCAACCTCGCTGAACAACATCGTGCATGGGGTCCCGTTCGCGGCGTGGATACCGGGGGCCGAAAATAGCGCTGACGACTCTGGCAGCGTGTGCCCTGCTGCGCTCTCTGCATCGTCGCGATTTCGGTGGCACAATGCCGCCTCGATTCCAGAGAAAAAATTTCAGGGAGACAGCCAGTGAATCATAGCCGGCGTGACGCCATGCGCATTGCTTCTGCGCTTGCGACTGCCTTCGCTGCCGGTTTGCTCAAACCCTCAGACGTATTCGCCGATGAGGACGACGCAGGCATCGTACGCCTGGCCGATAACATCCCATGGGGGTCGGACTGGAATGGCGCGGTGTATTCCGCGAAAAGTCTGGAGGCGTTCGTGATTGCGATGAGCGGCGACACGACGACACCCAACACCCCGCGCACGGTGGTCGAGCGAGGCAAAGCGCCCGGTTTGTTCGTGGCAAAGTCGGGAGAATTACTGATCGAAGCCCCCGAGTTGGCCGAAAACGGCACCAACGTGCCGGTGACGATCACCAGCAAGATTCCAAATACGGATTTCATTGCGCTGTTGGCCGATCTTAATCCCAATCCCGTGTGTGTTGGCTTCCATGTGATGCCCGATAACGACCCTTCGTATTCCGTGCGCATCAAAGTCGCAGAGACCTCCAACCTGATCGCAGTGGCGCGCTCGGGTGGCAAATGGTTTTATTCACTCCGAGACATTACCGTGATGATAGGGGGCTGCCTTGGGTGAGCCAATGCGCGTACGCGCGGTCAAGAACGGTGAGTTCGTCGAAGTGAAGGTGCTGATGAAGCACCGCATGCTTAGTCGCCTCTCGTGGGGCCCCGACGGTCGCCTGATACTGCCGCACTTCATCCAGACCGTGCGTGGCACCTGCAACGGTAGACCGGTGTTGCATGTGAACTTCGGCGGCTCGGTGGCGAGGGACCCTTACTTTTCTTTTAAGTTCAAAGGCGGGAAGTTGGGTGACAAGGTGGTGGTGAGCTGGGTGGATTCTGATGGCGACACGCGAACGGATGAGACGCTGGTGACCTGAAGCTTCATAAGCTTTTCATCGCGAATTATTTTTCATGCGTTGCTCATGTATATCTGCTCGTCGAAGGGGTTGAGATCAAGCCCTGAAATAACAAGGGCTTAACGATTGTTGGCGATCGCGCAAGAAAGAATTTTTTGCGCTGCACAACAGTGCGCAAAATCTCCAGCAATTACGATGCGTTTGTTTGCACAGATAATGTTGATGAAGTACCAATAATCCCATCCGTGGGCTTTCTTGATTTTGCGAAATAACGGTGCTATATAGACACAGGCGTAAATTTACAGCCTGAAAAGTGCGAGCATTTCAGGCAATGATTACCAACGCGGATTTATGCGCCCTGCAGCTCCGCCCCATGGGAAAATGCAGACCAGCGACGTAAGGCATGGTAACAATGCCAATCTGTTGTAAAGAACTAATGAGTAATCATTGGCTTAAGTTGCAGTGAAACCAAAAGAAAGAGGAGAGTAGAACATGGCAATCAGCTTTAATTTGAACGGCTCGACGGTCACCGTCCAGGCCGAGCCGGACACCCCGCTGTTGTGGGTGATTCGCGATGAAATCGGCCTGACCGGCACCAAGTTCGGCTGCGGAGCCGCTCTGTGCGGAGCTTGCACAGTGCACCTGAATGGCACGCCGATCCGTTCCTGCCAGACGCCCGTGTCGGCTGTATCTGGCAAGAAGATTGCCACCGTAGAGTCCCTGTCGACCGACAACTCCCACCCGCTGCAGAAGGCTTGGATCAAGCACCAGGTGCCTCAGTGCGGCTATTGCCAATCCGGGCAATTGATGAGTGCCGCAGCACTTCTGGCCAAGAACAAGAATCCCAGCGATGCTGACATCGATAACGCGATGACGGGCAACCTTTGCCGCTGCGGTACCTACAACCGCATTCGTGCTGCGATCAAGGATGCTGCCGCAGAGATGCGCCGCGCTTAAGGTAGAGGAGACATAAAAATGACAACCAATCGTCGCGAATTTCTGAAAACTTCCGCTGCCGCCTCGGGCGTGGCGGTACTGGGAATGTACCTCCCGGGTTTTGGTGGAAACGAAGCCAAGGCTGCAGGTTCTCTGCACACTCCGAATGCCTGGGTACACATTTCTGACAACAACGAAATTACCCTGATCTCTCACATGTCCGAGATGGGGCAAGGTGTGCACACCGCTCTGCCTGCACTGATTGCAGAAGAGCTGGACGTCGACATCAACAAAGTATCCGTCGCCACTGCACCCGCAAACCCGGCCTACGTGAACGGACTGCTTGGCGCCCAGATTACTGGCGGCTCAACGTCCATTCGTGATGCATGGGAAAAGCTCCGCGTCGGCGGCGCACAAGTGCGCATGATGCTGATCCAGGCAGCTGCTAACAAGTGGGGCGTGGATGCCTCCACCCTGACCGCCTCCAAAGGCGTTGTATCGGGCGGCGGAAAGAGCGCAACCTATGGTGAGTTGGCCTCGGCAGCGGCTTCCATCCCGGTTCCCAAGGAAGTAACGCTGAAAGATCCGTCCCAGCACAATGTTGTCGGTAAATCGATTCCGCGTCTTGACGTGCCCTCCAAGGTCAACGGCACTGCCACTTTTGGTATTGATGCCAAGGTGCCCGGCATGGTTTACGCATCGATTGAGATGTGCCCTGTGATCGGCGGCAAAGTGGTCGACTTTGATGCCTCCAAGGCCAAGTCGATGCCGGGCGTGATCGACGTCGTCAAGACCAATGATGGTCATGGTACCGATGGTGTTGCCGTTGTGGCCGAATCGTACTGGCAGGCGCTGCAGGCCCGTCGCAAGGGCTTGAAGGTCAAGTGGGATGAAGGCCCTGTGGCAGGCATCTCCTCCAAGGGCATGTGGGATGCGATCAAAGCCGGTCAAAACGACATCAAGCCAATCAAGATCCGCCCTGATCAGGGTGACGCTGCTGGCGCGATCGCCGGTGCGGCGAAAAAAGTCAAGGCCGCCTATCAGGTGCAGCTGGTGGGTCACCAGCCGCTTGAGCCGATGAACATGATCGCGAATGTCAAAGGCGATTCATGCGAACTTCTCGGCCCGACGCAGTTCCAGCAAGGCGCTCAGGGTGCCGTTGCAGGTGCCCTCGGCCTCAAGCCCGAGAACGTCACTGTGGCGACAACCTACCTGGGTGGTGGTTTTGGTCGTCGTGTGTGTATCGACTACTGCGTACAAGCGGCTGTCGTGTCCAAAGCTGTCGGACGTCCCGTGCGCATCCTGTGGACTCGCGAAGACGACATGAAGCACGACTTCTACCGTCCTGCAGGTCTGATGCGTCTCGAAGCTGGTCTCGATGCAAACGGCAAGCCGACCGGCATGAAGTTCCAGTTGACTTCGCAATCCATCACGCAAGCGTTGTTCGGACTGCCGAAAAACCCCCTGGACCCCTTCATGGTCGAAGCGGCGGTTCCGCTCTACAACGTGGCCAACACATCGCATGACCTGATCATCCACGATACGGGTTTCCGCGTCGGCTACCTGCGCGCTGTGTCGCACACCATGAACTGCTTCGCCAACGAATCGTTCATGGACGAGCTGGCACTGGCAGCTGGCAAAGATCCGGTTCAGTATCGGATGGACTTGATCAGTGAGCCTCGCCTTGCCAACGTGCTCAAGATGGCCGCTGATGCTGCTGGCTGGGGTCGCAAGCTGCCCAAGGGCCGCGCACTGGGCGTGGCTGTCATGGAGGGCTACGGCACCTACCAGGCGCAAGTCGCTGAAGTGTCTGTCTCCGGCGGCAATGTCAAGGTGCACAAGGTCTGGGTGGCATGCGATTGCGGTCGCATGGTCAATCCGGAAATCGTCAAGGCGCAGCTTGAGTCCGGCATCATTTATGGCCTCTCGCACGCGCTGTACAGCGACATCACGCTGGAAAATGGTCGCGTGCAGCAAAGCAACTTCAACGACTTCCGTGTGATCCGCCAGGCTGAATCCCCCGTGATCAACGTCATGCTGGTGAACAGCACCGAGAAGCCCGGTGGTGTTGGCGAGCCTTCGACGTCTGTCGTTGGCCCAGCCGTCGCAAACGCGATCTTCACGGCGACCGGTCAGCGTATTCGCTCGATGCCATTGGCAAAAGGCCTGAAGTCTGCCTGATGCAGTAGCGCACAGAAAGCTCCCTGCCCGCAAGGGCGGGGAGTTTTTTTTTCTGTATTCGCCCTATTCGCAATACCCGAATTCTGAACAGCCTCATCATGGATAGTATCGATCTCGAAGTACTCAAGACCTGCGCCGAGTGGCTCACCGCCGGCAAGCAATGCGAACTCGTCACCATCACCAAGACCTGGGGATCGAGCCCGCGCCCGGAGGGTGCAACGCTCGGCATTTGCGAGGATGGACATGTGGTCGGATCGGTATCCGGCGGCTGTATTGAAGATGACCTGATCGACCGCGCGCGTCGTGAAGGATTGAAACGAACAACGCCGGAGGTTGTCACCTACGGCATCACCGCTGACGAAGCACATCGTTTCGGTCTGCCCTGTGGCGGCACGATTCAGCTCGTGATCGAGCCCCTTTCCGCGCAAAGCCAGGTGCAGGAATTGATCGCACGGCTGGCCACAGGAGCGTTGGTCTCCCGTCGGCTTGATCTGCATACCGGCGCCGTGACGCTCGGGCCTGCCAAAGCAGGCATGAGCCTGCAGGTCTCCGAGACAGCGATGACGACCATTCATGGTCCGCGCTGGAGATTACTCATCATCGGTGCCGGGCAGTTGTCGCGCTTCCTTGCGCAGATCGCCGTCGGCATGGATTATGCGGTGACGGTGTGTGATCCGCGCGAGGAATATCGCGAGGGCTGGCATGTCGATGGTGTGCAGGTCATCCACGCAATGCCCGATGATCTTGTCATGGAGATGCGACTTGATAGCCGCAGTGCTGTCGTGGCGCTCACGCATGATCCCAAGCTGGACGATCTCGCCCTAATGGAGGCGCTGAAATCCGATGCGTTTTACGTTGGCGCGATTGGTTCGCGCTCGAACGACCGAAAGCGCCGAGAAAGATTGCTTGATTTTGATCTCACGTCCGAACAACTGGACAAGCTGCATGGACCCATCGGTATCTACATTGGCAGCAAGACACCGTCGGAGATCGCCATTTCCATTCTGGCAGAAATGACGGCCGTGAAAAACGGCGTGCCTTTGCCGGATGAGGTCAAGGTGGGCAAGGCAAAAGAATCGGCGAAACTCGACGCCAGTCCCGATGCATGTCTTCTAGATCCGGCGCAGCGTATCGTCTGAGTGCTGTACAGGGTCGTCAGTGATGTCGCTGCCGGGTGATTGCGGTGAAGGCCAAGCGCCGATTTCCTGACGATTTTTCATCCCGCTTGTCCGCCGACAGATCATGGATCACCCACCTCCCGGAAGACCCGACACCCCCTGCGTTGCTGTCTGCTCCACCACTTTCGATGATGTCTGCCGGGGTTGTGGGCGTACCGTTGTCGAGGTTGCCGAATGGGTGTTCATGTCCGACGAGGATAAAGAAAACATCTGGCAGAGAATCACGGCCGAAGGCTACCCGCGTCGACGCAGCTGAGCACTGCCCTCAACGAGCTTTTGCTCGGAGGGTTGGCGAGCTCTGGCCGGGCCGGCTATGGGTCCCGCATCAATGCCCCATGACCGGAGCTCTGGTCAGTGATCCGCTAAGCGCATGTCAGAAGGTCTTGGCAAGAGCAAGCTGAAGAATTATCAATAAAATAATTTATGACAACGGGCAAGCTGATGTAATCTGCCTGTCATATTCGGTGGCTAGAGTGCCGGCGTGCCTACCTTTACCAGCCCCTCCCGAGTCGAGGTCTTGCCGACCATGAGTGCCAGCATCCCGGAACGTCCGGCCCCCCTGACCGCGCAGACGGGCCTGACGCACGTGGCGAGTTCGGCCAAATGGCAGGATTCCCTGTTTCATGCGCTGACCTTCAGCTTCGCTGCGCTGGTGCTGGCGATCCTGATGGGTATCGTGATTTCCCTGATACTCGGCGCCTGGCCCGCCTTCGCGCATTTCGGTCCCGGTTTCGTGAACCGCATCGAGTGGGATCCTGTCAATGAGGAATACGGTGCGCTGATCGCGATCGCGGGTACGCTGATCACCTCGCTCATCGCTTTGCTGGTCGCTGTCCCCATCAGTTTTGGCATTGCCCTTTTTCTGACCGAGATCTGTCCGGTCTGGCTCAAGCGTCCGTCAGGCACTGCTGTGGAATTGCTCGCGGGGATACCCAGCATCATTTACGGGATGTGGGGACTCTTTATATTTGCGCCGCTCTTTGCCGATCATGTGCAACCCCTGTTGCAGGAGACGCTGGGCGAATTGCCTATCCTTGGCGCGCTGTTCAGCGGCCCGATGATGGGTATCGGTATGCTGACCGCCGGGCTGATCCTCTCGGTCATGATTATTCCATTCATCGCATCCGTGATGCGCGATGTGTTCGACACCTGCCCCTCGGTGCTGAAAGAGTCGGCGTATGCCCTCGGGTGTACCCGCTGGGAGGTGGTGCGCAAGATCGTCTTGCCCTACACGCGCGTTGGTGTTGTGGGTGGGGTGATGCTGGGCCTTGGGCGGGCGTTGGGCGAGACCATGGCGATCACCTTTGTCATTGGCAATGCACACAAGTTGTCGTGGTCATTGTTTGCTGCGGGTAATAGCATCGCCTCGACGCTAGCGAATGAATTTGCCGAGGCAGAGGCTGGTTTGCACATGAGCTCCCTGTTCGCGCTTGGCCTGATCCTTTTTGCCATCACATTTATCGTGCTCGCTGCGGCCAAGCTGATGTTGCTGCAGATGGGCAAGCGCGAGGGGGGTAAATAATGTCCGCTGACGTACTACGGTCGGACAACCCGATCTATCGTCGTCGGCTGCGCTGGCACCGCATCGGTATTTTCCTGTCGGTGGTTGCAATGGCGCTTGGACTGACGGCGCTATTGTGGATACTGGCGGTCTTGCTCATCAATGGGTTGGGAGCGGTCGATCTGCATATGTTTACGCACACGACGCCAGCGCCCGGCAGTGAGGGCGGTGGCCTCATGAATGCGATTGTGGGCAGCTTGTTGATGGTGGGGGTGGCGACCGCGATCAGTACACCGATTGGCATCTTCGCCGGTGTCTATCTGGCAGAGTACGGCGAAGAGAGCCGTTTCGCCCAGGTGACGCGCTTCGTAACCGATATCATGCTCTCGGCACCATCGATCGTGATTGGCTTGTTCGTGTATGCGATCTACGTCGCCAACACCAAGCACTTTTCCGGTTGGGCGGGCAGCTTTGCCATAGCCCTCATTGCTATCCCGGTAGTGGTTCGCACGACGGACAATATGTTAGCGCTGGTGCCCAACAGCCTCAGGGAGGCCGCTTTCGCATTGGGTGCACCGCGCTGGAAAGTCGCCACACTGGTGCGTCTGCGCGCCGTGAGAGCGGGCGTGATGACGGGTGTGCTGCTCGCGGTGGCGCGTATTTCGGGCGAAACGGCACCACTATTGTTCACGGCTCTGAATAACCAGTTTTTCAACGCCGACATGAATGCCCCGATGGCCAATTTACCGGTCGTCATTTTCCAGTTTGCGATGAGCCCTTACGACAACTGGCGTGAACTCGCTTGGGGTGGCGCCTTGCTGATTACTTTCAGCGTTCTCGGACTGAACATCATTTCCCGCGTGCTGGTTCGCAGCGGAAAAAATAACGGATAGGAGGGAGGGATCATGATGACCGCCACTCTCGGAACACAGGCATCAGCACCCGGTGCGATCGGCGATGTGCCCGTCACCATCAAGGTAGAGGACCTGAATTTCTTTTACGGCAGCTTTCAGGGCCTAAAGCACATTGATCTCGATATCTTCGATAAGAAGGTCACTGCCTTCATTGGTCCTTCAGGCTGCGGAAAGTCGACGCTGCTGCGTACACTGAACCGGATGTATGACCTGTATCCGGGTCAGCGTGCCGAGGGCTCGATTATCTATAAGGGCAAGAACATCCTCGATCGTGATGTCGATATCAACGTCTTACGCGCAAAAATCGGCATGGTATTCCAGAAGCCTACGCCGTTCCCGATGTCGATCTATGAAAACATTGCCTTTGGCGTCAGGTTGTACGAGAACCTGTCCAAGGGTGAGATGGATGAGCGCGTCGAATGGGCGCTGAACAAGGCGGCGCTGTGGAGTGAGGTAAAAGACAAGCTCAACAAGAGCGGACTGTCGCTCTCGGGTGGACAGCAGCAGCGACTGTGCATCGCGCGTGGTGTTGCCGTCAAACCGGATGTGCTGCTGCTCGATGAGCCAACTTCGGCGTTGGACCCGATCTCTACCGTGAAGATCGAAGAGCTCATCAATGAGCTCAAGGAAGACTACACCATTGCCATCGTCACGCATAACATGCAGCAGGCGGCGCGCTGCTCCGACTTCACTGCGTACATGTATCTGGGTGAACTGGTGGAATTTGGCGAGACGGACAAGATCTTCCTGAATCCGGTGAAAAAAGAAACGCAAGACTATATTACCGGGCGTTTTGGCTGATCAAGGAGACTGACATGACCGAACACTCGTCCCGGCAGTACCAACTCGATCTTGAGGCGATACGCTCGCGCGTCTTGCAGATGGGCGGGCTGGTAGAAAAGCAATACCATGATGCGATGACTTGTTTTCGCACGCTCAATGTCGCCGAGGCGGAACGCATCATTGCGGCCGACATCGAAGTCAACCAGATGGAAGTTGCGCTGGACGATGCCTGCACGCACCTGATCGTCAAGCGCCAGCCGGCCGCAAACGATCTGCGAACCGTGATGGCGACGATCAAAGTGATCACTGACCTCGAGCGTGTCGGCGATGAGGCCACCAAGATTGCGCGCGCCGCGCATGCCATTCACCAGCGGGGTCTGGCACCCATCGCCCACGAGGAGGTCGTGCGCGTGATGGCGGCCTCAGCAGGAAAGCAGCTGCACGATGCCCTGGATGCCTTTGCGCGCCTGGATCAGAAGCAGGCGACGCGCCTGATCGTGGCCGATGAAGAAATCGATCATGAGTACCGCTCGGTGGTGCGCACCGCGATTACCTTCATGATGGAAGATCCCCGCACCATCTCCAGCGCGCTGGACACCATCTGGGTGGCGAAGGCGATCGAGCGCATTGGCGACCACGCCAAGAACATCGCAGAGTATGTCGTGTACATTGTCGAGGGCAAGGACATTCGGCACACCGATTACGCAATTTCCCAGCAGGGTAATGGCTAGCTCGCGTCCTGCTATCCTCGTGGTCGAAGATGAGCTGGCCATTGTCGAGCTGGTCAGTTTTGCTCTGAAATCCGCTGGTTGGGAAGTTCACGCCGTACATAACACGGCGGATGCCTGGCAGTATCTTCAGCAACAACGACCGCAAGTCATGCTGCTCGACCGGATGCTTCCTGACCAGTCAGGTATCAGGCTGTTATCTCGCATCCGGGGAGATCGCCAGTTCAATACGCTGCCCGTCATCATGCTCACTGCAAAGAGCATGGAGGAAGACAAGGTCGCGGGTCTTGATCAGGGCGCTGATGATTACATCACCAAGCCCTTCTCACCCAAAGAACTGGTGGCGCGCATCAAGGCGCTGATACGGCGCAAGGAGCCCGAGCATGCCGAGCTCGAAATGAGCCTTGGGCCCGTCCGGCTCGATCCGGTCAGTTGTCGTGTCTTGGTCCAAGATCAGCAGATCGAGATCGGGCACGCCGAGTTCAAACTGCTCAAGTTCATGATTGCGCACCCGGAGCGTGTTTTTTCTCGCAGCCAGTTACTCGACAAAGTGTGGGGCGATCACGCGGTGCTGGAAGAACGAACCGTGGACGTTCACGTGCTTCGGCTGCGCAAGGCGCTGGGAAGCGCCGATTACCTCGTCAAGACCGTTCGTAGTGTAGGCTACATGCTGTCCGAAAAATAATTCCATTTTTGCATGAGTCCTGCTGCGCTGTTCTGGATCCCGGTGCTGATACGTTTCGCGCTCATCGGTGGCGCGGGACTTGCCGGCGGCTATGTATGGAACTTCACCGGTGGTCTGGTGGTGGCTTTCGTGGTGCTGCTGGGGCTGGTGATGGTCCAGTTGCGCTACATGTATCACCTCTCGCGCTGGCTCGATCACCCGGATGAGGTGAAGCTCAAGGATGGCTGGGGTTCGTGGACGGAGATTTTTGCCAAACTGTACCGGCTTCGTCGCGATGACCAGAAAAATCGGGCGGAACTGGCCGAGTGGCTCTCACGTTTCCGGTTGGCGATGAGCCAGCTACCCGATGGCGTGGTCATCATGGATGATGTGCTCTTCCTTGAATGGTGCAACCCGGTCGCCGAGACCCATTTGCGTCTGAACCTCGACAAAGACAAGGGCATGCGCGTCACCAATCTGATTCGCAGCCCCGAGTTCATTGACTACATCATCCTTGCCCGATACGACGAGCCCTTGACGCTAAAGATCGGTGATCGCAAGCTGATCGTCCGGCTGATTCCCTTCGAAGACAGGCGGCAGATTCTGGTCACCCATGACGTGACCGAATTCGACCGGTTGGAAACCATGCGGCGCGATTTCATTGCGAATGCGTCTCATGAGTTGCGCACGCCGCTGACCGTGATCAACGGTTTTCTGGAGATTGCCAATGCCGAACCGCACCTTGATCAGCTGACCCGTATGCAGCACCTGAAGCTGATGGCCGAGCAGGGCAGGCGAATGCAGAATTTGGTAGAAGACATGCTGGTATTGACCCGGTTGGAATCCATCGACTATCCCCTGCGCAAAGAGATCGTCCACGTGCCAACGCTGCTGGAACAGGTACATGCCGAGGGGCTCGCCTTGTCCGGCGGTCGCCATCAGATCAGCCTGGATATCAATGGACCGGACATCATAGGCGGCATGGATGAGCTGCGTAGCGCCTTTGGCAATCTAGTATCAAATGCCGTGCGTTACACGCCCGAGGGCGGAGAGATCCGCATTGAGTGGCGCGTGTCAGCGCAGGGCCCGGAGTTCTCGGTCAGCGACAGCGGCATCGGTATCAAGCAGGAGCATTTGTCGAGGCTTACGGAGCGCTTTTATCGGGTTGACAAAGGCCGCTCGCGAGAGACTCAGGGAACCGGTCTTGGGCTGGCGATCGTCAAGCATGTGCTGGCGCGCCATGACGCGCGTCTGAGGATCGACTCCGAGCCCGGCAAAGGCAGCACGTTCGCGATTCAGTTTCCGGCGTCGGCCGCGGCCCAAGGAGGGTTGGGATGAAGATCATCGCACGTATGGCCTGCGTCGCATTGGCGCTGCTAGGGGCTAAGTCCCAGGCACTGGCAGAAACATTCCGGTTCGTCGCTATTGGCGATGTGCCGTACACCTCTCCGGTGCAGCTTGACCGCCTGATTGAGCGAATCAATCCGCTGGATTCGCGCTTCACTATCCATGTGGGGGATATCAAGTCTGGAAGCACGCTGTGCAATGACGAGACTTTCGAGTCCGTGAAGCGTCAGTTCATGTCTTTTGAAAAACCGCTGATCTATACGCCGGGTGACAATGAATGGACAGATTGTCACCGCGCCAATAACGGTCCGTATGATCCGCTGGAACGCCTGCAAAAACTTCGCCAGTTGTTCTTTGCCACCGAGCTTAGCCTCGGTCGTCATCCGGTCGAGCTAGACAGCCAGTCCCAGTCGGAGACATTCAGACAGTTTTCCGAAAACCGTCGCTGGTACACAAAGGAAGTCAGCTTTGCCACGCTCCATCTAGTGGGCTCGAATAATAATCTTCAGCCAGACTTGCCTTCCTCGATTGAATTCGGCCACCGCAATGAAGCCACTATCGCGTGGATGCGCAGCACGTTTGCCGAGGCGCGCAAGAGAGGGCATCGCGCCGTGGTTTTCGCGATGCAGGCCGACACCTTTTATCATGATCCTCGCATCAGGGAATCCGGCTTTGCGCTCTGGCTTGAGGCTTTCAGGCAGGAGGCTGTCGCCTGGGGCAAGCCGGTGCTGCTGATTCAGGGCGATACTCATCAATTCGTGACGGACCGACCCTTCGCGAAGACGCATCCTGCGGCCTCAAATGTCCTTAGAATGGTTGTGCCGGGCGAGCACGTCGCTGATGCCGTTGTGATCGACGTCGACACCATGAATGTAGCCGAGCCATTTTCAATACAGCGGCTTCATCGCTAAAGAAGCACTGATGAAATAAATGCCGCAAGATTTCTTCTTTGGGAAATAGTGGTCAACCTTTGATCTGGCAGGCTCTTGCGTCGCACAGCGATGCTGGCTCGCCATAACATGGGGTGTCTTTAGCGTCTCTCTCAATAATGGCGCGTTGGGTGTGCGAATGTCTTCGATCTTGTGATGTTTATGACGCGAGAAACAATCTCAACAAGCCTTGTCGCCGGCCGCGGGTAAAATAAGGCTTCGAAGCCTGCCTCGTCAGGTCGCTGGCGGCGTTGGCGGCGCTGACAGTGGTTCGCCGGACCTCTGTGCCGTCGTTAACGCTGCTGCCTTGCGACTTATCCAACCGGGTAGCTACGTCATTCAATTTTTTCCAATACATTAGTCCATGAAGTACTTATTCCTTACAGCCTTGTTTTTTGTCGTGCATGGGGCAGTGCATGCCGCCCTGCCTCCTGCGGGTGACATTCCCAAAGAGGGAGATTGCCCCTCGGATTACTCAGCCAAGGGAACGCAGTGCGTTCCTGGAGCCAATGCTCGATTCGCCTTTGTGAAGTACCAGCATTGCCCTGATAGCTATGTTGAGCAAGGCAATTACTGCATTGCCACCCCAGAGTCGAGATTGGCGATCCGAAAAGCGGCGATGAGTTGTCCTGCAGGGTTCGAGCCCGTGGGCAATTACTGCATTTCTGAAAAATGACACGCCGTTTGCTCAGGCAGATTCAAGGTCGCCTGAAGGATAGGCGAGGGCACCAAGCGGGCTCGACTTGCGTGGAGGCGCCCAACGAGATGGCTAGTCTTGCCAGAATTACAGGCAGATCAATTTGAAAATGGATTCCTTTGTGTCTCCGTCTTCGGCGGGTACCCACACGGCATACTGATGATCAAGTATTGAGGGTATGTGAATGCCCATCTCGGTGAAGTCTGCAGAGGCTCGTAATCTGAGGCGGTGCGAAACGCAGTCGGCTTCCCAGAGAAATTTGGTCGCGCGCCAACCAAACGAGGGTGCCGGGCGTGAGAAGATGATCAAAGTGGACACTTTTCGAGTATGTCCCTGGACCAGACTTCTGGGATCGTAATAAGAAACGACCGTGACTTCGTGTTCGTGACCTACGGACAGTTCTCGCCACTCAGCCTGCGCAAGCGGGCTGAGAACGAGCAGCAAGCCAAAGCTTATCGTCAGAAAAGCCTGGTTGCGAAACGAATGTCGCCAGAGCGATAGCATGATCAAAAATATACTCAGTGGTCCGCCGATCATATTACCGCTTCTGACGCCAAGGGCATGTCGCGCCAGACCGTGGGCTGCTGCCGGGGCTGAGAATGTTTCAAAATATGAAATTAATCGGAGTGGTCGTGAATAACAGATTTTTTGGTATCAAAAATAATGTAAAGATAATCATCGTCGCAGGGATCTTGTCGCAGCCTGGAATGGTGTCGTGCGAGACAGCCAGCGTGAATGCACTACTTGCCATACAGCAGAATATCAACACGCAATGTCTCGCCAGAAGTCAGGGGCGCGCCAGAATACTGTGTCGGTGCGCCGCAGTCGTCGCCACAAAAAAAATAGCGATCGAGGGCCTGGATGCTTTCAACAAAGATGCTCAGGCATGGTCTGATCAAGCCTATGAGTATTGCTCCAATAACGAGGATCATGGCTATGTGATGGAGACTGCGCGCTTGTATCAGTCGCAGACCTCTATCGAACAATTCCTGCAACAGCAGAAGTGAGAGGCCTGACCCGCCTGCCTCACGCCTGACCTGCCTGCAAGATTTAGCATACCGTTGAAGAGACTCGTTTTTATTGCGTGTGCTCCTTGAAATCCCCGCGCTCCAGCAGCAGGCGTTTGACGTCCCTCTTTGTTATTTTTCCGTAGCCCGACTTCGGCAAGGCATCCCAGAAGAAGAACTGCTGCGGCCAGCGGTAGCGAGCGCACCGACCGTCGAGGTACTGCAACAGCTCCGCATCAGTGACAGGATCGCCTGCCAGCTTGCGCACCACGACAGCCACGCCAACCTCGCCCCACTTTCGGTCGGGCATGCCCACGACGGCAACCTCCGCGACGCCGGCATGGGTCAACAGTACTTCCTCTACCTCACGCGGATACACATTGGATCCCCCCGAGATGTACATGTCCGATTCACGGCCGGTGATATACAGCAGACCGCGTTCGTCCAGCCGGCCCAGGTCGCCAGTGTGGAACCAGCCGCCGCGAAGGGCTTTTTCCGTGGCCTCGGGTTGGTTGTGGTAACCCGAAAATACTGCGGGTCCACGGCAGCAGATTTCACCAATTGTGCCGACCGGCACGGGCTGCATGTCTTGGTCGAGGATGGCTATTTCCATGCCAACGCGTGGCTTACCGCAGGAGCCAATGTGGGCATGGGGGTCGTTGTCATCAATGGCATGCATGTCGGGCGGGAGCACCGTAATGCACCCGGTGACTTCCCCCAAACCAAAGTACTGAACCAATACCTTGCCCAGCTTCTGCAGAGCCAGCTTTTGATCTGCCCGATACATCGGCGCGCCCGCATAGATCATGTAACGCAATGAACTGTGATCGTAGCGGTCGACGGCAGGATGTTCTACCAGCATTTTGACGATGGTTGGAACCGTGAAGAGATTGGTCACGCGATGTTGCTGCACCAGTTGCCAGAACAACTCGGGATCCAACTTCTCGCTCGGCAGCAGCACAGTGGCGGCACCTCGCGCTACATTGAGCAAGGCGTGAATCCCCGCGCCATGCGACAGGGGCGCCACTGCGATGGAGCAGTCGTTCTCATCCGTGCCTGGAATCAGGTCGGCCAGATGATTGGCTACCACAAAACTCATCTGGCCATGTGTCAGTACACCTGCTTTGGGCTTGCCAGTGGTGCCCGATGTGTAGAAGAACCAGAGCGGATCATCGTACTCGACGGTCGCGCTCTCGGGTCGGCTGCCATAGTGACGCTGTACCAGCGCCTCATAGTCATGCTCACCCTCACGGGGCGTTCCTATGCACACGACCTGATGGATCACCGAGGATGCTGCACGAACTGCATCCACATGACTACTGAAATTGGCTTCGTAAAGCAGGGCGCGGGCACCGCTGGAAGCCCCGAGGTAGGCCACTTCCGGTGGCGTCAGCCGAAAGTTGGTCGGCACCCAAACGCAGCCGAGGCGAAACGCAATCCAGCAGCTCTCGAAGAGTTGCAGATTATTGCGGGAATGAACAAGGATCTTGTCACCTTTGCGCAGCCCTAATTCGCGCAATGCCGCCACCATGGCATCGACTCGGGCGTCGATGTCGCGCCAGCTCCAGCGCTGCTCTCCGAGGATCAGAGCATCGCGTTCGGGAAACAGCTGCGCAGTCTGGCGCAGCAGCGACCCGAGATTCATGACCTGTGCCGCGTTCATGCCGCTTCGAGAATGCTGAGATAGTTCGCGACAGCGGCACCCCCCATGTTGAATACCGCGCCCAGAGCTGCGTTGGGAATTTGCATAGCACCCGCCTCGCCGGCCAGCTGCATGGCCAGCATCACATGCTGCGAAACACCGGTGGCACCGATAGGATGACCGCGCGACTTTAACCCACCTGAAGGATTCACCGGCAAGAGACCGTCTTTTGTCGTGACTCCGTCGAGAATGACGCGCGCACCTTGTCCCTGGGGTGCCAGACCCATGGCCTCATATTCGAGCAGCTCGGCGATAGTGAAGCAGTCATGGGTTTCGACCAGATGCAGATCAGTCAGAGACAGATTGGCATCGCGCAGGCCTTGGTTCCAGGCCATGGCCGCACCGACGAATTGCGTTGGATCGCGACGAGACAAAGGCAAGAATTCATTGATCTGCGCTCGGGCCCGCCAGCGAATTGCCGTGTGGCCGGAGCGCGGTTCCAGCGAGAGCACCAGTGCGGCAGCGCCATCGGAGACCAGTGAGCAATCGGAGCGCTTCAGCGGTCCGGCGACTACCGGATTTTTATCGGATGCATGACGGCAAAAATCGAAGCCAACGTCGCGACGCATATGTGCATACGGGTTGTCTACGCCGTTACGATGGTTTTTCGCGGCGATCGCCGCCAGTGCATCTGACTGATCACCAAAGCGTTCGAAGTAGTTGCGTGCGATGTCACCGAAAATGCCAGCGAATCCGCCCGGCTGCCCGGCCTCTTCCTTTACATAAGAGCACTTGAGCAGCACATCGCCGATCTGGGCTCCGGGCAAGGTGTTCATCTTTTCGAACCCCACCACCAGCGCGCGTTTGATCCGGCCACTTTGGAGCGTGTCCAGCGCAGCCCAGATAGCGGCAGAGCCAGTGGCGCAAGCATTCTCAAGGCGCACTGCGGGCGTATGACGGAATTCAGGCATTGCCACCGCAGCGAGCGAGGCACTGAAATCCTGTGGAACAAAGCCGCCATTGAAAGTGCCCACGAAAATCCCGTCAATCTCCTCGGCGGTACTACCGGCGCGCTCCAGCGCGGGCTTGACCGCATCCCTGAAGAGCTGCTCAAGATCGGACTGATCAAGTTTTCCGAACTGAGTATGCCCCCAGCCGATAATGTGCGGTACAGACATGGAAATTCCTTTGCAAGGTAGAAAATAACAGCACGGCGGATCAGCCGCTCGGGGGGGTGGCGCATGAGGATACGTGAATGGCGTGACATGATAGACCATGGCACGCGCGCAATGCCACGCACGCTCCTCGGCACCAGGATGTTCAAACTGGTTTTGAGTACGTTGGCATCGGTAGGATTGCGTGGCATGGGCTAGCAGATCATCAGCGCTCGCAGGCAGTGTCACAACCGTCCGCTGTAGAGAAAACGGGTTATTATTCCGAGCAAGTTATTCCTTCCTGATTCGAACTTCCACGGGTTATATCGCCCCTGTTTTTGTCGAGCTGTGCATTATGCGATTGATAAGATGCTTCCTGCTCTTCCTCTTGCTGGTGACCGCTGGCACTGCTCTGGCAGATTGGCAATTACTTAATCGGCAGGGTGAAACCGCGCTCTACTTTGATCCGCTGACGGTAGTTCGAGGCACGCGGCCACGCGTTTGGGTTTTGCTCGATTACGGCAAACCGGATGAGTATCAGGACTCCTCGGCTCGCATGCTGCTCGAATCCAATTGCTATGACCGCACACTGCGCATTCGCAGCGCGGTGTATTACAAGGAACCGATGGCTCGAGGCGACACGACATCGGAATATCAACCCACGCCATGGGAAACGCCTGCTGCGGGCAGCTACCAGGCCGAGGCACTATTTTTCTTATGTGGAAAAACTCCCTGAAAAGCATCGTTTTTCTTGGCTTGCAAATGACGAGTCTGGTGGCATTTGCCGGTGATTGGGTGGGTATTGAAGTCCCAGATCCGACATCCTCCTCGGCGGGAGAGACGTTTTATGTGGATCCGGATCTGACTCGACGTGGCAGAACACCCGTGATCAATACCTTGAGAAATTACCGCGAGCGCAGCGGACGCGGCCATGCCTCTGACAGCATGGTCTGTGAGTTTAATTGCAATCATAGGCTGATTCGCGCAGTTTCAGGCGCTTTCTACTCTGAGCCCATGGGCAAAGGCAAGGAAGAAAGATGGAATGCGCGTACTCCCTGGGTTCGCCCTGCACCTGGCACCGCACTGGAGCGGGTTTTGAATTACGCCTGCATGCATTGGGACGATACCCCGGATGATTCAGAACAGTGATCAAGAACTTTCCAGTTTTTTTCCCGACGATGAATTTATGAAAAAACAACCAGTGCTCGCAGTGATGTTTATGTTGGTATGCCTGTCTGCGCATGCTGAGTGGAAAAAAGTATCTGAGACAATCCGGGCTGATCGCTACGTTGAGACTTCCTCTGTGCGCACAGAGGGAGACTACCGACGTGCAAAGGAATTATTCAATCTTTACGAGAAACATCCCGACTGGGGAAACCTGTCATTTGTCATTGAGCAGGAATACGATTGCCCCGGCCGTCGAACGCGGACTGTCACCGAGACATGGTGGTCCGAGCATTTCGGCAAAGGGAAGGAAATGACGCCCGCTGACTTGTCAGTCTCGCCGCGCTGGGATCACATTGGCCCTTCCGACTGGAATAGTCCGGTATTGGAGTGGGTATGCAGCCAGTAGCGTCTGCTGTGAGGCGCTGCTGTGATGCCTAGGCGGTGCTGCGGGGGATGCCCAGGATAGGCAGCATCCGGGTATTCGCTTCGGCTAGTGAAGCGCTAATGAATTGCATACCGCAAGTCTCTCATGTGAGAAGTCGCAGGAAGCCTTTGATGTGGCAGGCGCCCGCGTCGCACAGCGATCTGGGCTCGCCATCAGAGGGGGCTTTTTCAGTGTCTCCCTAGAGTGCATGCACGAAAGCGATCAGTAGATCGCGCTCTTCTTTGGTAAACGCAGCGAATCGGTCCCGCGATTTTTTTGCTTCTCCACCGTGCCAGAGGATAGCCTCAAGTACGCTTCTGGCGCGCCCATCGTGGAGCAGGTTCATGCTGCCATTCACGCGGCGCGACAAGCCGATACCCCATAGTGGCGCAGTTCGCCAGTCGCGCTCGCCAGCCGCAAAGTCCGGCCGGCCATCGGCCAGATCCTCACCCATGTCATGCAATAGCAGATCAGTGTAGGGAAAAAAGCTTTTATTTTCGATTGCAGGAAGCAGCGGGAATTTACCTGTTTTCAGCTCAGCTACATGACAGTGGTTGCAACCTGCCGAGCGAAATAATTTTTCACCATGAATGTACGCTTCGCTTTGCGGCACTGGTCGGCGGGGTGGTTCCACAGCAGCGAGAAACAGGGTTACTGCGCTCCATGAGGCATCAGCCAGCTCGTGCTTGCCTGTTTGATGCGCCGACAGGCACTGTGCTTGCACTTTCGGACAATTCTGTGACGGGTAGAGCGAACTGGTGATGCCCATGTCGCCAATGTGCGCGGCGGCGACCTGTTGGCGCAGCCCGGGTTGATTGGCCTTCCAACCAAACCGACCCAATCGAATCTGTCCCGTGATGTCATCCCTGACATAGTTGGGTCTGCCGTTCAGGCCGACTGATCGCTGCTGCTCGGCGATCGCCAGCAGATCAGCTTCGGAGACGGCATCCAGATAACCCATGCCGAAGACCACCGGCGTATTGCGCAGCGAGCGTAAGGTCTCTTTGTCCAGCGGACCAAACGCAGGTCTGTTGATCTTGATTTCCGGGCGACGCATCTCGACCACCGTGCCATCGACGAGTGAGGTTTTCACCGCTTGCCAATCAATGCGCAAATCACCCTCGCCAATTTGCGGATTACTCAAGGACTCACCGAAAATACTGAATACTTGGAGCTGGTTTCCGTAGTCGGGATGGGGAACGGGTTCTGCCTTGGAGTCACCCGATGGCAGGGAGAGCCTCACCAACTGCTGAAAAGTGGTTGAATTGCCATCATCGACGGTTCGGCCACGCCCGCCGTTTTCATGACAACCGGCGCATGAGCGCGCATGAAACGTCGGACCCAGTCCCCATTCGCCATCGATCAAGGGGAAGATTGTCCAGTTGGCCTTGAACTGGCGCATGCCATCCTCAAAGACCAGCTTGTCGGCTTCACCAAGACTATCGACGGGCTGCATGAAAATTTGATCACTGGGGATGCATTGCTTCGCGGTCGCACTCCAGAAGCACTCATCAGCCTCCATTTCCGACATGGCTTGTCGGGCCAGACCCAGGCAGCCGATGACGAGAAGGACGTAGATGAGTGAGCGATAGCGTAAGGAGTGATGCTTCATGATGTTGGCTTGGCCGTCGACAGGATATCGTTCGAATTCTTGGCAAAAAAAGTCGTTGAAAAATGAGGCTCAGTTGGAGCACGCTGGAAGATGCAAAGACTCGATCGGTGGATGCGTTCGTCTGGGAGGACTCCGTACCTCGTCATCGGCCGGGAAGGTATTTTTCTTTGGGAGATGAGGAGAGGGCTCGCAGCAGATCCTGATATTCCTCGCAGTCTTTTCCGCAGATTGCTTCGAGTTTTGCCAGATGTTCTCGGGCTTTTTCTGGTTTTCCGGCAGTGATATAGGCTTCCCCAATGTACTCATGCGTACCCCGGTGATTCGGATCTATGTCTAGAGCTACCCGGTAGTGGTTGAAGGCACTATCAAGATCGCTGGATTTTCTGAACGCATATCCCAAATGACTGTGGAGATCGGCGTTTTCAAGACGCTTATTGGCTGCCTTGAAATGCGAAATAGCCAAGTTCCAATCTCGCTGTTCAAGTGCTTTTTTGCCTGCGATGAAATCCGGATCCTTGCGATTTGCCTCGGGATTGGTCTCCAGTGTTCCACCCAACAGGGTCAGCGATGTGAAACTTAACATCGCCATCAAGATCCATGCTCGTATTTTCATAATTCATCCGGGCTTGGGCGAGGCTGAATGAAACCCGTTGTATCGCGAGCCCGAACCGCAGTGCGAAACGAGACCCGTCAGATCAACGGCTGTGCGATATTTTCTGGCAGTGACAGCGGTCGGTTATTGATTATTCAGCCCTCCCGAAGGGAGCAAAAAGTAGTAACCATATGTTTTTTATAGTCGCCCGATACGAAGGCAGTTTAGCATTTTCAATCACGGGTCTGCCTCTGAAAACACGCCTCTTCTCTCCAATCCAGTGGAGGGTTTTACACAGGCAAAGGAAGGTTTAAACCTTAGCTGAAGGGTCGGGGGTTGAGATTGCGCGGCTAACCTGTTGGTGAGACCGGCGCCGGGTGAGTGCTGATTTGCCGGCTGGCTTGATTAATCCCGCAGTCCCGGGATTTCGCGAGGTTTGCCCGCGATTCCCGCGGTTACTGACGGCTTCAATTTGCGGTGCCAGGGCATTTATAAACGAATAATCAGGACCGAAACTCACCGCGCGCCTTTCGTCTGGCATTCAAATATGACTACTTTTGAACAAGATAGTATTTTTTGGTACTTTCGATATCAAAAATAAATAGCTGGTAAGAGCCGATTGGGCATGTGAACTCGCTCGGTAACGTTGACTTTTTTCGCTCACCCGTCTAGATTCAAGCAAGCAACCGGGTAATTTTTCGGCTCGCGAAATAATCAGTTTGCGTGATGGTGTGTGGCGATCTCGTCATTCATCGCTGCGCGGTCTGGTGAACTAAGCGTGAGTAGTCCGGTCGGCTGATCATAATTTTTAAAAAACTGGGGAGGCAATGGTGAAGAAATT
Organism: Oxalobacteraceae bacterium; assembly: GCA_900299005.1. Classification (GTDB taxonomy): domain Bacteria; phylum Pseudomonadota; class Gammaproteobacteria; order Burkholderiales; family Burkholderiaceae_D; genus Pernthalerella. The sequence continues at coordinate 29,231 of OMID01000042.1, forward strand.
CCGTAAGTCGGCACTTGCGGTTATCGTACCAGCGCTACTGGGAGCAACGCTTTGGAGTGCTCCCGGTTTTGCTGGCAACGTGACCACAGATCGATTGATCAATAGCGAAAAAGAACCGGGTAACTGGCTGAACCACCACGGCAACCTGGAAGCGCATCGCTTCTCCGGGCTTGACCAGATCAACACCAAGAATGTCAAAAACCTCAAGGTTGCCTTTACTTGGGCGATGGGTGACATGCAAGGTGGCGGCAAGGAGGTCATTCAGTTCCAATACGCGGGACTCGAAGGAACGCCTGTAGCCGAAGATGGTTTCATGTACATCACCACCGGCTGGGGCTCAGTGACCAAACTCGACACCCGAGGCGGTGTGCCTCGCATGATCTGGAAATACAGTCCGAATCCCGATCGTGATTACGCAACTACCGTGGCTTGCTGCGGGATTAACAATCGCGGTGCTGCCCTTGCCGGTGACATGGTGATCTCTCCCGTGATCGACGGTCGTATCGTTGCCTTGAACAAGACCGATGGCAGCAAGATCTGGGAGGCGCAGGTTGCTGATCCGGGCAAGGGTGAAGTCATCACCAATGCTCCGCTGATCGTCAAGGACATGGTGGTCACTGGCATGGCTGGTGCGGAATTCGGCGTACGTGGCTGGCTCGAGGCGCTTGACCTCAAGACTGGCAAGCGTCGCTGGAGAACCTACACCATCCCTGGTCCCGGCGAGCCCGGCCATGAGACATGGAAGGACAAGCACGGCGCGTGGAAAACAGGTGGCGGCTCCACATGGGTCACCGGTTCCTACGATCCGGAACTCAATCTGATCATCTGGGGCACGGCCAATCCGGGTCCGGACTGGGATAATGCCTACCGTCCTGGTGACAACCTGTGGACTGACTCCACGATTGCATTGGATGCAGACACGGGCAAGATCAAGTGGGGCTTCCAGCATACGCCGAATGACCCCTACGACTACGACTCTGTCTCCGAAAACACCTTCGTTGACACGCAGGTCAATGGTCAGTTCCGTCGCGTGACCATCCATGCGAACCGTAATGGCTATGTCTACGCCAATGACCGCAAGACAGGTGAGCCGCTGTGGTGCACCCAGTTTGTCGACAAGTTGAACTGGTCGGGTGGGCTGGATGCGAAGTGCAAGCCGAAGAGCTACAACGCGAAGTCGGATGTCCAGACCTACATGAAGGGTACGGCAGCGCAGCGTGGTACCGCTACCAAGGGTCGTGGCACTATCGATGGCGTGCTGGAGCCGGGTCACATGGGTGGCAAGAACTGGCCGCCGACGACCTACAGCCCGCAAACCAACATGTACTACATCCCCACGATCGAAGGCTGCAACAAGGCTTTTGCCGAGGTCACAGTGCCGGGCGCACTCAAGCCTCGCCAGCTGTTCCTGGGTGGCGCGCCTTACTCCACCTTCGAAGATCCGAACTGCGGCCGTATATCTGGTTCGATCACGGGTATTGATGTTCGTACTGGCAAAGTCGCCAAGAAAGTCTATACCGAGCATCCTCAGCTCGGTGGACTGCTGACGACGGCGGGTGGCCTGCTGTTCTCGGGTCATGCTGAAGGCGCTGTGGTGGCTTACGATGCAGCGACTCTGGAAGAGCTGTGGCGCTTCGAGACGGGTTCTGCGATCAATGCGCCGCCAATGTCCTTCATGGCTGATGGCAAGCAGTACGTTGCTATCGAAGTCGGTCTGGGTGGCGCATGGCCGCAGTGGTTTGTGACCGCAACACCTGAGCTCAAGAGCCAAGTGCCTAGCAACATTCTGTACGTGTTTGCCCTTGATCGCTGATCAAGGATGAACGAACGGGCTGGCATTCATGCCAGCCCGTTTTTTATATGACTGAACAAAGATAGAACCTATCCCTTTGGGCCATTGATGGCCTCAGAGGGGCGTCCACAATAAGAACCTATCTCGTTAGGATGATGGCACAGCGACGCTGCCGCCAGCGACCTAACAAGATAGGTTCTCAGTAGCAGCATGCAAGGAGTGCGGCCTTTCCACTGCCCCAAGGGGATAGGTTCTGAAAGAAACAAAAAGGGAAGAAGTAATGAAACGTTTTGATGTACTCACCAAGATCGTTATTCTGGCTGCCGTGTCTGCTGGTTTGTTGTCTGTGTTGCCAACGGCTTCAGCCGATGATGACGATCGCCCTATCGTGGTTCCCCGCGGTGGCGGTAAGGTTACATTCACCCAATATTGCACAACCTGTCACATGCCGGATGGTCGGGGTGGGCAGAACGAGGGCGGCTACGGTGCCGACCTGCGCAAGACGCCGCTGACCGTTGATCAGGTCGTTGTGACCATCACGCATGGGCGTGCGGGCAAAGGTATGCCTGCGTTCAAGGGTTTGATCGACGATGAAAATATTCGGCTCGTGGCTGAATTTATCAAGACGCCTGCCCCAAGCGGACTCAAGATCGAAAAGTAAAGCCGACGCTTTCGCCGGAAGACGGCCCTGAGGTCAAGGGCGTTTGCACGAGAGACCAAGCTGAGGCCTTGGACGAAGCTGCGGGCATGGCACACGCATCCCTGCAGCTTGTCCGATGGCGCTATCAAGCGCGTGCACTTACTTTTTTCTGGCCTCGGCCAGCTGCTGCTCGGTCATTTTAGCGGCGAGGTTGTTTCTCAGTCGCTCGATATCCGTTCGTTGGTATTGCTCGCCATTGGTCAAGGCCTCATCCAGCCACCGATAAGCCTCAACCAGATTTTTGTGGCTGCCCTGAGATAGCGCGACATAGATGAAGCGCATCATTCGCTTGCCGTATTTATTCTTTCGATCCAGGAGTTGTCGAGCCAGCGATCTTGCTTCGGTCAGGTCGCCTGATTCTCTTCCCTTGTTGTAGGCATCCTGGCAGCGGATGAAGAGCGAAAGGCTCTCGTTCTCGAATGCGCACTCTGCCTCATCGCCGGACATGCATACGAAAGCATCCTCTTCTGCCATGGCCACCTGCGGCGCGAAGAGAATCGATGAGCAGATGATCAAGGCAGCTGCCTGCAGGCGCTGACCAAAACGCTTCGGAGCGGACCTGAATGAACGGTTGGCTATCATTTTCACAGTGACTTTTATTACGCTGGTTTTATCGTGTCTGGCGCAAGCTCGGGTGGAAGTCGCGATGACTGATCAGTTGAGTTTCAGATCGCCGACTAATTTTCCTGCTTTTGCCGGGTCGAAGTAGTACACCACTGAATCAAAACGCCCGCTGGTGCCCATTTCGTAAATACCCACCATCTCGATTCGAACCGAATCGCCGGATTTTCGGTGATTCGCTTCCCATGTGAATATCACTGCAGCCGACCGGCCGGCAACGATCATTTTCTTGACGTCGAATTTCGCCTTGAAAGTCTTGTATTCGTGACCGATGTATTCGCTGAAGTCCTTCTTGCCCGAGACGCTGCCTACCGGAGTGACGCGGCTGACATTATCGGAAAAGTACTTTATCCATGCCGCTGGATCGTTGTTTTCCATAGAGATGTTGTACTCATCCAGTGCTTGGCGCACGATGGACTCCACCTGCATTTCTACTGCGCCGGCCGCATGGCTGGTGCGAGGCAAAAGGGTCGCTGTAAATGCCAAGGTGGCAAGTATGCCCAAGAAACATGAGCGGAAAATTCGAAGCATTTTCTGTCCCCAACTCTTCATTCAAATAAAAGATTTTACAACACGCCTATTATATTTAATTCGGCAGAAGAGTATCCCCTCTGGCGAGCCAGAGAGCGCAACGTCAATGGATGGGCACGGTGATCAGGTCTCTCGACGAGAGAGCCATTTTTATTCGTGCCACCAACCCTGAAAACAGTGGCGAACTTCGTGTCCCAGGGTATGCATGTTGACTTTTTTGGAAGTGAATATCACGCAGACATCGTTCTCGAAAAACGAACACGCTTTAAGGTCGAAGCCGAAGGGCGGATAACCCCGCACTTGAGCCTCCCGCTCGCAGGTCACCTGGATGTTATTCACTGGTATCCAGGTCACCTTGGACGTGCTGTGGATGTTACGGCTGGTATCAAACAGCGCCGAAGGATCATCGCCATCCGTCACTGCGGACATGACGGGAAAGGACGGAATCAAAAAAACAAGAGCGAAGAGGCGCATAACACCCGTGAACCATGCGCGGCCCGGATTTACTGTGCTCGGTAGTGGGTTCCACTCGACCGAGTCGAGATGGAGGTTGGAACACCCATCCCACGCACTTGAAGGTAGTTTGTGCTGCGCAATGCGTTTCATTGGCGCCTCTCTTGGGGAGTTAACCGCAGCGAATGCGGTAGCCTGCGCTCCTTGAACAGCGGTAGGTTAATGATTAATTAGGGTTTGAAGCTTGGCGATAGGGAAAATAACTCTCGGGGGCACGAAATGCAAGTCATCCTGAGGTGGCGCTGTATGGAAGCGGTTTCATCTAGAGCCCATCTCGTTGCGCCGCGCAGCTGCCTTACCGACGATTGCCGCGATTTTCCCAGGGCGAAGGGGCGCGATTTTAATCAATCGGCACCTCCCGCCCGTGAGGCTTGCGTCGCTGCTCGGACGCCATCAAGACCGCTTGGCCCATTCCATCGCGCTTTACGCGCACTTATTTCTTCAGGCCGATTCCCTTGTTAACAAACTCATAAACAGCCACTTTTTTCAGATCGACGTCACCTGCCTTGTACAGGCCGGCTTTTACCATCTGATCATAAAAATCCTCGACTCGCTTTGCGTTCATGGCGCCAATGCCCTTGCTGGAGGCCTCGCCAGACTCCACGATGCCTTGTGACTTCATCAGTGCCACAGAGGCTTCCATCTCGGCTTCCGTCATTTCAGGGTTGTCTTTCATCATCAGTGCTGCCGCTGATGTGCGGTCGCCATTGAGGTAATTGGACCAGCCAATAATCGAGGCCGAAACAAACCGCTGAACCAGATCAGGATTATTCTTTACCAAATCGATGCGCGTCTCAATCAGCGTGGAGTACGTAGAAAATCCATGATCCGCAAGAAGATGGACGACAGGTTTGAATTTTCCCTGCTTTTCCACGTAAATGGGTTCGGCAACCGAGTAGGCCTGCTGAATGGATTTATCATTTGCCAGGAACGGTGCCAGGTTATACGTGTACGGCTTGAGAGCCTCGTCGCGGAATCCATGCCGCACTTTCAGCCATTGCCACCAGGTGAATTGGGCATCCTTGGCAATGAGAGCAATAGGGGCTTGTTTTAATGCCTCGAATTTTTCATATCCCTTGCCGGGGTGAGCAATGAGAGCCTGCGGATCTTTCTGAAAGATGGCTGCCACCGCCACGGTCGGGATCTTGTTCTTCACATTATCAAAGCTGTGAAGGAGATTCCCGGTCATCAAAAAATCGATACGGCCTGCGGGTAGCAAAGGACGATTGTTGACTTGCGGGCCGCCTTGCTGAATGGTGACATCGAGCCCAAATTTTTTGTAGGTGCCATCTGCCAGAGCCTGATAGAAGCCGCCATGTGCCGCCTGCGCTTTCCAGTTGGTCGCAAAGGTGACCTTGTCATTGGCAAGTACGCCAGCCCCTGTTAGTGTAAGCATCATCAGGAATAAATAATTGATGCGTCTTATCCAGTTTCGTGTCATGTCATTGTCTCCAAGCTCAGATGATTCACCGTGACGCAAATGTCGTCGATGCAAAGTCAGGAAGCGTTTATGTTGGGATGCCAACGGCCAAGCAGCAGGCGCGACAGCGCGTTGAGCACTGCATAGATCATGATGCCAGTTAATACCAAAAGGCCCAATGCCGCAAACATTTTAGGGGTGTCAGTGCGAAAACTGGCCTCTAGAATAGCGGATGCCAGCCCTGTCTCATGGCCGGCCACACCTGCCACCATTTCGGCGGTCACTGCACCTATCAGGCTCAGTCCTCCGGATATCCTCAAACCGGCCAGAAAATAAGGCATTGCCGAGGGTATCAGCAGCAGACGTAGTCGTTGAAATGGGGTCGCCTGATAGATTCGCATCAGGTCAGCGAGTTGCGGATCGGCAGAACGCAAACCGGCGACCGTATTGGACATGATGGGAAAAAAGGCCACTATCCACGCGCAGAGAAGCAGAGCCGCCGTCGTGCTGCTCACATAGATGAGAATCAGCGGAGCGATCGCAACCACCGGAGTCACTTGCAGCATGACTGCCATGGGCAGTAACACCTGTTCAAGCTGTCGTGAAAGCGAAAAAAATGACGCCACTACCACGCCAGTCACGCAAGCTAACAGCAGCGAGAAAAGGGTGATCTTCAAGGTAAAGATCCAGCTGACCATGAGCGCGCCAAGATTTGCCCACCAGGTGGAAATAATCAGGCTAGGGGGCGGCAATGTGTAGGCCGGGATATTCGCCCAGCGGACTCCGACCTCCCACAATAACAGCAGTGCGATGAAAGCAATTGCAGAGACCATGCGATCGATTATTTTCATCGTGAGGCTGTCTGTCTTGCGTGCGCCGATTCCAGCGCATCGTGAAGATCCGAACAATATTTTGAGTACATCAGTGATGAACGGAATCCTTGTGTTCTGGGATAATCCTCAGAAATGGTGAAAGAGGCCACTACCCGTCCGGGTCGAGCACTCATGACGATAATGCGCTGACTGAGAAAAACAGCCTCATACACGTTGTGCGTCACGAACAGTGTCGTCATGCGGCGCTGGTACCACCAATCGAGAAGTTCGGCGTTGAGACGCTGCCGCGTGATTTCATCCAGCGCAGCGAAGGGTTCATCCATCAGTAACACCTTCGGCTCCGTGATGAGGGCGCGCGCTATCGAAGCTCGCATTTTCATGCCGCCCGACAGCTGCGACGGCAAGGATGCTGCGCTATCAGACAAACCGACTGCCGCCAACACCTGGCGTACCGCTTCGCTGGCTTGCTTGCGCGATATGCCTTGAAGCCTCAGTGGTAACCAGACATTGTCGAACACACTTGCCCAGGGCATGAGCGTGGCGTCCTGAAACACCACCGCAGTATCGGTGCCGTTGGCGGTCAACGCTAGCGCGGGCGAATTTACGGTTCCCCCGGTAGGTCGATCCAGCCCGGCCAAAAGCCGCAATACGGTGCTTTTGCCGCAGCCTGATGGGCCCACGATCGAGACAAACTCTCCGGCGTCGACCTTGAGGCTGACGCTATCCAGTGCCAACATCCCCGGCGCAAACTGCTTGGACACGTCATCTAGCGAGATCACAGAGAGCCCTGAAATGTTTTAAAAATAGAAATGATCCGATCGCCGGGTGAAACACCGACATGACGTTGCCGTCTTTTTGCACGGGCAAATCACTCTGGCCAAGGCGCAGGCTACTACGTTTTAACCAGCTCGAACAACATGTCGCTGGTGGTGTTGGGGACGTCTTGCCTTAGGTCGGTAGGGTGTGCGATGCCTCCGCCTGGCCAGCGACCGCATCGTTTCGCGATGCGCATTTTTTTCAGAGCTGATAAGGAAGCGGGCGGCATCACCTCAGGTGTGCGCATGAATGAGAGCGGTCGTAACCGATCTTGACGCTACCCTCCCAGAGCTTCCTTCAGGTGGGATTGAGCAAGGCCCAGCGCTCATGGTCGCGCCACTCGCCATTTTTTTTGAGGAATTTCGGGCTAAAACCTTCTTTTTGAAATCCGCAGCTTTTCGCCAGGCGGCGTGATGCCCGATTTTCGGGCTGTATGTTGGCCTCCAACCGATGCAGTTTCAGCTTGCCGAACGCGATGCCAATCACTTCTTTGAGTGCTTCGGTCATCAGGCCCTTCCGACCATGTCCTGCAAAACCATAGTAGATCACATACGCATTGCAGAAATTTCCCATGAAAATATCATGTAATTCGATGACGCCTGCAAGCTCATCCGAGTCGCAACGACGGACGAGGAATGCCAGGTTGTCTGAGGTGTTCATTTCGGCGACGTATCGCCGAAACGCTTTAGGGGTACGCGGCGCAGTGATCCAATCCCGATGCAGTTCGCGACTTGCCCGTGATGCGGCGAGAAAATCATCTTCGTCGCGCAGATGCACTTGGCTCAGATAGAGCTGCGGTGTAATTTTTCTCATCGAATTCCTCTCGATCATTCGTCTTGCCAGCATGGTAGCTGACGACATAAAAAAAATGCCCGCGTTATCGCGGGCATTTTATCGGTTAGGAATCGTTTACCAGATTGCCTTGCCGTTCGCATCTTTCAGGTTGGCTTTCCAGCTCTCCTGAATCAGTTTGACAGTCCCTGCGGGCATCGGCACGTAGTCGAGCTCAGTTGCCATGCCAGCGCCGTTCTTGTAGGCCCAGTCGAAGAATTTCAACACCGCGCGACCCGTCAAGGCTTCTGGCTGAGCCTTGTGCATCAGGATGAACGAGGCACCTGTCGCAGGCCAGCTGTTTTTACCGGCTTGGTTCGTAAGCACCACGCCCATGCCGGGCGTACCTGCCCAGTCAGCGCTCGACGCGGCGGACTTGAAGGTCTCATCATCGGGCAGAACAAATTCACCATCCCGGTTTTTCAGCTGGGCGAAAGCGATTTTATTTTTCTTGGCGTAGGCATATTCCACGTAGCCGAACGCTCCCTTGACGCGCTGGACGTTGGCAGCGACACCCTCGTTGCCCTTGCCACCGACGCCAGTTGGCCATTTAACGGCGGTGCCGGAACCCACGGTATTCTTGAAATCAGCGTTTGCCTTGGAAAGGTAATCGGTCCACAGGAAGGTAGTGCCGGAGCCGTCAGCGCGGTGAACCACCGTGATGTTCAGACTTGGCAGAGTCACGCCCGTGTTCAGCGCAGCGATTTCGGGTGCATTCCATTTGGTGATCTTGCCGAGGTGGATGCCGGCAATAACCTCAGCCGTCAGCTTCAGCTGACCTGGCGCAATGCCGTCCAGATTAAAGACGGGAACCACGCCGCCGATGATGGCGGGGAATTGAATCAGGCCTTCCTTCTCCAGCTCGTCCGCCTTGAGTGGCATGTCCGACGCACCGAAATCCACGGTCTTGGCCTTGATCTGGCGGATACCGCCGCCTGATCCGATGGACTGATAGTTCAGCCCAATGCCGGTCGCGGCTTTGTAAGCCTCGGCCCACTTGGAATAAATCGGGTACGGGAAGGTGGCGCCAGCACCCGTCAGGTCGGCGGCCTCAACGGACAGGCACATGGCCAGCCCTGCGGCGAAAGCGGTAATACCTTTCAGAATTTGCTTGCTACGCATAGTCACTCCTGTTGTGCTTAGAACCTATCTCGTTAGGTCGCTGGCGGCGTTGCCCCTACCTTGCCGCACAGTTGGCATGTCTGCGGTATTGTGGCATTGCCATCAAGCTAACGAGATAGGTTCGTGGTGGGTTGTACAAAAATTTATGGTGAGACTGTAGAGGGCGCATGTGTCAGCTGTATGACAGGATTTTCAGTTTGAAAATTTCCTGTAATGATGTTGTCACCGGCGTTTTATAAGCTTGGCACATGACAGGGAATCGACATAGCAAATCGATAAGCATGGCGCATGCAGATGCGCCCATGGCGGGCCGAAATGCGCCGTTGGCGCTACTGACGCCGCTGAATCGAGAGTTATCGCTGCTGGCGTTCAATTGGCGTGTGCTCGCACAGGCGCAGGACGAGAACACCCCCTTGCTGGAGCGTCTGAAGTTCCTGTGCATCGTCAGCAGCAATCTCGACGAGTTCTTCGAAGTTCGAATCGCCAGCCTGATGGCCAGGGAGCGCGAGGGAAGTCAGACTGACCGTCCTCTTGTACCGCCGGGGTTTGAGCTGGTGGGTCCGGCCGCACAGGCGCTCGTGCAGGCGCAGTACTCGACACTCAATGACGAGATCCTTCCAGCGCTGGCAAAACAAGGTATTCATCTGCGACGCCACGTCGACCGCAATGAGGTGCAGCGAGCCTGGGTGAGGGGGTATTTTGATCGGGAGGTTCGGCCACTGCTCACGCCTATTGTCCTGGATCCTTCGCACCCATTTCCCCAGATAGTCAACAAGAGCTTGAATTTCATCGTCGAGCTCGGGGGCAAAGATGCGTACGGAAGGGGTACCTCAATCGCAGTCATTAAGGCACCCCGCGTGCTGCCGCGGATCATACGACTCCCTTCGGCATCGTCGGGTGCTGAGGACGAGTACTGCCTGCTGTCATCCGTGATACATGCGCATATTGAAGATCTTTTCCCCGGACGCCAGGTGATCAGTTATTCTCAATTCCGTGTCACTCGTGATAGCGATCTGTGGGTCGATGAAGAAGAAGTAAAGAACTTGCGGCAGGCTCTGAAGGGCGAATTGCAGACACGTCATTTCGGTTTTGCTGTCCGGCTGGAGGTTGCCGAGAATTGTCCGCAGAATCTTTCGCAATTCTTGCTAGATCAGTTCACTATCGCGCCGGAATTTCTTTACCGGGTTAATGGTCCGGTGAACATGGTTCGTCTGAACGAACTGGTTGATCTGGCCTCCGAACCCGAATTCCGATTTGCGCCATTCACCCCCAAGCTTTCAGTGCAGCTAGACGACGGCGATCTATTCGCAGAGATCGCGCGGAATGATATCTTGCTTCATCACCCCTACCAGTCATTCCAGCCTGTGATCGATTTCATCCGCAGCGCCGCGACAGACCCGGCCGTCGTAGCGATCAAGCAGACTATCTACCGCACTGGCATGAACTCCGAGCTGATGGAGGCGCTGATCGCTGCAGCGCAGAACCGTAAAGAAGTGACGGTAGTTGTGGAACTGATGGCGCGTTTTGATGAAGAGGCCAACATCAACTGGGCGGATCGGCTCGAAAAGGTCGGCGCGCAAGTCGTTTACGGGGTGGTGGGTCTGAAGACACACGCCAAGATGGCATTGGTGATACGACGCGAATCCGGCAAGTTGCGATATTACGCGCACATGGGCACTGGTAATTATCATCCCTCGACCACCAAGTTTTACACCGACTTCGGTTTGCTCACGGCCAACCCGGTGCTGGGCAGAGAGGTAAACGAAGTTTTCATCAGCCTGACCAGTCTGGCCAAGCCGCGAAAGCTGCAGCACCTGTGGGTGGCACCCTTCGACCTGCAGCGCGAACTGGTAAGGGCGATTCGCAATGAGACACGCATCGCCCGCGAAGGGGGTGTCGGGCAGATCATCGCCAAGATGAATGCGCTGCTTGATGATTCCATCATCGAGGCACTGTATGAAGCTTCACAGGCTGGTGTCAAGATCGAGCTGATCGTTCGTGGGGCATGCTCATTGCGTCCGGGTGTCCCCGGCTTATCAGACAATATTCGGGTGCGGTCCATCGTTGGACGTTTTCTGGAACACAGTCGCATCTTCAACTTCCTCAGCGAAGGCGCAAATGAGGTTTATCTGGCCAGTGCAGACTGGATGAACCGGAATCTTTTCCGACGAATCGAGATCGCTTTTCCGGTGTTTGATGAAGCCCTGAAAAAGCGCGTGATTCAGGAAGGTTTGCAACCTTATCTCAGGGACAACCAGCATGCATGGGAGCTGAGTGCCAATGGCGAGTACCATCGTCGCAAGCCCCGCGTGGGGCAGCAGCCATTTAGTGCGCAGCAGCACCTGATCACTACTCTGGGGGCATGATGGAACTGATACTCTGGCGTCACGCACAGGCGCACGCCGGCGAGCCCGATGAAGGGCGCGAGCTGACACCACAGGGACGCAAGCAGGCTGCGCGCATGGGCGCCTGGCTGGATCGCGCTTTGCCGAGCGGCTGCAAGATCTTGTGCAGCCCGACGGCGAGAACAGTGCAGACAGTAGAAGCGCTGGGACGAAAGTACAAGATCGTGCCCGCGATCGGCCCGTCGGCCTCAGCGCTGGAGGTGCTCAATGCAGTCAGCTGGCCTGATGCAAAGACGCCGGTGATGGTGGTGGGTCATCAGCCCTGGCTGGGGCAGGTGGCGTCTCTGCTGTTGAGTGGCACAGAGCAGGACTGGACCATCAAAAAATCCAATGCGTGGTGGATTTCGAGCCGCCAGCGCGAGGGAAGCAAGGAATTATTTCTCAAAGCAGTGCTGGCGCCCGAGTTTTTTAATGACTAGGATGCTTGGGGAGACGCTGAAGAAAACCCCAGGTGTTGGCGAGCCAGCATCGCTGTGCGACGCAGGCGCCAGCCACATCAAAGGCTTGCAGCGATTTCCCAAAGGAGAAGTCTTGCGACGTTTAATTCGTCCTGACTCATCTCGTCAGGCCAATCTCGGTGTTGCCAATACCTTGTCGTTCATCTGTACTGTCCGCGGTATTGTCGCCTTGCCGTCAAGCTAACTAGCTAGGTTTCACGCTCGACAGCCCCTCGTGTGCACGGCGCCTGGCCTTGATGAAGCTCATGCCGCCAGCGCTGCTGCGGCCAATTCACCGCGCTCTAGCGCCTTGCGCACCACCTTGTCCGGCTTGAACAAATCAATCAGTGCGTCGATCAGTCCTGACGCTTTGTGGCTGTTATCCATCGAGTAATTACATACATAAACATCGAGGGTTACTGCGACTAGCTCCGGCCAGGTATGGATGGCCAGATGTGATTCAGCAAGCAATACAGTGCCCGTGACCCCACCCGAGTCTTTGCCACTGGCCGCTGGAAATTCAAAAAAGACGTCGCTGACCGCCGTTAATCCACTCAACTCGACAAGCGTCAGGCAAGTGCTGCGCAATGTGGAGGCGTCCGTCATCAGGCCGCGATTCATGCGGCAACCGGCGATGTCAGCAGTGAGATGAAGTCCTTGCATTTCGAATTCCTCGTTGAATAAGAAAAGGCAACCTACCCGGTATTGCGACACCGGGGAAAGGAGCTCGGGAACGGGTTTATTTGTGTTTCTTTGGACGTCCGGTTTTTACCGGCTGAAGAGTTTGCTGCGCTTCCTTGAGCTCTGATGTCGTCAACTCATAGGCTAATGCGATACCGATACGGATGAGCTCGCTTTTCTTGATTTCAAAACCTGCCTCAAGGCAGATCTTTTTTGTTTCGGCCAGAAGCGCGTACTCATCCTCAGGGATGGTGAAGCTATCCCGGATCAAACGCGCGTGCTTGTGCTTGGCCGGTTGAGATTTACTACTGTCTTTCTGCTTGGATGACGTGGAGTTTCCTGAAGCAGCGGCCTTTCTGGCAGCGGGCATCTTACTAGAACGACGTGCGCCTGCAATCTTTTTTGCAGCCGTCTTCTTGGGTGTGTCCGACATGGTCATGCTCCACAAGGCTCGGTACTTAAATTTAATATAAACAGTTTATACGGTATTTTTATTTTTATCTACAATAGTGACGACGCGCCGGGACTGAGGAGTGTTGTTGTATGGCAACACGCGAGCAGCAATTACTTCCCCGGTCAGCGGGGGCGTGCGCTTATGGCGACTCGTGCGCTTCATTTGCAAAAATGAAAAAATAGCAATCGCACTATCGCTCAGAGGCGGGCAAGTCGGTCGCCCAAGGGCGTCATTCCAGTGCGTCTTCGAGCGAAATTCATGGCCGCAGGGGCCGTGCGTTCAGAGTGCTCGAACGAGCAGAATGGTCATCTGCAGCAGCGTGTGGCAGACGCTGTGTTGTTCGTTAGTTTATTGATTGGGCTGGCTGTAAGACAGTGACATCAGCCACAGCCCCAGCGGCGTGAATATCCAGTACTCGACTGGGGCACCCCACAGCCAGTGCTTGTGCCAGCCTGCCTGCGTCTTTTCAAAGCGTGCGAGACCGAACGCCGGATTCAGCAAAAACCACAGAAAATCTTCCACCACCCAAAAAAGCATGATGCAGGCGATGACCCGCAACTCCGCGTGCCATGTGTAGTTGGCGTTAAACACCATAGGAAAATGAAACATCAGCGCGACCAGAGAAAACGCCCACGCGTGGTAGCCCGTCATTGCGCGCCCACCCCAAAGCAAATCCAGCAGCCAGTGATGCTCTATCCGCCAAGTGGGCAGATTCTCAGCCCAGCCGGCATCACCTTCGATCGCGATTTCCAGCTTGGCGAAAAAAAACGCCAGAGAGACTACCCCGAGCAAGGTGATGGTGACAGGAGTGAACACGTGACTCACGTGGGTAATCATCGTGACATACTTTTTTGCACGTGCTGCAAGACCCGATGTGCGGCATGAGGTTGGGCTAACAAGGATGTTTTTGAGTGCATTTCTCGTAATGCCTCCGGATCGCTCAGTAAGCGACGCAAACGATAGATCAGTGTTGCCTCATCGTCGGCGCGTTGGGCAACCCCTTCCTGCAGTAGCAGGGTGGCATTCCGTTCTTCCTGGCCAGGTATCGGATTGATCAGCAGCATAGGCAGGCCCATCACCAGACACTCAGAGGTGCTCAGCCCGCCGGGTTTGGTAATAACAAGATCTGCGCAGGCCATCAGTTCAGGGACTTGGTCGGTATAACCGACAGGCACGAGTCGTCCATCACAAAAGCAGCTCAGTGATACGAGCTCATCAAACAGGGTCTGGTTGCGTCCGGTCATCACGATCAATTGCGTCAATGGGTCGATAGCCAGTAGAGAAGCAATCAGCTTTTTATTCATGCCAATACCAGCGCCACCACCCATCAGCAACAAGGTGGTCCGGTTCGGATCCAGACCACGCATTGCGCTGCAGTGTTCGCGCCGAGTTGGTTGCGAGAAGCCTGGCATGACGGGGATACCCGTGACGACGATACGCGACTCGTCGATGCCTGCGGCAAGCAGACGGTAGGCTAGCTCCTCGTTTGCAACAAAATAACCGGTAACACCCTGATGTAACCACATCTGGTGCAAATCAAAATCGGTCACCACGACCCACACCGGGCACTGCAGTCGTCCACGATGTACGGCATCTGAGAGGAGCTCTGCCGGTAAGAAATGCGTGCAGATGATCGCGTCCGGAGCAAATGCTGCGATCTCGATAAACAGTGCTCGCGTACAAACGCGTTGGATCAAGCGGCGAAGTCGGCCACTCAGGCTGTTCGTGGGTTCGCGGTCGGTCCTGCGATATAGCCAGCCCCAGGCCTCAGGTAGTCCACTGGCCAGTGTCAGATACAGATCTGTATAGATTTTTCTGAACCAAGCGGGTACCCGCTGCATCAAGTCGCGATGACGCAGAGACATATCAGGATAATGCTGCTGCGCGTGAGCACACAGGGCCTCTGCGGCGCGCACATGCCCACTACCCGCTGAGACTGAAACGACCAGAATTTTTTTTGTACCGCTGACTGAGCAGTCGTTGAGTGACTGAGTCACACGGGGCGCTGCAGTCACGTGAAAAGCGGGCGTTGCAGCGCGTAGCCGAACCTTCAGGCGAGTTCCGGACAAAATACCGATTCCTTTTTCACGAATTGCGCCTTCTCCCAGCGCAGCATGATGTCATGCCAATCGACCAAGTGAAGTTCGCCAATCTCATCTTCTACCAGCGCTGAGAGGCTCTCGACCCAGTCGCCGTCATTGCAATAGAGAATACCGTTGATGTCGCGTATCTCGGCTTTGTGGATATGACCGCAAATCACACCATCCACGCCTTGTTTACGTGCCTCGGTAGCCAGCGCATCTTCGAACGAGGTGATGTAGCTGACCGCATTTTTGACCTTAAGCTTCAGATATTGCGATAGCGACCAGTAGGGTAGGCCGGCGCGGGCACGCCAGCCGTTGTAGACCTGATTGAATTTCAGGATCATCGTGTACAGGGAGTCGCCAACGTAGGCGAGCCACTTCGCACAGGCGATGACACCGTCAAACCGGTCGCCGTGAAGTACCAGCATGCGTTTACCTTTGGCAGTGACATGAACGTGCTCATCACGTATCTTGATACCGCCAAAGTCAAGGCCGATGAACTGACGAACCATCTCATCATGGTTACCTGGCACAAAAATTACCTGAGTCCCTTTCTTTGCTTTTTTTAGCACCAGCTGAACAACATCATTGTGTGTTTGATGCCAGTACCACCGTCGCTTGAGCTGCCAGCCGTCGACAATATCGCCGACGAGATAAAGCTTATCTGATTCCGTGGCTTTCAGAAATTCCAGTAGGCGTTTTGCCTGACAACCGCTGGTGCCGAGGTGAACGTCAGATATCCAGATAGTGCGGAAGCGAAGAGGGCGAGGTTTTTTGATCAGCGATTTTGATAATTTCTCAAAGCTGAAAGATTCCCGAGAGTTCATGCGGGCTCGAACTCCTTGAGATAGTGCCGCGCGTAGCGGCTGTCGAGCCGGGATAAGGGCAGCATCATGAATAGATCGGCACTGTGGAAATCCGGATCCCATGCGGGTTCACCACAAATCCAGGCACCGCTGCGCAGATAGCCTTTAATCAATGCCGGTACTTGCAGGTCTTCGGAGAGAGGATCATCGTGCAACGGGAAGGGCAAACGGGGCGTTACCCGATATTCTGACGGACTGAGATTTTCTTTTGCCAGCTGACGGTAGAGAGCGTTGATCGTATATCCGCCGTCGGCCAGACTGACGCTGGCACAGCCGATCAGGAACTCGGCTTTCTCGCGTCGCATGCAGGCCGCCAATCCGGCCCACAGCATCAGGATCACGCCGCCGCTACGGTAGTCCGGATGGATGCAGGCGCGACCAGCTTCGATGATGCGTGGTCGGAGATGGGCCAGACGACTGAGGTCGAATTCTTTTTCGGCGTAGAAGGCTCGCGCTTCTGTCAGGGTACTCGGCGTGAGAACACGGTAAGTGCCAACGACTTCAAGGGTTCTGGTGTCTCGGACAATCAGATGATCACAAATTTCATCAAATTCGTCCTGCTCCAGACCTTCATGATTTTTCAGTGTCTCCAGACCCATCGCCTCGACGAAGACTTTGTAGCGAAGGCGCTGCACTTCGCGTATTTCCTCGGGGGTGCTGGCAAGGCTGAGACTGAGTTTAGGGAAGCTGGCCGTAGAATCGGCGCCGACTGCCATCACTCGCATTGCTGCTCCTCTTTGTAATGATGCGCAAAGAGTAAGCCTGCAATACTGCAAGCTGATGACAATCCGATGTCGGTTTCGTTACAGCAAGCGCATGCAATCAAGTCCAGTCTGCGCCAATTGGCCCGCCATCGTCACGGGTGATCACAATGGTGGCCGAGCGCGGCCTGGCATTGCCGCCGGCTGGCCAGTGGCTGAGATAGGTGTCGGGCCGTGTGATATCGAAGCCTTGATCGTTGGTGGTTTCACCCGGATGTTGGATATTCACGAATAACGCGCGGCCATCCGGTGTCTCGGTGATGCCGGTGATTTCGCAATCAACTGGCCCCACCAGAAAGCGTCGCAAGCGCTCATCCCCTGGCGCAGCACCCACGTAGGTCGCTATTTTGCTTTCCTTGCCGTTGTCGTTGTTGACGACTTCCTTGCGGACGCCGTCGCCGACCTGGCCTGGGATCGCGGCCAGCAGCATGCAATTGGTTTTGTCTCGGTATGCATGGTCATCGGTCTCCACCCACAGTAGGCCGCTGCGGGCAAACCACAGGCCATCGGGACTGGAGAAGTCATTGTCGGCCGATAGTCCCGAAAGATTGATGTTGTCGCGATCGGCCGTTGAACGTGCTGCGAACAGAAACACATCCCATTGGAAATGCGTCGCTGATCCCTTGCCATCTTTCTCGGCCCAGCGAATGATGTGGCCATTCGCATTGCCTTTCTGCGCAATACCGTTCTTGGGATCATTGTAGAAACGCGGGTTCGCTGCATCAACCTTGTCCAGCGCGCGCGATGGATTGTAGGTGAGCGTCATGTACACCTCGCCGTTGGCCGGATTGACCGCGCCCCATTCGGGGCGATCCATTTTGGTTGCACCCAGTGCGTCGGCCGCCAGACGCGCATTGATCAAGACATCTGCCTGATCAGCGAAGCTGTAGGGGGTGTGGGTGCGGTCGAGCCCGCTCTGCCCGTGCTTGAGCTCGAGCCAGTCGCCGCTGCCATCGGCATTGAAACGTGCCACATAGAGCTTGCCATCATTGAGATATTTGTCGCCTGCGATCATCCCGCGACCCATATCTCGCGGATCCCAAAGCGCATTCGACACATATTTGTAGATGTATTCGTGACGCGAGTCACAGCCCATGTACCACACCAGCGGCTGGCCGGGAATAACGAGGCCCGGCCATGCGCCTTCATGCGCAAAGCGTCCCAGTGCAGTGCGTTTTTTCGGGGTTGACTGCGGATTGAATGGATCGATCTCAACAACCCAACCGAAGGTATTCGGGCCGTTTCGGTAATCATCGCTGCCATCTCGGGAGCTTCCCTGCACTGAGGCGTCCCAGCGTCCAAAGCGGTTGTCGCTAGTGTCTTGCTGTACAGTCTCCCAGAGATGCCAGCTCCGTGCACCGATTCCATAGCGCTTGAACGAAGTCAGCTCTTTGGGGCTACGCTTGCTGTCATCCGAGGCGTGACGGCTGAAAAAAAAGGCCCAGTTTTCCTCACAGGTGAGATAGGTGCCCCACGGCGTATGGCCGTTGGAGCAATTGTTCAGCGTGCCACGGGTGCGGCTACCGTCAGTGGCGTATTTTGTGACCATCATGCGGCTGCGCGCCGCGGGGCCATCGAATTCCATCTCGGTGAGTGTGGTGATGCGGCGATTCAAACGCGATCCGCGATTGACCTCGAATCCTCTTGGCCCTTTTCTTACCTCGACGATCGATACACCCATCCCCAGCATTTCTTTCAGCACTTCGCCGTCGACAGTACGCTTGTTGTCGACGATGGTCTGCCCGGTCGGATGCAGGAAGGCGGCAGTGACGTTTTCATGGTTCACACACAGCAGTCCCTGCTCCGATACGGTGGGATTCCAGCTACCGCTCTTGTTCATGCCGAAAAAATGCATGCCATCGTTATGGTCGCCCGCGCGGCGGTTGAAGCTCTCAGGGGAGTCGGTGCCATCATTCGCATAATCAGGCACATCTGCGGCGATCGGGTCCCCGGTTTGCAGCACGACCCGGTATGAGTAACCTGCTGCCAGCGAGACGCGATCGGCCGTGCTCTTGGCCACAGCCGTAAAATTTAATTTCAGGCGTCGCGACGCGGCTTGAGTGTCCCCGGAGGCATTCAAGAGCAAGCTACTGCCGCCGAGGTACATGGCCGCCGCCGCGCCGAACGAGCCTTTGAGCAGTTCGCGACGCGATAGTCGGGCCGTGAGGATCTGAGTGAATTCGGGGTTGCTGGACGTATTCTCGGTGTCGTTCAGCGCGTCATTCGCCAGGCCTGGCTCGGGGTTCATCTGCTTCTCCATGAGTGAAGGTTTTCGCTGATCAGATCAGACGAATGTTAAACCATCATGAATGATGGGATGGGCTGTCATCGGCAGGCAATATTCCTCGGATAGGCTCATGACATGAAAGTGCCGATAACTTGTTTTACTGTGGTGCTGATGATGGTCACAGATCATGCCTGGGGCGCTCGACCCTTCGTGACCGATGATGCCCGGCTCACCACAGCGGGTAGCTGTCAGCTGGAGACCTGGGCTCGCTTCTATGACAGCGGCAGGGAGGTATGGGCGCTCCCCGCCTGCAACCCCACGGGAAATTTTGAACTGACGGTCGGTGGAGGCCGTGCCCTGTACGACGCGCAACGCCAAAGCCCCAACAGCGATGATGTCTTTCAGGTCAAGACACTGTTGCGCAAGCTGGAGACGAATGATTTTGGTCTGGGGGTGGCTGTAGGCACGGTGAGGCACCCATCAGTGAATCCAGGCCCTAATTTGTTGGGTAACACTTATGTTTATCTGCCTTTGTCTGTGTCGCTCGCCGAGAGTCGTTATGTAGTCCACGTCAACACCGGCTGGCTACGTGAACGGGTGACCAACCATAACGTCGTGACCTGGGGCGTTGGCACGGAGTGGAATGTCAGCGAGCGCATGACCTGGATGGCCGAGGCTTTCGGAGACAGCCACCCCAACACCTACTGGCAGGCGGGCGGGCGTTTTTCCCTGATTCCTCAACTGCTGCAGGTCGACGCTACCCTTGGACAAAGCGCAAACGGTAATCACGCCAGCCGTTGGATATCGTTTGGCATCAGATTGACGCCGGCGAGCTTCTTCTGAGAGCGAGCGACGATCTGCTCAGTGGTTCCTGATGGTCATCAGGATGTCAATCTCTGCCCATGCGGCTTCTTCTTTGACCAGCCAGTGAATCAGGGTGGGATGTTGTCGAGCGATCTGTGCAGGCAGATCGAGCTCGATCTTTTGTCTCATCTTCAGTCGAACCGGCTGCTCGTTCAAGTCGATGCGGGAGTGGCTAAAGAGTATCCCCAGCCTCAGCGCGAGGATGGCTTTTGCCATATCAGGCAGTGCAATCGCGTCAGATACCTTGCGCAGATTTCCCTTCTGCGAGAGCAGCAAAATACTGAGAATGTGCTGCTCCTGTTTGGTGAATCCTGGCAGATCGGCGTTGAGGGCCAGATAGGCACCATGCTTGTGGAAGCCGCTATGCGAGACCGACATTCCGACCTCATGCATACAAGCGGCCCACCCCAGCAGCTTATCGTAGTGTTCGCTCTCAGGCTGAAGTAGCGCGTGCAGCGCAAGACTATTTTGCTTCACCCGGTTGGCACGTGTCTGGTTGACCCCAAATTTTCTGGCAAATTCTTTGACCGAGTCGCGTCGCCGGTCACGGCTGCTGCGGCGCAGGTGCAGATCCCACAATACGCCCATGCGCAAGCCGGCCTCGATGGCGTGCATCTCCCTTATTCCCAGTTCTTCGCACAGTCCTATCAGCACTGGCAAACCGCCGAGCACGACGGCGATGCGATCCGGTTTGATCCCGACGAGATCGATGTGACTGGCGCGACCGCAAGAGAGCAGATAATCTCGCAGCGCGCGCAGGTTCTTGAGAGACAGGCTGCCATCGCCAAGCTCGTTGGTTGCGATGAGGTCGGCCAGTGTGCGAATCGTGCCGGAGGAACCCAAGGCGATTGTCCACAGCCGGGGGAAAAATGCGTCGAGGCGGTCCTCGAACACACTGCGCGCACGAAGCACTGCTCCGGCAAATGCAGATTCCGTGATTCTGTCTCCCCCGAAGAATTCGAGGGCGGTTTTGACCGTGCCTATGCCGAAGGATTCGACTTGCTCAATGTGGTTGCCATGGCCGAGTACCAGTTCGGTTGAACCACCGCCAATATCGACTACCAGCCGCCGTTCGCCAGCATCGTCCAGCGAACTGGCAACCCCCAGGTAGATCAGCCGACCTTCTTCTTCTCCCGAGAGGATTTCGATGGGACATCCGATGGCTTTCTCTGCCAGTGGAAGAAAACTGTCGCGGTTTTTCGCGATGCGTAGTGTGTTGGTGCCCACCACACGAACGGCCGAGAGCGGCTGAGAGTGGAGTATTTCACCAAAGCGGCGCAGGCAAGCGAGGGCGGTGTCCATCGCGGCTGCGGTCAGGTTGCCACGCTTGTCGAGTCCTGCCCCCAACCTCACGGGTTCCCTTGCAGTTTTCAGTATTCTGATGCGCTCGCCATCGAAATGTCCGATGTGCAAACGAAAACTGTTCGATCCGAGATCGACGGCTGCGAGCATGATTATGAGTTCAAACGTGACGGCGCCAAGCCGTGGAGGTTAACAGTAAACTATCTTTTGATAACGCGTGTGTGACCATTGAATGTACCGTTCTCACACGACCGAGATTGTAAGGGGGCTGCCTTAAAGCTGGAAGAAACTTGATCCGATACAATAGCTCGGTCCCTGATGAAGGACGCACTGATTTATCAAAAACTGCCATCTGCCTTCTCTGGCACACGGCGACCAGCCCTTGATTTAACGGGCTAAGGCGTCGTCCAGCGATGCGGGTTCGTCATTCACGGGTTTTATTCAGCGGTTCTTCAGCACCTTCTCGCTGCTCGATCATCATGCGTTTTTTCTGCGTTTTGTTCTTCAGCCTGGTCATTTTATCCGGCTGCCAGACCGTTCCTCCTGCACCCAGCGCGCCACCGCGCAGTGCCGACACGTCCCGCGATCAGGCGCGAGTGCCCACCATTCCCGAGGCTGCCCCGGTCGTCACTGCGCCCGAGGCTCCGGCGGTGACCGCGCCGGAAGCTCCGGTGCTCAACGCGCCCGAAGCCCCGGTGGTCGTGACGCCGCCGGTGGTCACGCCTTCCGTACCCCGACCGGTGAGAATCGGCCTGGCACTTGGCGGTGGTGCAGCGCGCGGTTTTGCTCACATTGGCGTGATCAAGGTACTGGAGGCCAACGGCATTTTTCCGGAGATTGTTGCCGGTACCAGCGCGGGTAGCTTGGTCGGCGCGCTCTACGCTGCGGGAAACAACGGCAGCCATTTGCAGAAGCTGGCCATGGAGATGGATGAGGCGGCCATCTCCGACTGGTCAGTGCCTTTTTTCTCCAATTCCTCCGGCGTATTCAAGGGTGAGGGTTTGCAGCAATTCGTGAACCGCGCCGTCCATCAGCAGCCCATTGAAAAACTCAAACTGCAGTTTGGCGCCGTTGCCACGGATTTGAAATCGGGTCAGCCGATTCTTTTCAGGCGCGGAAATACCGGTGCCGCCGTACGTGCATCTTCAGCCGTACCGGGCGTGTTTCATCCGGTCAGAATCGGACAGACGGATTATGTCGATGGCGGGCTGGTATCGCCAGTGCCGGTGAGTTTTGCGCGCAAGATGGGTGCCGATTTTGTCATTGCGGTGAATATCTCTGCGCAACCCGACGCGCAGCCGGCGTCATCGACCTTCGAGGTGCTGCTGCAGACCTTTGCCATCATGGGTCAGAGTTTGAATCAGTATGAATTGAAACAGGCCGATGTCGTGATCCGTCCCGAATTGGCGACCATGAAGGGCAATGACTTCAACGGTCGTGGCACGGCCATTATGGCCGGCGAGAAGGCGGCGCTGGCAGTACTGAATGAAATACGGCAGAAGCTGAAAGTCCGGCGAGGCCAGTGAGCCTTCGCATGTTCGGCTCAGCGGGATGGATTGTCTATGGCATCGTTGGTGTCGATGCGGCGTGCGCCATTGAAGCGCGCTTTCCAGTAGGCTAGATCCAGGCTCTCGATGCGCACAGCACCGCCGGAGGAGGGCGCGTGGATAAACTTGTTATCACCCAGGTAGATGCCTACATGCGAGAACGTGCGCCGTAGGGTATTGAAGAACACCAGATCGCCGGGCTGCAGGTCTTTTTTCTCAACGGTCTCACCCATCTTGCTGATTTCAACCGAGGTGCGCGGCAGCTCCGTGCCGTGCGCCTCGCGGAATACATAACGAACCAGGCCGCTGCAGTCCAAACCATTTTCGGGGGAGCTGCCGCCGCGGCGGTAATGGATGCCGATCAGTGACATGGCCTCGACCGCCAGACGCGCGGCTTTGTCGGTGAAACTGGAGAAGGTGCTGACGAGGAAGTTGGGCTCTTCGACCTCAGCGGCCGGCACCGTTGCCGGGGCCAACAGTGACAGAGCAGCGGCGAGCACTACCGAGAGCGCCGTGCTCGGTAGACCGGCGCGCCGGGAAGGGGATTGGCAATGACGATGCAATTCAGACAAAAGCTTCACTTTGACAAAACCAAGACTGCCGCAATGTAAGCGATGACTGGCCCGATGTCAAAAGCCGCCCGAGGGTTGTCCCTTGGAGTTTGCCTCGGCGGGCAGTCGGGCCTGTTGGCATTCGCTTGCAAAAAGTTGTCGTACAATCCAGCCTTTTTTGAACACAGGAGAGATGTCTCATGCGGTCAAAACAGGCACTGACACTTGCTGACGTGAAGAAGATCGCTGCTGCCGCTGAAGCAGAGGCCGTCGCGAATAAATGGGCTGTGACGATTGCCATCGTTGATGACGGCGGCCACCTGCTCTGGCTTCAACGACTGGATGGGGCAGCGGCAGTGTCCGCTTCCATTGCGCCATCGAAGGCGCGCACCGCCGCGCTGGGGCAGCGCGAGACAAAGATTTACGAAGACGTGATCAATAATGGCCGTTACTCGTTCCTGTCGGCGCCCAATCTCGATGGTTTGCTCGAGGGCGGTGTCCCTATCGTGACGGGTGGTGATTGCGTGGGCGCTGTCGGTGTTTCGGGCGTGAAATCCAATGAAGACGCGCAGATCGCCAAGGCGGGCATTGCCGCACTCGGTCTGTAAGTCAACACTTCCCGTGCGGGCGTGGCTGCTCCCCGAGTTGCCCGGGGTAAGCGCTTGGCGATATAATTGCAAGGTTTAACCATTGACCCCGCCGCCCGCGCACACCACCTTCCATCACATTCTGGTACGCCTGGATTCTGCTCGCCCGCGATGCGCGTGAGCCGGTAAACGAACACCAGGATCCAGCCGCGGCGGTAACAACTCAGGAGTTACCTTTGCCGCTATTTTCAACGGCCAAAACCCACCCGGCCATCCTTGCGCTCGCAGATGGCACGATTTTCAGAGGAATTTCCATTGGCGCCGCCGGCCACACCAGTGGCGAGGTTGTTTTCAATACAGCAATGACGGGATATCAGGAAATCCTGACCGACCCCAGTTACAGCCGCCAGATCGTCACACTGACTTATCCCCACATCGGCAATACCGGCGTTAACCCTGAGGATGTGGAATCAGAGCGGGTTCATGCCGCCGGCCTGATCATTCGCGACCTGCCCTTGCTGATGTCGAATTTCCGAGCTACGAAGAGCCTGCCGGACTACCTCAACGCCGAGGTCATTGTTGCGATCGCCGGCATCGACACCCGCAAACTGACACGCCTGTTGCGAGAGAAGGGTGCCCAAAATGGCGCCATCGTCGCCGGCGACAACGCCAGTGACGGGACGGCACTGGAACTGGCCAGGTCTTTCCCCGGGCTCTCAGGGATGGATCTTGCCAAGGTGGTGTCCACCAAGTCGTCCTACCAGTGGACCCAGACCGAATGGGAATTGGGTAGGGGCTACGGGGAGCAGACCGCCCCGACCCTCCATGTCGTTGCTTTCGACTATGGCGTGAAGTACAACATCCTGCGCATGCTCGCCTCGCGCGGCTGCCGGGTGACCGTGCTGCCTGCCCAAGCGAGCGCCGCCGATGCGCTTGCGCTGAATCCGGACGGCATCTTTTTGTCCAACGGCCCTGGCGATCCTCAGCCCTGTGATTACGCAATCGCGGCGTCGCGCGAACTGATCGACAAAGGCCTGCCGACTTTCGGTATCTGTCTCGGTCATCAGATCATGGCGCTGGCTTCCGGTGCGAAGACCATCAAGATGAAATTCGGTCACCACGGCGCAAACCATCCGGTGCAAGATCTCGACACCCGGAAGGTCATGATCACCTCGCAGAACCATGGTTTTGCGGTCGATCCCGACACCCTGCCGTCCAACTGCCGCATCACGCACGTCTCCTTGTTCGATGGCTCACTGCAAGGCTTTGAGCGAACTGATCGCCCGGCCTTCTGCTTCCAAGGTCACCCCGAAGCATCGCCGGGACCGCACGATATCGCCCCTTTGTTTGATCGCTTCGTGGCGATGATGGAGAAAAACGCCCATGGCTAAGCGCACCGATATCAAAAAAATTCTCATCATCGGCGCTGGCCCTATCGTCATTGGCCAGGCCTGTGAATTCGATTACTCCGGCGCGCAGGCTTGCAAGGCGCTGCGCGAGGAGGGTTACAAGGTCATTCTGGTCAACAGTAATCCGGCGACCATCATGACCGATCCCGAGATGGCCGATGTTACCTACATCGAACCCATTACATGGCAGGTCGTGGAGCGCATCATTGACAAAGAACGGCCTGATGCGATTCTGCCGACCATGGGTGGGCAGACCGCGCTGAATTGCGCGCTCGATCTATGGCGTCATGGCGTACTGGACAAATACCGTTGCGAACTCATCGGCGCAACGCCCGAGGCGATCGACAAGGCAGAAGACCGACAGAAATTCAAAGAGGCGATGACCAAAATCGGCCTGGGCTCTGCACGTTCCGGCATTGCGCACTCGATGGAGGAGGCCTGGGCCGTGCAAAAGCAGGTGGGTTTCCCCACCATCATCCGTCCGTCGTTCACGATGGGCGGCTCGGGCGGCGGTATTGCCTACAACGCCGAAGAATTCGAAGCCATCTGCAAGCGTGGCCTTGAGGCTTCGCCCACCCATGAGCTGCTCATTGAAGAGTCTCTGCTCGGCTGGAAAGAATTCGAGATGGAAGTCGTGCGTGACCGTCACGACAATTGCATCATTGTATGCTCGATCGAGAACCTTGATCCCATGGGTGTTCACACCGGGGACTCCATCACGGTGGCACCTGCCCAGACGCTGACGGACAAGGAATACCAGATCATGCGCAATGCATCACTGGCGGTGCTGCGTGAGATTGGCGTGGATACCGGTGGCTCGAACGTTCAGTTTGCGGTAAACCCGAAGGATGGTCGCATGATCGTCATCGAGATGAATCCACGGGTATCACGTTCATCCGCGCTTGCCTCCAAGGCGACAGGTTTCCCGATCGCAAAAGTCGCGGCCAAGCTTGCCGTGGGGTTCACGCTTGACGAGTTGCGCAACGAGATCACTGGCGGCGCCACGCCGGCGTCGTTCGAGCCCTCGATCGATTATGTGGTCACCAAGATTCCCCGGTTTGCTTTCGAAAAATTCCCGGCAGCAGACAGCCATCTCACGACGCAAATGAAGTCCGTGGGTGAGGTCATGGCGATCGGCCGCACCTTTCAGGAGTCCTTCCAGAAGGCCCTGCGCGGTCTCGAAGTGGGTGTCGATGGCCTGAATGAAAAGACCACCGATCGCGAGACTATTGAAGAAGAACTCGGCGAGCCTGGGCCGGAGCGCATCTGGTATGTCGGCGATGCTTTTGCGAAGGGCTTCACCATGGAGGAAGTCCATCAGCTGACGAGGATCGATCCCTGGTTTCTGGCGCAGATCAAGGAGATCGTGGATATCGAACTCTGGCTGGAGAAGCAGACCGTTGCCGCGCTCGATAAAGACACTTTGCTGGCGCTTAAGCGCAAAGGTTTCTCCGATCGCCGGCTGGCCAAGCTGCTCAAAGTGGACGATCGCGAGATCCGCAAGCTGCGTCGCATGCTGAATGTGCGCCCGGTGTACAAGCGTGTTGACACCTGCGCGGGCGAATTCGCGACCGGTACCGCGTACATGTACTCCACCTATGAAGAAGAGTGCGAGTCGCACCCGACTGCGCGCAAGAAAATCATGGTGCTGGGTGGCGGTCCGAATCGCATCGGTCAGGGTATCGAATTCGATTATTGCTGCGTGCATGCGGCTTTCGCCATGCGTGAAGATGGCTATGAGACGATCATGGTCAATTGCAATCCCGAGACAGTCTCTACTGACTATGACACCTCGGATCGCCTATATTTCGAGCCCTTGACTCTGGAAGACGTGCTCGAGATCGTCGACAAGGAAAAACCGGTCGGCGTCATCGTTCAGTACGGCGGGCAGACGCCGCTGAAACTCGCGCTCGACCTCGAAGCGAATGGCGTGCCCATCATTGGCACCTCGCCTGACATGATTGATGCCGCGGAAGACCGTGAGCGTTTCCAGAAGCTGCTCAATGAACTCGGTCTTCGACAGCCACCAAACCGTACCGCGCGTACCGAGGAAGAAGCGCTCGCGCTCGCGCAGGAAATCGGTTACCCGCTGGTGGTCCGTCCCTCTTACGTGCTGGGCGGGCGCGCGATGGAGATCGTCCACGAGCAGCGCGACCTTGAGCGTTACATGCGTGAAGCTGTCAAAGTATCCAATGATTCTCCCGTCTTGCTCGACCGCTTCCTCAACGACGCGATCGAAGTGGATGTCGATTGCCTCTCCGATGGCAAGCGCACCTTCATCGGGGGCGTGATGGAGCATATTGAACAGGCGGGCGTGCATTCCGGTGATTCAGCTTGCTCGCTGCCACCGTATTCGCTGGCCAAAGAAACCATCGATAAGCTCAAGCATCAGACGGCACAGATGGCCAAGGGTCTGAATGTGGTCGGTCTTATGAACGTGCAATTCGCCATCCAACGGCAAGAAATCAATGGCACTACCGAAGATGTGGTGTATGTGCTGGAGGTCAACCCGCGTGCCTCACGCACAGTGCCCTACGTGTCCAAGGCCACCGGCCTTCAACTGGCTAAAATTGCAGCGCGCTGCATGGTCGGCCAGTCGCTGGACAGTCAGGGTATTGGCAGTGAGGTCGAGCCGCCTTATTTCAGCGTGAAGGAGGCGGTATTCCCCTTCGTAAAATTCCCCGGCGTCGATACCATCCTTGGTCCCGAAATGAAATCCACGGGTGAAGTCATGGGGGTTGGCCGCACCTTCGGCGAGGCTTTCGTCAAATCGCAACTGGGTGCCAGTGTGCGCCTGCCAAAATCGGGCAAAGTGTTTTTGTCAGTGAAGAACAGTGACAAGCCGCGCGCCGTCGAGATTGCACGTGATCTGGTGAAGATCGGATTTACCGTCGTGGCCACCAAGGGCACTGCCGCAGCCATTGCGGATGCTGGCGTCACGGTGGAAATCGTCAACAAGGTTGCCGAGGGTCGTCCGCATATCGTCGATATGATCAAGAATAACGAGATTGCGCTAGTCATCAACACGGTTGAAGAGAAACGCAATGCGATCAACGATTCACGAACGATTCGTACCTCGGCACTGGCGTCACGAGTGACCACCTATACGACGATTGCGGGCGCGGAAGCGGCCGTCGAGGGTATGGCGCATCTGAGTGAGCTGCATGTCTATGATTTGCAGGGCATGCACGCATCTCTGCAGTAATTTGGTTTAAACTTCCCATCGTGGGGTCATGCACAGAGGCTGCGCGCTAAACGCAGCCTCTGTGTTTTTCAATTTGCCGAAGAAAATATCATGAGCACAGTACCTATCACCGTCCACGGCGCGCAACTGCTTAAAGATGAGCTCCAGCGTCTGAAACATGTCGAACGACCGGCTGTGATCAATGCCATTTCAGAAGCGCGTGCGCAAGGTGATCTATCCGAGAATGCCGAGTACGACGCCGCCAAGGAGCGTCAGAGCTTTATTGAAGGTCGAATCGCCGAGCTGGAGGGTAAGCTGTCTGCCGCGCAGATTATCGATCCTGCGCTGCTTGATGCCGATGGACGGGTCGTGTTCGCGGCAACGGTCACGCTCGAGGACCTCGAATCCGGCGATGAGGTGACATATCAAATCGTAGGCGATGATGAGGCTGATTTGAAGCAGTCGAAAATTTCTATCAGCTCGCCCATAGCGCGCGCACTGATTGGCAAGTATGCGGGCGACGAGGTCGAGGTGCAGGCGCCCGGTGGCGTGCGCGAGTACGAGATCATCGAAGTCAAATACATCTGAGCCGCAAGCGCGATGCGGGCCTATCTGATCAGACTCGCGCGCACGCTGCTGGTGACCCTCTGGGCGGGTAGTCTCTGGACAGTGGGTTACCTGATCGCACCCGTGCTCTTTGCGACGCTCGCTGATCGCCGTTTGGCAGGCACCATAGCTGGCAGCTTATTCCGGGCAGAGGCATGGCTATCCGTGGCCTGCGGGCTGCTGTTGCTGACCATTTTCAGAGCCGAACCCAATCGCATATTGCGCAACAATGGTTCACGACTGGTGATCGGTATGCTGTTGTGCGTATTGATCGGTTACTTTGCGCTCCAGCCTTTCATGGCCGAGATACGGGCAGCCGAGGCAGCGTCAGGGGGTGTGATGAACGATGCAATGCGCACGCGCTTTGGCCTGTTGCATGGCATTGCCAGTGTCGTCTACCTCATTCAGAGCTTGCTGGCGGCAGTGCTGGTGTGGCGTTCATGCGCTGAGCAGGGGTAGTGATCACCGCGTTCGTGCCAGGATTACTTTTCATGTGGCTGCCGACAGAGAAAATAGTAGCCAGATAAATGCTTGATCCGGGCTTGAAATAAATCGTCGTCGATTCTGGCGTACAGACACGAAAGGGATAGTGCCGCTCGATGATGCCCTTGAGGCTGACCACTGGGTTGATCAGCGAGAGATTTTCAGCCGCATCCCGTCTCGGGCAGTGGTCAATGCAGATGAGCTGTTTGCTCGGGAGTTGGCGATATTCAGTGCGCACTCAATCGACCAGCGCCCGCTTTTTCTTGCTGGTTTGTCGGACTTTTGCCCGTTTGACGTTCCCGCCTGCGGTCACCCTTTCATTGCCCTTGACGAGGAGTTTCTTGATGGTGGGTTTTTTGCTCGGATTCGTCTTGATGATCACCACGTCCCGCAAGCCTTTTCCGCGGCCAGGCTTGGGTTCCTTGAGTTTCTCTTTCTTGGGGCGATAAATCACCAGCAGTTTGCCGATGTGCTGCACGGGCGCGGCATCGAGTTTTTCGCAGATGGTCTCGTAATGACTGATGCGCTCGTCGCGGTCATCACCGAGAACGCGAACCTTGATCAGGCCATGCGCATTCAGACTGGCCTCAATTTCCTTGAGCACAGCGGCTGTCAGACCGCTGTCGCCGATCATCACCACTGGATCAAGGGCGTGGGCTTCGGAGCGGAGTGCGCTGCGCTCGGCGGGAGTCAGTGTCAACATGAGTTTCTTCCAAAACCGGTATTCTACGTGAATGGCAAAGAACAAACTGAACAAGAACTGGTTGCATGATCACATCAACGATCCTTATGTGAAGCTGGCCCAGAAGGAAGGCTATCGGGCGCGCGCTGCCTACAAGCTGAAAGAAATTGATGAGGAAGAAAAACTCATCAAACCCGGTCAGGTGATTGTCGATCTGGGCAGCACGCCCGGTAGCTGGAGCCAGTACGTCAGGCGCAAGCTGGCAGGCAAGGAAGGCGGGGGCATCCACGGCGTGATCGTCGCCTTGGACATGCTGGAGATGGAGCCTGTGGCAGACGTCACCTTCATTCAGGGCGACTTCCGGGAGACTGAGGTGCTGGCGCAGTTGGCGGGCGTTCTGGACGGGCGCCAGGTCGACCTCGTGCTTTCGGACATGGCGCCCAATTTGTCAGGCATTGCCGCCACTGATGCTGCCCGTGTCGAGGATATAATCGATTTGGCAATAGATTTTGCCCGCCACCACCTGAAACCTTCAGGATGCCTGCTCGTCAAATGTTTTAATGCCAGTGGATATACCCAGATCGTCGAAAAATTCCGTCAGGAGTTCAAATCGGTCAGCCCCAAGAAGCCCAAGGCTAGCCGCGACAAGTCTTCCGAGGTGTTCCTGCTCGGTCGCGGGGTGCGCAACCCGGTATGATGTCGGCCCCTCGGCCCGAGCCGCCCAGTGACTTGCGGTGGGCGTCGCCAAGTGCAGTTCAGCCTCTTCAATACTTGAAAAATCAGGGATTTAGCCTCAGATCCTTGCTGGCAAGTCAAGGTTATTACGAGTAGAATTTACTCGCGTCATACAGGATTGCAAAAAGGCGGCCAGACAGGCGGCCCGTGCCAGTCCGCAGGAAGGAGTTTTAGTGAACAACATGTTTTCCAAAGCGGCCATCTGGGTAGTTATTGCCCTGGTGCTTTTCACGGTTTTCAAACAGTTCGATGAGCGCGGACTAAGCGGCGGTGCGACGCCGATTGCCTATTCGGATTTTCTCGAAGAGGTCAAGGCGCAGCACATCCGCGAAGCGACGATTGAAGATCGGACGATTGTCGCGATCACGACCGATGGCAAGAAGATCAAGGCCACTACGACCAATCTGGATCGTGGCCTGGTAGGCGATCTTGTGAACAACGGCGTCAAGTTCGATGTCAGGCAGCCCGAGCCACCGTCCTTCCTCTCCCAGATATTCATTTCCTGGTTCCCGATGCTGTTGCTGATCGGAGTGTGGATTTTTTTCATGCGCCAGATGCAGG
Organism: Oxalobacteraceae bacterium; assembly: GCA_900299005.1. Lineage (GTDB taxonomy): Bacteria > Pseudomonadota > Gammaproteobacteria > Burkholderiales > Burkholderiaceae_D > Pernthalerella. The sequence continues at coordinate 60,836 of OMID01000042.1, forward strand.
GCGGAGGCAAGGGCGGCGCCTTCTCGTTTGGCAAATCCAAAGCGCGCATGCTGGATGAAAGCCAGAATGCGGTCACTTTCGCTGACGTGGCCGGCTGCGACGAGGCCAAGGACGAAGTGGGGGAACTGGTTGAATTTCTGCGCGATCCGACTAAATTTCAAAAGCTCGGTGGCCGTATTCCGCGCGGTGTGCTGATGGTGGGGCCTCCGGGTACCGGCAAGACCTTGCTCGCGCGGGCGATCGCCGGTGAAGCCAAGGTCCCGTTCTTTACGATTTCCGGTTCCGATTTTGTCGAGATGTTTGTCGGCGTCGGCGCATCGCGGGTTCGTGACATGTTCGAGAATGCGAAGAAGCATTCGCCCTGCATCATCTTCATCGACGAAATCGACGCTGTGGGTCGGCATCGCGGTGCGGGCATGGGTGGGGGCAATGACGAGCGCGAACAGACCCTCAACCAGCTGCTGGTCGAGATGGATGGCTTCGAGGCCAACTCCGGGGTGATCGTGATCGCAGCCACCAACCGTTCCGACGTGCTAGACAAGGCGCTCCTCCGTCCGGGTCGCTTTGACCGTCAGGTAGTTGTCGGGCTGCCCGATATTCGCGGTCGTGAGCAGATTCTGATGGTTCACATGCGCAAGGTACCGATCGCCCCCGACGTCAAGGCAGATGTTCTGGCCCGTGGCACGCCGGGTTTCTCGGGCGCTGATCTTGCCAATCTGGTCAATGAAGCAGCCTTGTTCGCAGCGCGTCGCAACAAGCGTCTGGTCGAGATGCAGGATTTCGAAGATGCGAAAGACAAAATTGTCATGGGACCCGAGCGCAAGTCGGCCGTCATGCGTGAGGAAGAGCGTCGCAACACGGCCTACCACGAGTCAGGTCACGCAGTCGTTGCCAAGCTGCTGCCCAAGGCTGACCCGGTGCACAAGGTCACCATCATGCCGCGTGGTATGGCCCTGGGCCTTACCTGGCAACTTCCTGAGCACGACCGTGTGAACATGTACAAGGACAAGATGCTCGAAGACATCGCAATTCTCTTCGGTGGTCGTATCGCCGAAGAGATCTTCATGAACACGATGTCGACCGGCGCTTCCAATGACTTCGAGCGCGCGACCAAGATGGCGCGCGCCATGGTCACCCGTTTTGGCATGTCCGAAACGCTGGGCACCATGGTCTATGAAGATACCGATCAGGACTCTTACTTCGGCCGCATGTCCGCCAAAACCGTCTCCGAGGCCACGCAGCAGAAGGTCGATACCGAGATTCGGAATATCCTCGACGATCAGTATGCGCTGTCGCGCAGTCTGCTGGAGCGTAATCGAGACAAGGTAGAGGCCATGGCCAAGGCTTTGCTCGAATGGGAAACTATCGATGCTGATCAGATCAATGACATCATGGCTGGCCGCGAACCTCGTCCTCCTAAGGTCGTGCCCGCGCCGCGTGCCAGTGGTGATTCATCCGGCGGCGGGGTTGCGCCTGCAACCGCACCAGCCTGAAGCCGAAGCGACCTGAGTGATAAGTCCGAGCGGGGTGAGGAGTGATCCTCACCCCGTTTGTTTAAGATCTCTACGCACGTACTTGCTTTCCTAGTTTTGTGACCGATTTTTCTCTCCATACGCTTCGGTGCGGTCGATATCGGCTAGTGATTGACGGCCCCTCCTTCCGTCCGCTGGTCATGGGGGTGCTCAATGTCACACCGGATTCATTCTCTGACGGTGGGCGTTTTTCGTCACTCGATACTGCCATCACGCAGGCCGAGCACATGATTGAATCGGGGGTTGACATCATCGATATTGGCGGGGAGTCCACCCGTCCCGGGGCGCCACCCGTACCCGTCGAAGAAGAGCTCAAGCGGGTCATGCCTGTTATTTACGCACTTCGCGATGCGGGAAAACCATTATCGATTGATACCCGTCGACCCGAAGTGATGCGCGAGGCCATTGAGGCAGGCGCAGACATGATCAACGACATCAACGGATTTCGCGCCGAGGGCAGTTTACGCCTGCTCAGAGACAGCGATTGCGCGTTATGTATCATGCACATGCAGGGCGAGCCGCAGACTATGCAACAGGCCCCTCATTACGTGGACGTGTTCGGCGAAGTCAGTCATTTTCTGATGCAGCGTTGTGAGGAGGCGCTGGCATCAGGTATCAGCCGCCAGCGTTTGTGCATCGATCCCGGCTTCGGTTTTGGCAAGACGCTTGATCACAACCTGACTCTGCTGTCTCGTCTGGGGGAGATGCAGTCGGTCGTGGGCATGCCTTTGCTCGCGGGCTTGTCGCGCAAATCCATGATTGGCAAGCTGACCGGCAAGCCTGCCGCAGAGCGTGTGGCGGGCAGCTTGGCAGCAGTGTTGTTTGCAGTGCAGCAGGGGGCGCGTATCGTGCGTGTGCATGATGTGGCCGACACTGTGGATGCACTGGCCGTCTGGCAGGCTGCAAGCAGTGCAGCGCAAAGAAACACAGAACGATTAACGCAATAACAGGACATCATGGCAAGAAAATATTTCGGTACCGATGGCATACGCGGCAGCGTCGGCAGTTTGCCGATCACGCCCGATTTCGTGATGCGACTTGGTTATGCTGCCGGCAAGGTGCTGGCGCGCAGCGAAGCACCGGGCACAGGCCGTCCAACTGTTCTGATCGGAAAAGACACGCGCATTTCCGGCTACATGCTCGAGGCCGCACTTGAAGCAGGGCTCACTGCAGCGGGTGTAGATGTGAAGCTGGCCGGACCTGTGCCGACCCCCGCAGTCGCCTACCTGACCAGAGCGCTGAGATTGTCCGCGGGTGTGGTGCTCTCTGCATCGCATAATCCTTATCAGGACAATGGCATCAAGTTTTTTTCAGCGCAAGGCAACAAACTGCCTGATGCAGTCGAACTGGAGATCGAGGCTACGCTGGAGCAAGCGATGGCATGCGTGAGTTCTGACAAACTTGGCCGCGCAAAACGCATCGACGATGCCCGTGGTCGGTACATCGAATTCTGCAAGAGTACTTTCCCCGGCGAACTCGATTTGCGCGGCATGAAGCTGGTGGTCGATTGCGCTCATGGCGCGGCCTATCACATCGCGCCAGATGTGTTCCATGAGCTTGGCGCCGAGGTAACGGCTATCGGCAATCAGCCCAATGGTTTCAATATCAACGAGGGCTGTGGTGCAACGGCGCCCCATGCCCTCTCAGAAGCAGTGCGAGCGCAACGCGCGGACTTGGGTATCGCCCTGGATGGCGATGCAGACCGCTTACTCATGGTCGACAGTTCGGGTCGTGTCTTCAACGGCGACGAATTACTCTACGTCATGGTCAGGGACAGGCTGGCGAACGGCGGCATCGAGGGGGCGGTTGGTACGTTGATGACGAACATGGCGGTCGAATCGGCCTTCCGCGAGATGGGCGTGGGTTTTGCACGCGCCAAAGTCGGCGACCGCTATGTGCTGGAGATGCTTCAAGAGCGAGGCTGGCTGGTGGGCGGCGAGGGCTCGGGACATTTGCTTTTCCTAGACAAGCACACCACCGGCGATGGCATTATCTCGGCGCTGCAGGTATTAGCCGCGCTTCGGCACAGTGGACAAAGCCTGGCCGACCTGACCGCCGACATGCAGCTGTGGCCCCAGACGCTGCTCAACGTGAGGCTCCCGGATGGTTTTGACTGGCAAACCAACCAAGCCCTGCTCAGCGAGAAAGAGCGTGCTCAGTCCGAGCTGGGACATACCGGCAGGGTACTTATCCGCCCCTCCGGCACCGAGCCCCTGCTGCGCGTCATGGTCGAGGCGCGTGACCCCGCGCTGGCAAAAAGCCTAGCCGAGCGGTTGGCCGCCAGCATATCCGCGTAACAGAACTGGCAACACGTCAGCCGCAAGTGAGGCTCTCTCGGGTATAATGGCGACCTTCGGAGTGTGGCGCAGCCCGGTAGCGCACCTGCTTTGGGAGCAGGGGGTCCAAGGTTCGAATCCTTGTACTCCGACCAGCCATTAAAAACGGGTTGTCAGCTGACAACCCGTTTTTCATTTCCGAATCCCAGACTGCCCATAGCTCAGCTGGATAGAGCAACGGCCTTCTAAGCCGTAGGTCGCACGTTCGAGTCGTGCTGGGCAGGCCATCTTGAATTTCCCTTTGAACTAGATTGCACTCACTGTGCTGATTGGAGCGGCGGTGGGCGAAAGTGCGGGTGCTTGGCGGGACCGTAGATGCGAGGGGCTGGGTGACCCGTGCTGAATCCTGCGGACTATGCGGCGATGGCAAGCGTCCAGTTGCTAGACGGTGGCTTCGGTTGTTCGTTGCAAATATTTTCTACA